>DKBD01000109.1 GCA_002451055.1 Nitrospira sp. UBA6909 | reverse complement strand
ACGATCCACATCTGCCAACCATCCACGCCAAACCGGAACAACAATGCCCCGCGTAGCGCGGTCAGGGCGCTCATCAAATAGAGCCAACTAAACTGGGCCCATGCAGGATAGGCTTCCCAGAGCAGGCGATGGTTTTGTTCGGTCTTTTCGACAAGGTGGTGCATGGTCATCGTGCGGTGTTGGTCGCCCATTCGAGATCCTTGTTCATTCGACCCGTCGAGACGAAGGGATCCCATTCCTTTATCATGATGTTTCGGAGACCGGAATGGGCCTCGTCATCTCGGTGCTCGATGAACAGGCAATGTCGAGGGCATTCCATCATTTTGAGAGCTTGGTATCGAGCCCATAGCATCATGGTGTATTGCCGGCATCCGGCGCTTCGTCGGACAGGTGCTGAAGGAAAAACTGCATGACGCGGGCTTCGTACCGGGCTCCTTCCTGCGCATGCGCCTGTCCGTGGTCCGCCCCGGGCACGATCCAGAGCTCCGTCAACGAGGGGTCTGCATTGGCGGCAATCTCCCTCGTGTGGGAGGCGGGAATTTGCGAATCGGCATCCCCATGAATCAACAGCAGGGGAGCGCGTAACATTCGCACCGCTTCCGTCGGCGCCGCCTGTGTCACGTCCAGACCTAGCAAGAGACGGGCCCAGAGCGTTGTCATCGTCACAAAGGGCCATTTGAGGGGGCCTGGCAGGAAGAAAAATTGTCGTCCTACCACCAGTTCGAGAGAGGCATAGCTGCTGTCAGCCGCGATCGCGTGAATGCCGGAAGATCGGGTCAGGATAAACGCCGCCGCACTCATGGAGAATCCGAGCGCCCCGATCCGTTGAGGATCGACATCCTCTCGCTGCGTCAAGTAGGCGACCGCCGCCTCCACATCGCGTGTCTCCAGCAACCCGGCTGTGGTATAGGCTCCGTCACTTTCCCCGAAATATCGGAAGTCAAAGAAGAGCAGATGGAATCTGGAATGCAGGAACACCCCATGGCGTAGAATATTCGCTTTGTTGAACGGGTAGCCGTGTCCCACGAGAATGGTTGCCTTCTTGCCGGTCGAACCGTCGGCGGCTGCAGGAATGAACCACCCTCGGATGGTCAACCCATCCGATGTTGGGAACGACACATGTTCGTACGGCAAGCCCTGCCGTCCGGGGTCGTCAATGGTTTTGAAGGACGGGGGAAAAATGCTGAAAAGGAGATTCGCAAGCGGTAAGAAAACGATCACACTAAGAAGCAGTCCCAATGTCTTCCAGCTCACGGATGATCACCTTCTGGTTGTGCGGTAGTGTATTGGTTCATGGCTGTCCGAACAGGGTAATCTCCGACTCGCCTGAGGGGGGTATCATGCCGCAAGATATGCAGGCCGCCGTCACCCGCCGACGCACGAAGCCACGATTCGGCGAGGTGTCGCCTATATCTCATGTGACCGAATGAGGAAATTGGCAACAGAGACGAGGGCTTCTCCTGCCGCGTAACTCCCCACCCATAGTGCGCACGAACATCGAGACAATGGAGAGAGCTTCCCCTAACGCGGCGATGTTAAGTCGATCCGACCTTCCAAGCCCTATGTCGATCATATGGCACCTCTTCTGCAGAAGTGAAGATCCACATCATCGAGATTTCCACAAGGAGGAGCACATGATTCGGACAATCGTCATCAGCTTGGCCGTGGTCGCTGCAGCGGCTGTTATTCCGGTCGCAGGGGCGCAAGAAGTCAAACAAGAACTCAAGCCGCACACCCAAGCGTTTCTCAAGAAGACGGCGGAGGAGCAGCAGGCCCACATCTCACTGGCTCTGCTGGCTGATGGGCGGGCAGCCAACATACGTGTGACGCAATTCGCGGACCATATGATCACTACCCACAAGAAACTGCTCAAGGAGGTAGAGGAATTGGCGGCCGAGAAGGGTGTCACTCTCCCCTCGGCGTTGAGCGACGAGCACAAGCAGAAAATCAAAGAATTTACCCAACTGTCCGGTCACGCCTTTGATCGGACGTACATGCAATACATCCTTCGGGATCATCAGATCGACGTGGAGGAATTCGAGGAGGCCATGCAAACGTTGGAAGATTCGGACGTACTGCATTGGACCTATAGGACTTTGCCGATGTTGAGGGCGCACGTGGAGGAGGCCCGATGGATTCAACAGTCGCTGCAGACGAATTGATCGGAAGAAATGCCTGCGGCAATGACCAAAGGGCGAGAAAGAGGCGGATCTGTCTTAATAAATAACGGCCGGCCGTTTCTCATTGACGACCAGCATCAGCCGACGCCGTTTGAAGGGGCGCTCGGGGTCTCTTGTGTAGTGGCTGAGGTCTTCTGACACCTCCGTGAGGCTGAGGGGAACGGAAATCCGTTGCCTCATGTGGGGGACGTGGGTTTCAATCGAAAGATCCACCAGCTCGTCGCTGGATCCTGTTATCTCCGCAGTCAGATCCCGCTCGTCGAGAAAATGGACGGTGACTCGTTCCTCCGGATCGATCCAGGGGATGATCTTTTTTCGCTTTTCCAGATTGGTCATGTGTCTCTCCTCCCGGTGGTCACATTGCGAGACGGCCTGTACTTCCCGTTTTGCTCATCGCGCCAATGATCGGATATAGAGCAGAACGTTCTGCTTATCGCTCTCGGATAACGCCCACTTCCAGGCTCCCATCGGCGATCCCGGCTCCCCTTCGTGAATGATATTTGCCAGCTCCGCATCCGACTTTCCCTGGACGGCGGAAGTTGTGAGATCTGCCGGCGGAGGGGTGACCTGGTCGTAGGCCTTGCCCTTCCCTTGTTCGCCATGACAGAAGCGGCAATATTGTTCATAGAGACGCCGGCCCTCCTGTAAATCGTAGTATTCCCGTAGCGCCTTCTCGTCCCTTTCCTGACCAAAGCCGACAGACGCCACGGACCAACAGGACAGGACCAGCAAGAGCGCAGCGAGCAGGGTTCGTGCGGACATGGTTTCCCTCATTTCTATTACGAGTTATATCGTATTGCCGTGAACTGCTACGCCGGCCGGCGGTGTAATCGTTTTTGGATCCACCTGAATACGTAACTCATCAAGATCCCGATCGTAAACCAATGAAGACCGCCGAATACGGCCGTCAGGATAAAGGCCCTCAGGTTGACTCCTTGGTGTCCGTAATACCACAAGTCGGTCCATCTGTCGGTAAGATCCGAGAGGAGCCCGATGTGCCCTTCAATCTCGAACGCCAGGGGAACGGTCGGAGCGTCGACGACGAAGAAGAGAAAATAGACGAACACAGCCTGACTCTCCGTATTGATGTGGCAATAGAGAAACACCAGGAACGACGCGAACGAATGAATCACGAGCAGGAGAGTGCCGAGAACAAGACGGTCTTTCATGTCACAGAGTGGTTCGTGTCAATGAATCAGACGCTACCCCTTGATGCACACGAGCGGTTCCAGCCTGGCTACTTTCTTTGCCAAGCAGGCTTCGTCCGCCGCGTCGACCACCTCGCTGACATCCTTGTAGGCGCCGGGCGCTTCTTCGGCAACGCCTCGCATCGACGGGGTGCGGATCAGAATCCCCCGGCCGGCCAAGTCCTTCACGACCTCGCGGCCATGCCACTGCCGCAGAGCTTGGTGCCGGCTCATACTGCGTCCCGCCCCGTGACAGGCGGACCCGTAGGCCAGCGCCATGCTCTCCTTCGTTCCCGCGAGCACGTACGAGGCCGTACCCATCGTGCCCCCGATCAGAACCGGCTGCCCCACCTCGCGAAGCGACGTGGGGAGATCTGGATGGCCTGGGCCGAAGGCCCGCGTGGCTCCCTTGCGATGGACGAAGAGGCGGGTCGGTGTTCCGTCGAGAACATGCTCTTCGACTTTGCACGTGTTATGGGAGACGTCGTAGAGCAACGAGAGGGTCGCCTGCGGCAGCAAATCGGCGAATACCTGCCTGACAAGATGCGTGATGATCTGCCGATTGGCCAGAGCGCAGTTGATCGCCGCGCGCATC
>DKBD01000104.1 GCA_002451055.1 Nitrospira sp. UBA6909 | reverse complement strand
TTTCCGTTCGGCGTGAGAAGGGAATAATATCGTGTTGGTTATTCCGGCGATCGACTTGAAGGATGGACGCTGTGTACGGCTGCGCCAGGGCGATATGGCAGCGGAAACGGTCTATTCGGACGATATTCAGGCAGTGGCGCGAAATTGGCAGGAGGGTGGCGCACGGATAATCCATGTCGTGGATCTGAACGGCGCGGTGGACGGCGAGCCGCGCAACCTGCCACAGATCGAATCCGTGATGAAGGCAGTAAGCGTCGATGTTCAGGTGGGCGGAGGGATCAGGACCATCGACACCGTGCGGCGGTATCTGCACGCCGGGGTGTCACGCGTGGTGCTTGGTACGGCTGCGCTCACGGATCGGGCGTTTCTCGAGCAGGCCAGCCGGGAGTTTCCTGGCCGGATTCTTTTGGGCCTCGATGCGCGTGGCGGCAAAGTGGCCGTGAAGGGCTGGACGGCGGTGTCGGATGTGAGCGCAGTCGATCTGCTGAAAGAGGTGTCGGGTTATGCGATCGGTGCGGTGATCTACACGGATATTTCGCGCGACGGCATGCTGAGCGGGCCGAACATTCCCGCCCTGAAGGAGGTCGTGGCCAATTCGTCGTTCCCGGTCATTGCGTCGGGAGGGATCAGCCGAGTCGAGGATCTGTTGGCTGTCCGATCGCTCGGGCCTCGGATCGAAGGGGCGATCGTGGGCAAAGCGCTGTATGATGGAAAGCTGGATTTTCGCGCCGCACTTGCGGCGCTCGGTAAGGAGTAAGGAGTGAAGGGTAAGGTGTAAGCAGAGGCTATTGAGGGACTCGCCTCACGCCGTACTAATCACCCCTAACCGGTTATAGATGTTGACGAAACGCATCATTCCCTGTCTGGATGTCAAGGACGGCCGTGTGGTCAAGGGTGTCAGTTTTGTCGCGCTTCGGGACGCGGGAGATCCGGTCGAGGTGGCGGCCGCGTACGATCGTGAGGGGGCGGACGAACTCTGTTTTCTCGACATCACGGCCTCGCATGAAAACCGGAACACGATTATCGATGTGGTCGAGCGTACGGCCGCATGTGTGTTCATGCCGGTGACGGTCGGTGGCGGTGTGCGTACGCTCGATGATGTCCGGAGCTTATTGAATGCCGGAGCGGACAAGGTGAGCATCAATACGGCGGCGGTGGAACGGCCTGAGTTTGTGAAGGAGGCGGCTCAGCGATTCGGTACGCAATGCATTGTCGTGGCCATTGACGCCAAGCGCGGGTCCGTCGCGAACAGATGGGAAGTATTCACGCATGGCGGGCGCAGGCCGACAGGCCTGGATGCCGTGGAGTGGGCAAAGCGAATGGAAGACTATGGGGCGGGCGAAATCTTATTGACCAGCATGGATCAGGACGGCCGGCAGAGCGGCTACGACCTTGGCCTTACGGCCGCCGTGTCGGATCGGGTGTCGGTTCCCGTAATCGCGTCAGGCGGAGTCGGAACGTTGGAGCATCTGTACGAAGGGTTTGTGACGGGCAAGGCGGATGCAGTCTTGGCTGCGTCTATTTTTCATTTCAGAACCTTCACGATTCCGCAGGCAAAGGCGTATTTGAGGGAGCGCGGGATCCCCGTGCGATCGGATTTCGCATCGCAGGCGGCATGAGCAGATGAGCCAATCACCGACCGATCAGTTCAAGCTCGATGAGCGAGGTTTCCTTCCGGCTGTGGTGCAGGATTGGCTGGACGGGTCGGTGCTGATGCTGGGCTACATGAATCAGGAGGCCATCGCCAAGACGCTCGCCACGAAGAGCGTCCACTTCTGGAGCCGGTCGCGCAACAAACTCTGGGAGAAGGGGGAAACATCCGGCCACAAGCTTCATGTGAAGGAACTGTTCATCGACTGCGATTGCGACACGATCTTGGTCAAGGCCCAAGCGGCCGGACCGACGTGCCACACAGGCGAGCGGGCCTGTTTCTTTTCCAGGCTCGACGAACAAGGCCGGATCAACGGGACCAAGACACAGGATGCGGAAGGCGGCATCCTCGAAGCGGTTTTGCGGACTATCCGAGATCGCCGCACCCATCCACAGGCGGGGTCCTACACGACGAAGCTGTTCGAGGGAGGCCAGGATCGGATTCTCAAGAAAGTGATGGAAGAGGCGGGCGAAGTGTTGCTGGCCTCGAAAGGCGGCAAGAAAGACGAAATCATTTACGAAACGGCCGACTTGTTGTTTCATACGTTGATGGTGCTGGGTTATCACGATGTGGCGCTTCAGGACATCTATCGGGAATTAGGCAGGCGGTTTGGTAAGTCTGGTGTGAGAGCGGAGAAATAACCTTCACAATACGAGTGGCCAAAAGTCAAACATCAAGGCGCACGGCTCAATGGAGTGGTTGATTTGAGCTGATGTGATATGGAGCGTTCTGACCTGTATCGGTTGAGGTAGCGATGAGTGACTGTCTGTTTTGCAGGATTGCGGAGAAGAAGATTCCTGCCAAGGTAGTGTTTGAAGACGACCAGACCATGGCATTTGACGACATTCATCCGCAGGCACCGGTCCATACGCTCATTATTCCGAAAAAGCACGTGGCGGCCATACAGGAGTGCAGTGAACAGGACCAGGTCTTGTTGGGTCGTCTTCTGCTGACTTGCTCGAAAGTTGCGAAAATGAAGGGCTTGGCCGAGTCAGGGTATCGGGTCGTCGTCAATACGGGGCGGGACGGCGGCCAAACGGTGTTTCACCTGCATTTTCATGTGGCAGGCGGGAGATCCATGGGCTGGCCGCCAGGCTGATTGGGCGCTCTCGAATTGACAGATTTTCAAACCGTCTGATAGACTGACCGGTCAATTTTTTCCATCACTTCATAACCGACTCGTCTGGTCGTGTGCGGCGGGAATGTAGGAGTCGCGACTCTCGTGGGTCAGGGTTTGATTTCCGACGACATCATTGAGCAAATCAAGGGTCGGATCGATATAACCGACATCGTGGGCCATCATGTGTCCTTGACCAAAGCAGGCCAGAATCTCAAGGGTTTGTGCCCGTTTCACCAGGAGAAGTCGCCATCGTTTACGGTCAGCCCCTCCAAGCAAATCTTCCATTGTTTCGGTTGCGGAGCGGGCGGGAACGTATTCACGTTTCTCATACGCATCACCGGGGCCAGTTTTCCGGAGGTGGTGCGAGATCTCGGCCGGAAGGTGGGGGTCGAGGTGGCGGAAAGGGGTGCCGATCCAGGTCCTCACGCGGGGCAGGCGAAAAGAATCGAGCGGCTCAATCAGGCCGCCGCCGCGTGGTTTGCTCACAATCTGCGCGACGCACGGGTCGGCGTGGCCGGGCGGGAGTATTTGGAGAGGCGGGGGATTCAGCCTTCGACAATCGACCGATTTGGAATCGGTGTTGCCCCGGCCGAATGGGACGGCTTGCTCAAGGTACTCATCAAGCAGGGGTTTGCCCATGGCGATCTGGCCGCCGCAGGCCTCGTGGTCGCTCGAGACGGCGGATCCGGTTTCTACGATCGGTTTCGCGGCCGGGTCATGTTTGCCATCACCGACCTGCGCAAACGTGTAGTGGGGTTCGGCGGACGTGTGTTGGGCGACGGTATGCCCAAATATCTCAATTCTCCCGATACGCCCCTCTTCAAAAAGGGGCAGACGCTCTTTGCGTTCGACCAGGCGCGTGAGGCGATTGTTCGGACCAAGACCGCCATCATCGTGGAGGGCTATTTCGACGCGATCGCGCTTCATCAAGCGGGGTTGGAGCATACGGTGGCGACGCTAGGCACCGCCTTGACCCCTGAACATGTCCAAGCCTTGAGACGGTTCGCCGACCATGTCGTCCTGCTCTTTGATCCCGACGCGGCGGGCGTGCGGGCCGCGCTGAGAGGGTTGGATCTTTTTGTAAACAGCGGATTGGGCGTTAAAGTCATTACATTGCCGGTTGGAGAGGACCCCGACACCTTTGTGCGAAAAGAAGGAGCGGGTGCGTTTGCGCGACTGGAAGCCGCCGCGCCGAGTCTTCTGGATTATGCGTTGGACCACACGATCAGGCGGGCTGAGTCCGGGTCACTGGAAAGCCGTATCCGCAGTGTGGATGATGTGTTGCGCATTCTGCAAAAGAGCGAGCACCCGATCGAGCGGGAGGAGCGAATCAGAGTCGTGGCGGAACGGTTGGGGGTCAGCCAATCTCGTTTGATCGAACGCTATCCAACGCTCATGGTCGGGCTTGAACAAGCTCCGGCATCGCGTGCGCAAGCCACGCACGGAGCCGCCGTTTCGGCTTTGTTCAAAGGGGCGCCGGAAGAGCGGGATCTCACTTTGCTGTTGTTGCATGGCAAGTTGTCGCCCGCCGACATCCGGCGTCTGCGGCCTGAGGCTTTCACCGTGGAGCCCTGCCGCAAGCTCGTGGAGTTAGCGCTGGTTCACCTGGAACGAGATGGGCGCATCGGTCTCGGGTCGTTCCTGGACGCGGCGGTGGGTGATCCTGACTGCGGTGCCCTTGCGACGGAATTCTTGGTTCGGGACGATCATTTCGACGACGTGGCGGCGCATATCAAGGGTTGTCTCGGCGGTCTCGACCGGAAATGGTCGGAGCAAATCCTCCGAGACCTCATTGCCCGGTTAAAAACTGCTGAGCGGGGTGGACAGGTGGAAGAAGCACGGATGCTGAACGTACAAATCAACGAATGGCGGATCCGAAAAGCCGGTGCATCATCAGCCGGAGCGGTGTCCTTGGTGAAGGAGTAGTCATGCCGAAACAGGAATTGCTCGGAGAGGTGAAAAAACTGATTGCGATCGGGAAGGAAAAGGGCTTCCTGACATATGACGAACTCAACAGCACCTTGCCGGCTGAAGTCGTGTCGTCAGACCAATTCGGCAGCATCATGACGATGTTCGGCGAGATGGACATTGAAATCGTCGATGCGTCGGATGGGGACCGTCTTGGGAAACGGTCGGAAAACGGCGAGATCGGCGACGATGGCGAGGATATGGAGGCGGAGTCCGAAGAGGAGAACGAAAAACCGATCGACCTGACGCCGGGCGCATTGAGTCGCACCGACGATCCGGTGCGTCTCTACCTCAAGGAAATGGGCAGCGTGGCACTGCTCAGCCGCGAAGGGGAAATCGAGATCGCGAAGCGGATCGAAGAGGGCAAGAAAGATATCGCATCGGTAATTTACGGCATGCCGATGACGATCGAGTTCGTCCTGAACCTGCGGGATCAGCTCAAAGATGCCACGATCGATGTGCGCGAGATCGTGCCGGTGCAAGAGCAGGAGGAGGAGTTTGAGGAAGATCAACAGCCGGTCGAACGTGATTATGAAGAACTGCGCGTCAAGACGTTGGACGCCCTCAACGCGGTTCGCAAGGTGTCGCTCGCGCTGAAGGCGTTGGTCGAAAAAGGGAAGCATGTCGGCGCCGATTCGATGGAGCAGAAGAAGTTTAAGAAGCAATTCGACGTGGTGCGCCAGCAGGTCGTGGACAAAATCGAGTCCGTGAATCTCCACGGGGTGCTCAAAGAGCGGATGGTGCAACGTGTGCGCGATCTGGCCGTCCAGATTCGGACGGCTGAGCGCGAGGTGATGAGCTGCCAGCGGCGGATCGGAGTCGGCGGAGAATCGGGGGCGGAGCTGCTCAAGAAATTGTGCCGGACTCGGCAGGATTTCATGGCCGTCAAACGAAAAACGGGGGTCTCGGAAGAGACGCTTCAGGATATCAAGAAAATATATCAAGCCGCCAAGGCTAAGATCAGCCAGCTAGAACAAGAAGAAGCGCTGGTTCCAGCCGAAGACATCAAGGATGCCGTCAAGCACCTCGATGTGGCGGAAGAAAAGGTCAAGCGGGGTAAGGCTGAACTAGTAGAAGCGAATCTGCGCTTGGTGGTCAGCATCGCCAAGAAGTACACGAACCGGGGTTTACAGTTCCTGGATCTGATTCAAGAGGGCAACATCGGCCTGATGAAAGCCGTGGACAAATTCGAGTACAAACGCGGCTACAAATTCAGCACCTATGCGACTTGGTGGATCCGCCAGGCGATCACGCGGGCCATCGCTGACCAGGCGAGGACGATCCGGATTCCGGTCCACATGATCGAAACGATCAACAAGCTCATTCGCACGTCGCGACATCTCGTGCAGAAGCTCGGCCGCGAGCCGTTGCCGGAAGAAATCGCCGAACGCATGGATTTGCCGCTGGATAAAGTGCGGAAGATCCTCAAAATCGCGCGCGAGCCGATTTCGCTCGAAACGCCCATCGGTGAAGAGGAAGACAGCCATCTGGGCGATTTCATCGAAGACAAGAAAGCCGTGTCTCCGTTGGAAGCAGCCATTCGGTACGATCTGCAACGGCAGATCAACGGCGCGCTGGAGACGTTGACGCCGCGCGAGGAGAAAGTGTTGCGCAAGAGGTTCGGGATCGGAGAAGCCACCGATCATACGTTGGAAGAAGTGGGGCAGGATTTTGAAGTCACGCGCGAACGCATCCGGCAGATCGAAGCCAAGGCGCTGCGTAAGTTGCGACACCCGAGCCGCAGCAAGAANNCTCGACCCGGACATGAGCCTTAGCCTTCTCAAGGGGGCCCATAGCTCAGGTGGTTAGAGCGGCTGACTCATAATCAGCTGGTCCTAGGTTCAAGTCCTAGTGGGCCCACCAGGCTGCGCGGCGGTCCGAAACACGCTCTCGCAATTCTCCATTCGGAGAGAAAGGGCACGTTGAGCCACAAGCTGTCTCCACTCCTGGAATTGCAGAAACTCGATCTCCGGGTCGTGGAGATCAACGAAGTCCGCAGGAAAATCCCCGACCGTCTTCACACCGCCGAAGCTCCCCTGCTCGACGCTTCGAAAATATTGAGCGATGCGAAATCCGCCGTCGAAACGGCGATCAAAGAGCGGCGCACGCATGAAAAGGATTTGGAGGCGCACGAAGCACAGACGGAAAAGATGAAGTCGCACGCAGCGAGCTTGAAAACCAATAAGGAATATCAAGCTCATCTGTTCGAACTTGAACTGGCGAATAAGAAACGCGGGGATTTCGAAGAGAAAATTCTGCTCTGCATGGAAAAAGTCGACCAATTGCAGCGAACGGTGGCTGACACCCAAGCAAAGGTCAAGGCCTTAGAGACGGCGTTTGCCCAGGAAAAAAAAGAGCTTGACGAGCAGGAGCGCGTGCTGGCCGCCGAACTGGCCCAAGTCGAAGCGCTGCACCGTGAAGCCGCGGCAAAGGTGGAGAAAAGCTTGTTGGAACGGTACAACCAGATCAAAGCCTCGCGGAAAGACCAGCCGTTGGCGGCCGTGCGCGATGGTCTGTGTCTCGGTTGCCGTCTTCAGATCCCGCCCCAGCTCATTGCGCAAGTGAAACGGTCCGACGACCTGCATGTCTGCCCCTATTGCCGCCGGATGCTGTACTGGGAAGGGGAACCAGTGAGGGAAACCTCCTCCGCCCTCAGTGAAGCCAAGAAAGCCGACATGGAAGTGGGCGAGTCGGTTTGATCGCGAACAGGCCGGTTGTTGATCGGACCAGCCGTAGCGTTGAGAGAAGATGGCGGAGTAGCGAGCCTCCCTTCGAAAAAGGAGCGCTCTCGTGGATATTAGTCGAAATGCAGGATAGAACCCCCTCTCATTGGTTGAGCAGAAGGCTGGAGAATTGGCCTGCACCATCCTCGCATCCGAACCGATTGTTCTGGAAGAGTTTGAAAGCGTACGCGTAAGAGTCGGGAGTCGAAGCCTTTTCGTCGCGTGACAGTATGCGGGTCGCTTTTCAATTGGGGGTGATCCAGGAGAGTCCTGAGTGGTTCCGGATGTTGGAAGACCGCAATCTCACCAGCCACACCTACAACGAAGCCACGGCTGAGGCCATTTATTCCCATCTTCCGACCTACATGCGTCTTCTGCGCCAGGCGCTTGATGAGTTGAACCGACGAGTGAAGGAGTGATGCAGGGGAGTGTGTCTGCATCTCGCCTTCCAAGTCGTCAGGGCCATAGCCTTTTCATCGTTCTCAGTAGGAATGTAGTTTCGGCCCGGGGTATCTAACGATCCAGGTGGGGCATGGAAGGCCGATGGGTATCGGAGCGACATCGTGTTCTTATCGTTGTCGTCAGTTCAGCAGGAGCGAGGTGGCCAAATAGGAGGCATCGACGGAAAGTGAGAGGCAGGGGAAGAGAGTGGATCTCTTTGCCTCAGGGGACCTTGACCATCGAATCAGATTGCAGGAAATGTCGGGACAGGTCAGGTTGCGATAGGCAGCCACAAACAGGACGCAAGAGTGGTTAACTCAGTCCGGCCAGCACCGCTTGCGTGGTCTTGAAATGCAGTTTGGCCACGGTGCCGAGCCGCTCCCGCCCATGTTTTTTGACGATCATTTTGGCCGCCAGTTCGACCGAGGGAGAGGCGCCTTTCGGCAGGGTTGTCCCCACTTCAGTTGAGAGACGTTTGAGACGGATCAGAAAGTCAGCACGGGCCAGGATGGAGGCGGCGGCCACCGCAAGATCAGATTCCGCTTTCGTCCGTTGCTCCAGCACGATCTTCCGCCCCTTTTCTTGGAGCGCGTTTAGGATCAACCGCTCATCCCCGAATTGGTCCGCGATCGCCCGTTCGCACGTCACACGTTCAAGGAGATTTTCCAGCGCCTTGGCATGACCCCAGGCCAGCAGGCGGTTGAGATTCTTGATCTTCGTGTACAGCTCATTATATTTCTGTGGGCCGATCGCGATTATGCTGTGGGGACAGATGGTTTTAATATCCGGCGCCATTTCGAGAATGCGCCCATCGGATATATTCTTGCTGTCGCGGACTTGCATGAGGGCCAGCTCGCTTTGGGTCGTTGCATCCACGAACACGGCGGCGATGACGAGAGGACCGAAGTAATCGCCCTTCCCGGACTCGTCAATGCCAATGCGCTCGACGGACTTCTCGGACCGGCTTCTCGTCACCGGCGTGCTCCTATGCTGGAAAAATGACGATGGGCACGGTACTCTACTCAAACAATTCGAGTAGAGCAAATTTATTACGATTGCCGGTACGGATGTTCTGAGGAGGATGGTGATGCGAACCGGACGACACCTGACAGGCTTTGTGGCGGTGGCTATTCTACTGTGCACGGGAAGTTTTGGCTTAGCTGGCTGTCAGACCAATCCCTACACAGGCCGATCCCAATTGCTGATGACGTCGGTCGATCAGGAAATGCAAATGGGAGCCCAGGCCTACGATCAGATCAAGACCGATCCCAAGATGAAACCGTCTCAGGATCCCAGAGAAATCGAGCCGGTGAAGCGGGTGGCGGCGCGGATCATCGAGGCGGCTAAGCGGTCGAAGTATGCCGACATGGCCAAGCAGTTTCAATGGGAAGTGACGGTCATTAAAGACGACAAGATGGCGAATGCCTTTGCACTGCCCGGTGGAAAGATGGCTGTGTATACAGGCATCTTTCCCGTGGCAAAAACCGAAGCCGGTTTGGCTGCCGTGATGGGACATGAGGTGGTGCATGCCTTGGCTCGCCATGGAGCGGAGCGCATGAGCCAAGGCCAGTTGACCAATACCGCGCTGGAAGTGGCTGGAGCGGCGATTGGAGCTGGGAGTGATGATTCTCTGCTTGGCCAGGCCACGATGGCGGCGCTTGGCGTCGGTGCGCAGGTCGGGGTGCTGCTTCCCTTCAGCCGCAAACATGAATCAGAAGCAGACTATGTGGGGATTCTCATGGCCGCTGACGCCGGCTATGACCCCCGTGAGTCCATCGCGCTGTGGGAACGGATGGCGCAGCTATCCAGCGGTGGCCAGGCGGAATTTCTGTCGACCCATCCCAGCCATGGGACCAGAATCGATCAATTGAAGGCCTGGATGCCAGAAGCCATGGCTATCTATCAGAAAAGGTCCCACGTTCCCGCTTCTGCCTTGCCGGAGGTCGGCAAATAGTCGTTTCTCCCTTTCCCCTTCTTCCGAAGAGGGTGGACCTCATCTTTCGCAGGATTGGCTGGCTTGGCTATCTCGGCTATCTCGGCTATTTTCTGTGACAGATCGTTGTTGCGCGGAACAGGGAGGTATCCATGGAGGATCGGTATAGCAAGAGAGTTCCCGTAGAATGTTCGGTCGCATTTGCCGGGGAATCCATAATCGGCGAAGGCCGCGTGATTGACATTTCATTGCCCGGTTGCCTTATGGAGATTTCTGAATCGGCCAGGCCCGGTGACTATCTCCGGTTGAAACTACTCCTCCCTGATCGCCAACCAGCCATCAATATTCCGCTCGCCGTCGTGCGTTGGGTGAAGGGCAATCGGCTCGGCATCGAATTTATTCGTTCGTCGGAGGAGGACGGTCTCCGGCTCAGGCGTTTTGTCGAACGCCATCGGCAGCGAACCTCGATCTCAGGATGGCAAGGCGGCGTTGAAATCCTCTCGGCTGCGGGAGAGTAGGAATCTATGAGATTCCAATGCGCGTTCTTGCCACGACCGACGCTCTTTCTTTATACTGTACCCGTGCGGATGTGAAGGCCGGGTGATCGCTCGGTGCTACGGCGTCGAGAGGAAAGTCCGGACTCCANNTCGCCGAGGCTCAGGTAAGGGTGAAACGGTGGAGTAAGAGCCCACCGCGGTGGTGGCGACATCACCGGCACGGTAAGCGTCGCCCGGTGCAAGGCCAAATAGGAAGACACTTGTGGGAAGCCTCGTGTTTTCCGCAAATCGATCGGCCCGGTCGAGGTCTTCGGGTAGGCTGCTTGAGGTTCGAGGTAACTCGAATCCCAGAGAAATGATCATCGCCGTCCGGGAGAATATGTCGGACGAGCACAGAATCCGGCTTATAGGCCTTCATGTCCGCCCATTTTTCCTTGTTGTCATGGCATACCTCACGACCGACCCAAGTATCGGTCGTTCTTGTAGTGTACAGTCCTATTGACCCTTCAAATGCCGTGGTGGTACCATCTTAAATCTTTCCCATTGATTTCTTAGAAGTTTCTTGATGATTGCGGAGCCGTTCTCCAATTTGTGGATAACGGTATATCTGGGAGTCTGAGATTCGATGACTTCTCAGGCGATCCTCGATCACGTGAGTGAAGGAGGCCGTTATGAAACTCACCGGCGCTGAGATTTTTATCGAATGCCTGAAGCGTGAAGGGGTCAAGACTGTGTTTGCCCTTCCTGGGGGTGTGGTCTTGAAGATTTTTGACATGCTTCATCAGCAAAAAGACGTCGAGGTCATTTTGACGCGCCACGAACAGGGGGCCGGCCATATGGCAGAAGGCTACGCGAAGGCCACCGGGAAAGCAGGCGTGTGCCTCGTGACGTCTGGTCCGGGGATGACCAACGTGATTACGGCGTTAGCCGATGCCTACATGGACTCTGTGCCGCTGGTTTGCTTTAGCGGTCAAGTGCCGACCAGCTTAATCGGAAACGATGCGTTCCAGGAAGCTGACAACATCGGCCTGAGTCGGCCCTGTACGAAGTACAACTTTCTGGTCAAAGACGTGAGCGATTTGGCGGGCACGATCAAGGAGGCCTTCTACATTGCCACGACCGGTCGTCCTGGGCCGGTGTTGGTCGATATTCCGAAAGATGTCTCGCAGAACCAGGCGGAGTTCAGCTATCCCAACTCCGTTTCTATCCGTGGGTATAATCCGACCTACGAGGGCAACAAGTGGCAGGTCAAGCAGGCGGCTGAGGCGATCACCAAGGCCAGAAAGCCGGTTCTTTATGTGGGAGGCGGGGTGGTTTTTTCCGGCGCGTCGCAGGA
>DKBD01000111.1 GCA_002451055.1 Nitrospira sp. UBA6909 | reverse complement strand
TCTGCGCACATTATCCGGTGAACGAACCGAAAGAAGGCGGTCAACGGACCACAGCCTATCGGTTCAACGAACAAGCGGAGGGCAATAATACCGACTCGCTGTTCGTCTGCCTGGTCTTTTCGGATGCAGGAACCAGGGCAGCCACACTCTCCGACGGAGTCCTGAAAAACTGGAGCATCCAGTTTGGATAGGAGCGGGACATTGGATTTTCGGACAACCTGCATGAAGGAGCCTCCGGACCCATTTCACCAACACAGGCCTTTCGGTTTTCTTTCTTTACTTGCGGACCAGGAGACGCCAGCTATACTAGCCAACATGCAATCGACAAAATACATCATTTGGGAAGAGGAAGGCCGGTGGCACGGTTATCTGGAGGACTATCCTGACCTCCCGACGCAAGGTGAGTCGTTCGAAGACTTGCAGGTCCGGCTTTCTCATCTGAAGCATGATCTCTCCAACGGGGAACACGATCGGTGTCACAATCCCCCCTCCACGATGTCACAACCCAACCCTCGGCGCACCAAGGCCGCCGATCGTCTTGAACGGATTCTGTCCACGATGCTGAATAACCACTGAGTCTCCCTTCTTTGTCAGCCATCCTATTGCGAAACAGTACCCCAGCCCATTCCGGCTAAAACGTGGTCAACGAACAACCTGGCAACCTCCCGGCAGATCGCAAAGGTTAAGCCTCCCAAGACCGACTTCCATGATACGTTCTCAACATGGTACAGGCATGCTCTTCGTGCGACTCGCCTGTCACTACGCTTGGAATGGCACAACATCCTGATTGACCCGGCACCTGACGGGTTGATACATAAAAATAGATTCGATACGCTGTTCGACCATCGCGAGGTTATTATGCCCATCGATGAAATTGCCCCAAAAGTCAGGGACCGTTATGCAAAAGCCGCCAGTACTGGCGAACAGATGTGCTGCCCAACCAGTTATGACATGGGACACCTCAAGACTTTTATTCCAGAAGAAGTGCTCAAGATCTCCTACGGCTGCGGGACTCCGGCTGGATTGCAGACCGTGCACGCAGGAGAAACCGTTCTCGACATCGGATCAGGCGGCGGGATCGACTGTTTTGAAGCCTCGCGTTTGGTGGGACCCGGCGGCCGTGTGATCGGGATCGATATGACTGACACGATGCTGGAAATAGCACGGAAGCATGCAGCCGTTGTGGCTGCCAATCTTGGTTATCCCGCGTCCAATGTCGAGTTCCGAAAGGGCATGGCGGATGCGATGCCAGTTGAGGACGGCACGATCGATCTGATGATCTCGAACTGTGTCATCAATCTCGCCCCGGATAAGCGCAAGGTGTTCCGCGAAATGTTTCGAGTGGCGAAACCAGGCGGGCGATTCACCATCTCGGACATCGTCTCCGACCAGACCGTTCCTCAGTACCTCATGCACGACACAGAGAAATGGGGCGACTGTTTGTCCGGCGCATTGACNNTTCGCCTCTACGCTACGCGACGCTGCGTGGCCCCTTTACCCGAGTCGTCGATGAATGCGGGACGGCGTATCAGCGTGGCATTCCTCAACCCATTACTCCGGATATCGCAGTCTTGTTGAGCTATCCCCCGTTCGCCAACCACTTCGTCCTGACGACCGATCCCGTCCAGTTCGATCACACCGATCCGCGCTGGACGGCCGTTCCTCCGGCGCAGACACCCTGCACCTGGCAAGGCCATTACGCCCTATTGGCTGGCCCGTTTCTTGAGGCAGCGGATGACGACCACCACGTCTACCACCGAGGAGAACCGTTAGAGATCTGTTCCAAAACGCTCGCCGTCTTGGAAACCCATGGCTACGCTTCTCATTTCGCGGTGATCAATCGTGCAGGCCGGCAAGTTAACGGGACCGCTACCACCTGCTCTCCAGACGGAGGCTGCTGTTAAATGGGCTTGACGTTGCTTGGCCGAGGCAAGCCGCTTGCCTCATCTGCCGAACAACTCCGAATTCTCAATAGTTCCCACACTCCTCCGCCGTTCGACATTCGGCTCGGCCAAGCCGGGATGTTTCCGCTCAGCGCAGCCGGCATCACGGTCCTGCAAATCAACGTCGGCAAACTCTGCAACCAGACTTGCCGCCACTGCCACGTGGATGCGGGCCCTGAACGCAGAGAGAGCATGTCGCGTGAGACAGCAGAGCACTGTATGGCGGCGTTGGCCAAAACCGATATCCCCACGGTCGATATCACCGGAGGGGCTCCGGAGCTGAATCCGAACTTCCGCTGGATGGTCGAGCAAGCACGAACCCTCCGCCGCCATGTCATCGATCGGTGCAATCTCACCGTGTTGCTCCTTCCCACTCAACAGGATCTTGCGGACTTCCTGACGGCCAACCAAGTTGAAATCGTTGCGTCACTCCCCTATTTTCAAGCCTCGCAAGCGGACGCTCAGAGGGGAGATGGCGTGTTCGACAAATCGATCGAGGCCATCCGCCGGTTGAACCGACTCGGCTATGGCCGCCCGGACAGCGGCCTGGTCTTGAATCTCGCGCACAACCCCGTAGGCGCGTTTCTCCCCCCCGCACAAGCGGCCATTGAAGGACGCTTTCGGAAAGAACTCCGCGACCGCTACGGCGTAGAATTCAATCACCTCTATACGATCGCCAATATGCCGATCAGCCGTTTCCTGGAATTTCTGATCGAGAGCGGCAATTACGAGAGGTATATGGAACGGCTGGTCAACGCCTTCAATCCCGCTGCAGCGGCCGGCGTCATGTGCCGCCATACCCTGTCCGTCGGATGGGATGGCCGTCTCTACGACTGTGATTTCAATCAGATGCTCGAACTTCCGGTCGCCCACGGAGTGCCAACGCATATTTACGATTTTGACCCCGTCCTACTCGGTCGGCGGCGGGTCGTCACTCGCAATCATTGCTATGGGTGCACAGCTGGATCAGGCTCCTCTTGCGGTGGGAGCGTCACGTAGCAAATGAGATCTTGCTCCCCAATCGGACAGTCTGTTAAGGTGGCGGGCGTGCACCTGTTTTATCTTTGATAAATTCTCAGGGCTGTGAGGAAACCGCTCGGTATGGTGTGGGACCCCCAAGATCCGTGGAGTCGCCGAAAAGATCCGTTGGAGGATGCGATCAAGCAGGCGCAGTCTCAGTTCAAGAATCTCTTTCCGTCCGGCGGGCTGAAGGGGTTGCTCCTCTTCGGCGGGCTTGCGAAGCTGATCATTGTCGCCTTGTTGGTGCTCGTGGTCT
>DKBD01000124.1:3978-4710 GCA_002451055.1 Nitrospira sp. UBA6909 | reverse complement strand
GAATGTTTAATCAGTTTTCCCGGATGAGCGGGTCGTTTCATCGGCATCGTCGGTCTCTTGTACATAATCTCCGGGCTTGATGATAGCGATTCCCCGAAACGGATTCAGCATCAGCAGATCGCTATCGCCGCTGACAATCAATTCGGCATCGCCGTTGACGGCGACTTCCAAAATCCGGTTGTCCGCTTCATCACGGCAGGCATGCACGGCCCTCACACTCGGCACCATCTCTACCACGCGGAGCACGAGCTGCACGAATTCTTCCCGGTCCTCCACACTGATATAGCGGTCGAACTTCTTGCGGGAGAGCACATCCGCCAGCTCGTAGAGACTGTCCTCGGACATCAACACTTGATCGTCGGCGATCGCCTTGCGCACCGCCTTGCCGGGAACGGAGTCTGCCAGTAGCACGCCGCTCACCAGCGTGTTGGTATCCAGCACTACCCGCCGTCTAACCTTCATCGGCCAGAATCTCGTGGAGTGTGGCTTCGGTCAGACCTTTCGCCGTGGCCTTCTTACTCACCCGGTCTGAAAACCGCAGAAACTCTTCCCGGTTCACAGCGCAGACCCTTTCATATTCCTGGGCCGACAGCAGCACCGCCACATCCCGCTTCTGGCGGCGGATCATCACCGGCTCCCGCTGCGCCGCATCCAGAATGGCCGCTAATTTTTGCTTGGCCTCACTTGCTGAGACATATCTCATGATCATCACCTCATGAGTCGATTATAGAT
>DKBD01000124.1:0-3856 GCA_002451055.1 Nitrospira sp. UBA6909 | reverse complement strand
CAAAAACGAGGAATTATCCATGCCGTTCAGGCTCTTGCAAAATCTCGAAAACGGCCAGTATGCGATGGTGCGCCCGGCTGGAATCGAACCAGCGACCCTCAGCTTAGAAGGCTGATGCTCTATCCGACTGAGCTACGGGCGCGTTCTTCAGGCGCTAGTCTGAAGAGTTATCTGGTTTGCGTCAAGTCCCACCGTATTTACCATGCCTGGAACACCCTTATCGGCAAGACACATCTTGCCTCCCCCATAATAGAGGACGAGTCAAACGTCGTCACAGCCGTGGCTTCCTGCACAGGCGGGTGAATCTAATAGATTCAGTCTGAATGCAATTGGGTTCTCCCCTATCCCGTTCGGTTGAACCGATCGCTCGACAGCTCTCGAAAAGAAAGAACGGCAACCGCACGACAGTCCAGCGCTTCCTTATATAGTTGGCTCCCGATCCCTTACTGCCGCGCCTGTGGCACACACCTTGCTGTGGCGAGCACCGTAGCCGGCTGGTTACTCGGAGGAGGGAAAGAGCCTCTTCAACATGATCAGAGCGAGAAACCAGACACAGAAATGACGACACCGTCAAACATTCATTGAGGCCTTCACAACCGCTAGCCAATGAGGAGGGAACCATGCCACATGTCACTAACCCCGCAAATGGTGCACCCAAGTCTGACTCGACCTTCGAGTGGTCCATGGGTGGAACGTCCTACGTGAGTTCGCTCGTGATTGTGGGTTCCGCACCAGGCAACGACAATATCTATCCTGGCACAGAGATCCCAAAGGCGAATGGAACCAAAGATTCCAATGTTACTCACCCTCATGATGGTGACACGTACTTTACAAGAGTAAAGTTCCGGGTAACACCCGGAGGCACTTGGTACACCACCAACTGCACGATCACCAACTTCATATCTCAATGACTGCCCCCCTGGAAACAAAGAGACAGCTATGTTGCAGCGCAGGAGACCGCCGGCTGTTCAGTCGCTCTGCCAACTCATCCTTGAATTGGGAACATCATGTTCCGGTGCGGCACGCGGAGGGCACTCAGACCTTCGCCTGGAAGGTAATCGGGGCGGACAACGAAGCATGCAGCACGTTTGATGCGCCGGAGTGGCCGCTACCGGTCATCGCCGGCGCGCCGTTCGAAGGATCAAGGAACGGCCTGATCAAGCAGCATGAGGTCCAACGGGAGCGATCGGACAAAGAGGACTGCCGCCAGAAATCTCGTCTTAACACCTAAGGTTTCCACCTATACGTTTCACACCTAATTGACACGGCTTCTGAGGTTAGTGTACCTGCAACCACCAAGAATAGCCTTTACCCAGCTTGTTGCCGAGCCTATCTGCCGTAAAGGCTAAAGCGTGGTTCTGTGATCGACATCAACCTGTTTTACAAGAAGGTCCTGGGTCTGCAATAGGACTCCAGCTTCTGTAGATCGACCATGAAGACGTTGTCCTATGGAACCGCTTTGATCCTCTCGACATCCAGGGCACTCCACCTTACCTGGCTCTTCTCCTTCTGCCTTGCCGTGGGACATGTCTGGGCGCAAACCGCTCCCATCACCTCCTCCGGTCTGAACACCCAAATCAGCAGTCCGGTTTCCGCCGGCGCCAAGACCCAATACAACATCACCGGGGGGACAAGACCGGGAGCTGGACCGAACCTCTTCCACAGCTTCGGTGAGTTTAGCGTGCCATCCAACACCATCGCCAACTTCCTCAATGAGACGGCCCTGCCGACAGACAACATCCTCGCTCGTGTGACCGGGGGCAATAGCTCGATCATCTTGGGCACCCTTCAAACGACCGGGTTCGGACCTGCCAATGTATTTCTGATGAATCCGGCAGGCATTGTGTTCGGTCCCTCGGCCTCCCTCAACGTCGGAGGGTCCGTGGCCTTTACAACGGCTGATTATCTGCGCCTCAACGGTCAGGTGCGATTTAATGCCATTCCCGGCGCGGAAGCCGATGCCCTCCTCAGCACATCGCCGGTCACGTCTTTCGGATTTTTGGGTTCGAACCCTGGGTCAATCGTGATTCAAGGCAGTCAGCTCTCCGTGCCAGAGGGTCAAAGCATCTCGCTCGTGGGGGGCAACGTGACGATAGAATCAGGCGTTCTGGATAAGGGCACGATCCAACATGCGCAACTCAACGCCCTCAACGGCGACATTCGGCTGGCCAGCACGGCATCCCCCGGGGAATTCCGCACCACTCTTCGACCCCGTCCAAACGTGGAGGGGACCTCTTTTGCATCCTTCGGCTCCGTCTTGCTCGCACCAACTTCGACCGTCAACGTCAGCGGCACGGACAGAGTCTCGATTCGGAATGGACANNTTTGTTCTCAGCGTGAATGACGCCGTGCTCACGACCGCAGAAAGTCCAGGGATGTCGAATACCGTTTCACTAGCCCCCAATAGTGTCATTGAGAAGACCAACTCGAGCA
Organism: Nitrospira sp. UBA6909; assembly: GCA_002451055.1. GTDB lineage: Bacteria > Nitrospirota > Nitrospiria > Nitrospirales > Nitrospiraceae > Nitrospira_D. Next base: position 1,423 of record DKBD01000124.1, on the reverse strand, counting down.
CAGACCCCGGTGTTGACGTCGAAATCATCACAGGAACCCTGCAAATGAACGACGCCCGTATTACCCATAGGCCCAGCTCTGGCGATACCGGGGATATTCGAATCCACGCTCGTGAGAAGATTGCACTGGTCGATTCCTCTCTCAACAGCAGCTCATTCGATTTTGGAGACGGGGCGGGAAACGCGGGAGGGATCTGGCTCCGTGCCCCCGAGATCACCCTGCAGCATGCCAATGTGATCTCTCTCTCTCAAGGGCCGGCGAACGCCGGGGAAATTCTCTTTGAGACGAAGCGCCTCACTGTCGGCGCGAATGAGGACGGCCAGCACAGTTTTATTTCGACTGAGATCTTGGGACCAGGAAACGGCGGCAATATCACCATCCATGGACTTCACGGTTCCGGTAGCCGTGCCGAAGCGGTCACGATCTCCGGGTTAAGTACGCTCAACACCACAACATCGGGAGACGGACCTGCAGGCAATATCCATATCTCGACAGAACAATTCAGGCTCGAAAACAACAGCGCCCTGTTGGCGTTATCAGGGTCGGCTGGCGATGGTGGGAACATCACGATCGATGCGAGCCAATCAATTCGAGTCTCCTCATCTGGCAAAATCGAGGCCTTCACACAAGGCACCGGCGCCGGAGGCAGCATCGTGCTCACTGCCAATTCAGTCACCCTTGATACGGGCGGGACTTTGTCAGCAGAGACCTTCGGGGTTGAACCATCGGCGAAGGGTGGCTCGATTAACGTCACCGCAAGGGATCACGTGACGCTGGCGGACAATGCATCAATCACCGCGGCCAGCACGGGACCAGCGGACGCCGGCAATATTTGGATCGATGCCGGCCGGCAACTCACCGTACAAAACAGCTCGATCACGACGGAGGCGAGTCAGGCATCGGGCGGCAACATCGATATTTTGGCGACCGATCTCGTGAGACTTGTTGACCGTAGCCTGATCAGCACGTCGGTGCTTGGTGGCGCCGGAAGCGGCGGCAACATCACGATCGATCCGAACGCGGTTATTTTGCAGAACAGTCAAATTCTCGCACAAGCGGTACAAGGGGGCGGCGGGAACATCACGATTACGACGCCGGTGTTTTTGGCGGATCAATTCAGTCTCATCGATGCGTCATCGCGGTTTGGGTTAAGTGGAATCGTCACCATCCAATCGCCGATATCGAATCTCAGCGGCACGATCGGCCGACTCGCCTCCAAGACGAGCCCGCCGCAGTCGCTCCTGCAAAACCGTTGCGTCGCGTTGGCTGGCGGCGAACAGAGCAGCTTTGTGCTCGCCGGGCGCGACGCAGTGCCGACCGAACCAGGTGGATGGCTGAGCAGCCCGGTCATGATGCCGGCGGGAGGACGCCTGATGGAACCCGCGGCCAAGGCCATAACGAGGAGTCAGTTGTTGGGTGCCAC
>DKBD01000263.1 GCA_002451055.1 Nitrospira sp. UBA6909 | reverse complement strand
CGTCGACCTCCGGAACGCCAGGGTGGGCTTCCGCCTCGCCAAGGACGCTCAGAAATAGGACGGTGTTCTTGTCTGAGATATCAGGACTAGACCGACGATGACATATGGCTTTGTGAAGTCGAACAACGAACTTGCAACACATTTCGGTACATGAGAATAGGAGCGTCGTATGAAACCCCATGCGTTTGTCGTCATGCCGTTTGGTACGAAGAAAGACAGCAAAGGCAAGAAGATCGACTTCAATCGTGTCTATGACGAGCTGATCAAGCCGGCGCTTGAAGCAGCGGGGTTAGAGGCCTTTCGAGCGGATCAGGAGATGCGTGCCGGGGATATTCGCACGGATATGTTTCAGGAGTTGCTCATCGCGGATCTGGTCGTCGCCGATCTGACCATCGATAATCCCAATGTGTGGTATGAGCTCGGTGTGCGCCATGGGTTGCGGGCACGGGGCGTGGTTCTTATCAGCGGCGGACAAGTACCGACCGCCTTCGATCTCTACACGGATCGGAAGCTGCGCTATTCGATCAAGGATCTTGGGCCGGATCCCGCGACCCTCGAACAGGACAAGAAGAGCCTGGCTAGTATGGTGAAAGCGACGATGGAATCATGGCATGGCCGCAAGATCAGTCCTGTCTACGATCTGTTGCCCAATCTCCAGGAGCCGGACTGGAAGTCACTTCGCATCGGAGAGGTACAGGAATTCTGGAGCCTGTACGACGCATGGGAAAAGCGGATTACGTTGGCCAGAAAGACGGGCCAGATCGGGGATGTGCTCGTGCTGGCCGATGAGGCGCCGATTGCGGCTTTTCGTGCCGAGGCCTGGATCACAGCCGGGGAAACGTTGCGGAAGACGGAGCATTTCAACTTTGGCTTGGAGCAGCTTGAGCGGGGCCTCGCCATTGAGCCAAATAATCTGCGAGGGTTACGCGAGCAAGGCATTTGTCTGCAGCGATTGGCCTTGGCGGGCAAGTCGGGGCATTCGTTGGATCGCGCGCGGGCACATTATCGCACAGTGCTGAAATCGTTTCCGAACGACCCTGAAACCTGGGCACTGCTGGGCCGCGTGGATAAGGATGCCTGGGTGGCATCATGGCGTCAGGCTGGACGAACCCCTGATCAGATGCGAGAGGACGCGGCCTATGAAGATGCGTTGCTTCGGGCAGCCATTGAGAGCTATGCCAGCGGCTATCGGCGCAATCCGGCACATTATTACTCCGGCATCAACGCCTTGACGTTGATGCATCTGTACCGGCATCTCATCAACGATCCACGCTATGAGAGAGAGATGGCGTCTATGGCTGGGGCCGTGCGCTTTGCTGCCGAGTGCGAGTCTGATGAGCGCCAATTGTTCTGGTCCAAAGCGACGCTTGGTGATCTGGAAGTCTTGGTGGGGACACCGGAGACGGTAAGGACGGCATACAAAGAGGCGATCACGAAGAACGACAAGGACTGGTTCGCGCTGAATTCCAGTCGTGCCCAGTTGCAACTCCTGAAGGACCTCGGCTTCAGACCTGAGACTGTCGATGCTGGGCTGGCCACGTTCGACCGCGAGTTGCAAAAGCTGGCGAAGCCTGAAGACCGCTGGCAGCCGAAAAACGTGTTCCTTTTCAGCGGACATATGATCGATGCGCCGGACCGACAGTCTCCGCGCTTTCCCGCAGCAAAAGAACCGGCTGCCGCGCAGAAGATTGCCCAGGCCTTGGAACAACTCGGTGCAGGGCCAGAAGATCTCGCGCTCACCCAAGGCGCCTGTGGAGGGGATTTGCTCTTTACGGAGGCCTGTCAGCAGCGAGGGGTGAAGATACAATGGTTGCAGCCGTTTGACGAGCCGGACTTTATCCAGAAATCCGTGGTCTGCCGAGGCGAAGTTTGGCGCAATCGGTATCTGGCGGCGAAGGCGAAACTGTCAACCACCATCCGTTCTGCGCCGGACCAGCTTGGCGATCCGCCCAAGGGCGTTGATCCCTACGAGCGTTGCAATCTGTGGCTTCTCTATACGGCCTTGTCCTATGGCATTAGTAAGGTCCAGTTTATCTGTCTGTGGAACGGCGGTGGTGGCGACGGTCCCGGCGGCACGGCGCACATGTATCAGGAAGTGAATCGCCGGACAGGCCAGGTGACGTGGATCGACAGCCGGACTCTATAGTAGGCTGCGGAGCACCTGTCTGTACGTTAGGTCTCTGACCGACGCGAGAACACAGCTGGCGGTGAGGCTTGTCGAAATCCGCAAAAGTACATATACTTCCGACTCCAAGAGCAGAGCACTCGTATTCCTAATCCGTATCGCGTGGAAGATTCATCCCTGGAAGAGTAGGGAAGAATGAGAGCAGGGGGCTGCAAAGCGGCTCATGCGACTCCTGAGATACCAGAGGCCACGCCCGTGGGTCGCTGGTACTTCATGACGGATTGAGCAGCCATTAAAGAACTCAAGTAAGTCAAAAAGCCATCCTTGTGTTTGTAAAGGCAGCTGAGCTTGCGAGCAAGATTGCCGCAAGCGCACGAGGTAAACCTTATCCATGAAAGGACTGCGATATGGCCAAACGAGCGGTGCTCATTGGTATCAATAAGTATCAGGTGCCAGGCGCTGATCTCCGGGGTTGTGTCAACGACGTGAAGAATCTCCAGCAAGCGCTGACCACCTACTATGGATTCTCNNATCCTCTGCCCGACCAATCTCGATTGGAGCGATCCGCTGCGCGACGACTGGCTCCGGAAGACGTTCGATAAACTCCGATCTGGGGTGAGCCTCACGGTCATCATGGACTGTTGCCACTCAGGCACAAACACGCGCGCCATCACTCCCCCGGACGCTCCCATCAAGGAACGGTTTCTCCCGTGCCCATTGGATCTGATGGCGACCGAATCGGGCAGAACATTGCGCGGGACAGTTCGCGGCCAACTGGGGAAGGCTCCCCGTGGGCGCAAGAGGAAGAGCGATATTGTCCATGCCGATATTCCGGAATTGTTGGTCACCGGCTGCCGCGATACACAGACTTCCGCTGATGCGCAGATCGGCGGAACATTTAATGGCGCCTTGACCTATTACCTGGTTGAGTCGATCAGAGAGACCAAGGGTAATCTGACGTACCGGGATCTGCACCAGCGGACTACCTCGAAACTGAAGAAAAATCGTTACGATCAAGTGCCCCAGCTCGAAGGACAGCGAACCTCGTTTGATCGACCGTTTCTCAGTCAAGGCGGCCTGTAGGAGTCCGAGGATCGAGTAAGCGAGGGAGATAGACAGTCGATCGAAGGGTGATCATACAAGGGTTTGCGGGGATTGCCTGACCCGGTTCTTTGAAGGAAGGATGGACCGATGAACAGGAAAGAGAGAGGGGCCAAGCCTAGCGATCCGGATCGTCAGATC
>DKBD01000024.1:304-6654 GCA_002451055.1 Nitrospira sp. UBA6909 | reverse complement strand
AAGGAAACCCTCGATACGCTGGGCGGGTAGTACTGCCAGGCTCAGATCGAGGCTGCGGCTGAGAATCACGACAGGGCGATTTCACGGCTTTCGGTCACACGACCGAAAGCCGTTTTGTTTTCAGTCTGCCCCTTGCGGCTGATTCAGACCCTATGTTACCTGTACAAGGATCCTTGCGACGGAGAGACAGGTGTAAATATGGCCGATACCACCGCCCTCTATGCCCTCCGTTTTGCGGATGGGTCCGTGAGTCTCTATGTCGATGAACAATATGCACAGGAGAGAGGCGTCGATCCCTCCAAGCTGATCCGGGTTGAGATTCCGAGGGAAATGTTCATCAGCGGCACCATACAGCAAGTTCGCGAGTACGTCGCCCTGTACATCGAAGCCCATCACCGGCAAACAGGCACCGCGTAAGCAATAGCAGACAGGAATGGAATGACTCAGGCAGTTATGACATTGCCCCTTACCGGAGACGTGATCGACGAGGTGATCGCAAGCCTGCCGATCCAAGGCCGCATCCTCCTCAAACTGTTGTTGGTCCAATACCGAGACATTTCGCATGACGAGATTCTCTTCATGGTCGCGGACCGTCCCGATCCCCGATGCGTCTCCGGCACGAAGCCCATCACGACGATGACGCAAGAATCCATCGCAGCCATGACCGACCGGCGAAATGAGTACCGGCAGCGGGCGCGTCTCCGCCGAGAGCGCACATCGTTGCAATGCGCCGTGCTCAAACACTTGGCCAAGACCGCGGGCGCAATGGCCGACCGCGCCGCCTTACTGCTGGCCGCTCGCGGCCTGTCCACCGACACGCTTGCTGATTTGAAAGCACAAGCTCGGACGGCCGTTCCACAGCAAGCGCTTCGGACGCTCAACAATCAGTGGGAGAGCGGGGACATCGGCGCGGAGGAGTTTCAGAAATACCGTCTGGCCATTGAGCTGCAAACGCTGCTGCGATTCGCAGAGCGATTCCGAAAACGCCTCGATCTGGCTGAACGAGAGCGCAGGACATCAGACCGGACGACTCTGCAGGACCACGAGATCTGTCACATCTGGGGCATTCCGGCCGGCACGCTGGCGGCACGAAAAGTAAAGTTCTTCTCTCAATACCTGATCGCGCTCCAGGCCAAATTGTCGGGCGCCCCGTCGTCACCCAGCAGCACGCCTTCGCTCGATCTGTGGGATGCCACGCTGGGGCTTCTCTCCGATTCCCCGATCGAACGATCGATCGCTACCTATGACGGCCTCGAGCAAACTGAATCCGCTCTCATCGAGAAGCTGGCGGCGTATGTCTCGATCAATGTTCCTGAGGCGATTGAAGTCAAATTTTGGAATTCACTGGTCTACGGCGCCAGCTCCAACGCGATGCACAGTGAGATCACGCGCACGTTGTTCGGACTGCAACGACTGGCCGCCATCCAGCAAGATTTCGATACGAGCCCCGAAGCGGTCGATCAGATTCTACTTAAACGAACCGCCCCGACTCCGAAGGAACCGGTCGAGGCACTCCCCGGTCAGCCGGAGCTCGGCTCATCAGAATTGACGGAGATGCAGAAGCATATCCTGCACAACTTCATCGGAGAAGATGTCAGCGGCAGGGCCTCGGATAAATGGTAAGCGATCGCCTTCTTGCGATTCTTCATCGGTGGGGTATAATCTGAGCGGTATGATGAGACGACCCACAGCTCTCCAGCTCTTCACCCATTTGCCCGCCCGAACCTGTATCGGCCTGTTCATTGTAGGATTGTCCGCAGCATTCAGTCCCACAGCATCGACGGAGGCAGCCTCGCTCATCGAGATTGCAGAACTCGTGGCGCATCCGGAGCAATATGATCATCAAGACGTCACCGTGACCGGGAAAGTGACCAACGTGCAGTTGGCCACGAACAGGCACGGACAACCTGCCTACGGATTCCTGTTGCAGGACCAAGCCGGTACGATCAAAGTCGTCACTCTCGGCCATCCAGAAGTGCGTGAAGGCGATCTCGTGATTGTCCAAGGAACATTCGGCCGCCTGCGCCAAGTCGGCCGAGCCATCATCTACAACGAAATCAAGGCTCTCTCTGTTAAGCCCTTGAACCGTTTAAACCCCGATCTCGTCGGCTGATTCTCCACCCCGATCTTCTCATTCCGCTTCCGTCCCGTCACTAACCGTTGTTTTTTCACGACGATCAGCCGACAATACCTGCCATGATCGGTACGAACTTGCTAGCGCTGGGAACCGGACTCTGTGGAATGGCCTGGATCACCGCCTGTTCCACGCCGGTTCAGGTCGGTGAGTATCCCAATCAGCAGCGCATGGTCGGCAAAACCAAATCAGCCATCCTTGCCTGCGCCGGGGCTCCCAGAAAAGAGGTGACGGATGATGATTTCACGTTCCTGCGTTACTACCGCGAAGCGCCAATCTTGGAAGAATCACAACCTGTCGGAAAAGGCAGCTTTTCAACCATCCGCCATGGCTGCTGGGCCACGGTCATCATGGCCGATGACCGGGTTGTCAATGTCCGCTACCGTTTCGTGCCGCCCACCTTCGACGCCTCAAACGACTGCGAAGCGATCTTTGAATCGTGTCGACCTTAACCTCTCCCCTATCGATCGATGCGTCCCCTGTGTTTCGGCTGGACGACCGGCTGAAATCGTGATACTCCAGCCACCCCATGCAACTGCGACATCGCTCATCATCGGTGGTTCAAGGGATCGTGGCGGTCATTATTCTCCTGATGTGGCCGCACCAGGCGCTGGCATTGGAGAAGTACGGCCGTCCCCTGCCTTCTCTGGAGCATCCCAACGGCGAGGCGCGTCCGGCTGAAGAAAGCCTCTTCGCTGGTTACCTACTGACCAGCGTCTTTGCTCACAACCCGACGTTTGCTGCCAGACCGGACAACACCGGCCTCGTCGGCTTGCGTCATATGCTCCATCTCGAGACCGATCTCTACAAACAATACCTGACGTTTTACACCGATCAGAATTTCTTCTCTGATCGGACCAACGGATGGATCGAACTCAGCGAATGGGATGGCACCTACGCCATGACCGGCGTCGTCGGCCACTTCAGCTGGCGGCTGCAATACGAACGCGATGCGCCGCTTGACCGGCGAGGCCTCACGCAAGCCTATGCCGACGGACTGGTGACCGCGAAATTTCAGGCGGTGCAGGATCTTCCTGGATGGCGGCGCCTGTTCCCGAATCAAAATCTCACGGCCTATGCAGGAGGCGGCTGGCTCTTTCACAATAGCAACTACTTCGCGCGACCAGACAATACCGGACGCGCATTGCTGCGGTATGTCGCTCATGCGGATCTTGATCTCTACAAGAACAAGATCGTGCTCTATGGGGACATCAACATGTTCACGGATCGAGAAGCCGGCAACCAGGCGAGGCCGACGGAGCTCGATTGGATTGTGGGACTGGCGGTACGCTATGGGAACTCAGAGCTGGCGATCTACCACGAACAAGATCAGCCGTTGGATCGAGCCGGGTTGACCCAGAAATATCTCGCCCTCCAACTTCGTTTTGCCTTCGACATCTCGAAAGAGGACCTGGGGTTGGGTCATGTTGAGAGCGAGCGGGCAACGAACCCGTGAACGCTTACGAGCCTGGTCCCATGGCAATCGGCAAGCTCTTTCAACCCACTGAGCCCCTGCTTTCCCAATTCAGAGCTTGAACATGCTCCATCACACTCTTCGTATCAATTGCCCCGCTCACCTTGGTCAACACCAATGCACGCTCGCGCAGCCACTGTCTTGAAAATCCCGTGTCGTGCCACTCCGATCCGTTTCATCATACGCATGACTCGTTCATCAGGCGCTATTCCAGTGTAGGGTTTCATTAATACGGTGAGCTTGACCGTTCGCCCTGAGCTTGTCGAAGGGGAAGTGTTTTTAACTGGTTCCGTTCATGATTCGACAGGCTCACCACGAACGGAAAGGTGAGGAACTCATGAGACACTACACTCGAATGTCGACAAATATGGCACAAGAACTACCAAGAGAGAACCAGCGGAGGTCTCGATCAGGCTGGCACTAACCTCAGAGCCAGAGCACCCATCGTAGGCCGCACCGGACAGGCATGGGTATCATGACCCTGGGATTACAGCAGGGATCGGACTTCGCGCATCGTCCTCCAACCCCGCCTTCCGTACATTCCCTGTGGATANNGCGGCCAAAGGTACCCGTCCCCTTCTTGTTTTCCCGGGCTTACCGCAACTCTACACATCGTGTTCGGTCAGACAGCGCCCAAATCCTTGTTGCTCGGCAAAATAATATGAATAATGCAGGGCGGCCAGGTTGGCAATGCGCTCCTCTGCCTCCTCCCGCGTATCGGTATAGATGATCTGGACCCCATAGCGCGCGGTCAGCGCATCGAGAAAATCCATCACCCCGTTCTTATGATACTGATTGAGGCGGCCTCCGGCCTGCTTATGCCGGAGCATGCCTTCGATCACCAGAAACCGGGCGGGATAGGCCAGCATCTGTTCGAGTTCGAGCAGAAACGGGACGCGATCATCATGCGGATTGGAGAAGATCGTGTAGAGCACTTCAACGTGAAGGCATTTGATCGCCATCACATCGGGCATTTCAGCAACGGCATAGTTCCCCACCGGCAACGGCTCCCGCATCGTCCCGGCGATTCGAGTAAACCCTCGAAAATCATACGGATGAGGTTCTCTCGTATCGATATAGATATGGATGGCTGGCACCATGACCGTACCGCGCCCCTGATTCGTGAGCGTGATGGGGGATTGCGGTCCCCGTCGCTCGCGTGGCTGAGGCGCCGCCTGTCTGGGCGGCGTCGACGCATAGGAAGATGAAGAAGACGGCCGCGTGGTCTGAGCAGTCGGAGATGCCGCCGGCTGCACCGTCGCATCGTAACGCGCACGCGCCGCGGGATCGCTCAGCGTCTCGTACGCCTGATTGATCAGCTTGGTCCGGGCTTCAGCTTTTCCATACAGCCTGGGCGCGTGGGTGAAGCGGTCTGGATGCCAGACCTGCAGCTGCTCATGCCACGCCTTCTTGATCTCGGCATNNCCTGTGAACGGGACAAAGTGTAACGGACATCGGAGGGGGAGATCTAGTCCGTGTCTTGTTCGCCCTCTATACAGTCGCCGTCATACAGGCTCGCGACGCGGCGCAAGCTTCTGTTTAATCGCCGTCAGGTGCTCAAGAGTCGCGCGCACCCGTATCGTGAGCCCCTCGGCGTCATAGGCTTCGGACAAGATACGCATCCGGGCGCGAATCTCCGCCACCACCCCTTGCGCCGTAAACGGAATTCGCAACTCCTCGTCGAGCATCTCGCGTTCAACGTGCCGCATAATCTGCTCGCGTAACGCGTGCAGATCATCCCGGCGTCTCGTGGAAAGAACCACGGCGTCTGGATATTCCGCCCTCAGTGCCGCGAGCGCGTTCGGCTCCAGACGATCTCGTTTATTCAACACCAACAGGCTGGGAATCTCCGTGGCGCCGACTTCAGCTAACACCTTCCGCGTGACGTCGAGTTGAGATCGAAAGGACGGATCCGAGGCATCGACGACAAAGAGCAGCAGCGACGCACCGGCCGCTTCATCCAGCGTCGACTTGAACGATGCCACCAGATCATGCGGGAGCTTCTTGATGAATCCCACCGTATCCGTCATGAGCACTTTGGGACGCGTTTCCGGAGATAGGGGCCGGACCGTCGTATCGAGCGTGGCAAACAGTTTGTCGGCCACAAGCACCTCGCTGCCCGTCATCGCCCGCATCAGCGAGGATTTCCCGGCATTGGTGTAGCCGACCAGCGCGACCGTCCATTCGTTTTCCCGTCGCGCGCGGCGCGTGTGATGCTCATCCCCGATCGCCGCCAATTCCGCCCTGAGGGCTTTCAGGCGATCGCGGATTCTGCGCTTATCGAGCTCGACACTCGTCTCTCCCGCCCCTTTGCCGCCGATCCCCCCGCTTTGCCGCTCTCTGGCGCCACTGGCCTCACGCAACCGCGGCGCCAGATAATTGAGCCGCGCGATCTCCACCTGAAGCCGGGCCGCCCGTGTCCGCGCGTGCCGGCTGAAAATCTCAATAATGACACCGGTACGGTCAAGCACCGGTACCCCGGTGGCCCGCTCAAGGTTGCTCAATTGTGACGGCGACAACTCACAGTCCACGATGACGATCTGCGCCTGTTCGCAAGGGGCTGGGGAAGCCTCGATNNTCCCGGCACCACCGGTCCAGCGCGCCAATTCGGCAAGCTTGCCCTGACCCAGGACCGTCGCATACTGATCGGAACTCCGTTTTTGCGTCACCTGGCCAACGACCCTGTACCCCAGGGTGGTCACCAGGCGTGTGAGCTCGTGGAGCGAACTGTCCAGCTCCTCC
>DKBD01000024.1:0-179 GCA_002451055.1 Nitrospira sp. UBA6909 | reverse complement strand
CAGGCAGAAGCCGTTGCGGGCAGCACGAAACCAGTCCGCCCCTGTGTGTGTACCCGTTCGTTCATCACGACACGTATCTGGCACCTCACTCCTGTTCTCATCCCGTAACAGCGTGAAGCCCCCGGACAGCCGTGCGACGCCCCCAGCACACAGGAGCCGGATGCGCGTGCCTTATAAAG
>DKBD01000004.1:10040-21104 GCA_002451055.1 Nitrospira sp. UBA6909 | reverse complement strand
TGGCGCATGGCTGAAATCACAGTCCATCTCGACGATCGACCGATAGCCGCGAGCCAAGGCCCATTGGAATCCAGCCACGTAGGCGGGTCCCAGCCCTTCCTTTTTGGCACGATGCAGGACGTGCACGTGTTGCTGCCCTTGGCTCAGCTCGTCGGCCAGTTGGCCAGTGCCGTCCGGCGAATTGTCATCGACGACCAGGATGTCGGCGACGAGATATTGACTGATCGTGCGTATCAAGGCCTCCAGATTCTGTCGTTCATTGTAGGTAGGGAGCACAATGAGAACCGAGTGGTCGAAATGGAACGCGGTTCGAGGTACAAGCGGTCCGTTCGGGAACGTCTGGACATATCCTGGATAGTTGCCATCGGAAGGGGAGATCCGGCTGATCGCCACACGAGCGCTGTCGGCCCCGCGAACGATCAATGCCTCAGCCAACTCAAAGGTCGGCACCACGAATCCCTCTTCCGGCTCCAGTTCAATGTGAGCTGGGATGTCCTCAGAAACGTTGACCGGGTAATAGCGCATGGGTGGTCGATGGAAATCGTTCAAAATAATGATCGGGCGACTACCTGACTATGATATGACCGGAAGTCCCAGCGAAGCGGCATAGGGTTCACAATCGTCATCGTGTGAGAGAAATCGTCTCGATGAAAGTGGATGGCATTTGTATGAGAAGTGGAGGGTCTGACGCAAGCAGGAGTACTCACATGCGCACCCGGGTCTCATTGTAGATGACAGGCAATTGTATGGCAAGCAAGTATGGGCATTGTGTTTTGACAGCTGTCGATCCGCTGTGCTAAGTTTCGAAAAAATTCGAGGCTTCAGACCGCTCTCTCCCACTTCTTCCTAAGGAACAACGCATGAGTACTGCACAATCGCATGTGATTATTGTTGTCGGGGCCGGGCCTGCCGGGATGGCGGTTAGCGGGTCATTGGCGAAGGCCGGACACGAAGTGATCATTCTTAATCGTGACATCAAGTTTGGCGGCTTGGCTGAATATGGAATCTTCCCCGCGAAGCTCAAGCTCCGCGGTGGCCTCAAAAAGCAATACTGGGAATTGCTCGACCAACCGAAGGTTCATTATTTCGGTAACGTGTCTGTCGGCAACGGCAAAGATCTAACAGTCGAAGAAGTACGTGAGCTTGGCGCCACCGCGGTCGTGTTCGCGGTGGGCGCGCAAGGGACCAAAGCCATCGGTGTGGAAGGGGATTCCGCGAAGGGCGTCTATCATGCGAAGGACGTGGTGTATCACTTCAACCGCCTGCCGGGGTTCGGTGATCGACCGTTCGATATGGGCAAGCACGTCGCCGTGATCGGGGCCGGAGACGTTATGGTCGATATCGCGCACTGGCTCATTCGCTATAAGAAGGTGGAGCGGGTCACCGCTATTGTCCGCCGCGGCCCGGTCGAGCGCAAATATAATCCAAAAGAAATTCGAGCTGTGTGTGCCAATATGGATGTGGAGGGGATCAAAAAAGAATTCGACCGTATCAGGGATCGCATGGCAGCCGTGGGGCAGAATGCCGATGACGTGTTGAAGGGACTCACGGACGAATTTACCAAATGTGAACCGAAAATCAGCGAGACGAAAATGGGGTTCCAATTCCTGGCTTCCCCGAAGCGCATTCTTGTGGACGGCGACAATCGTGTGCNNCGGTCTGGAGATGGAAGACAACAAACTCGACCCCAAAGGCGAAGACACGGTTGCCGTGGGGCTGAAACGATACTATGAGTTTCCCTGTGATGCCGTGGTCTTTGCCGTGGGCGACAAAGTCGATGAAACGGTTGGGCTCCCATACAAAGGCGGGATGTTCGTCACCAATCCAAACAAAACAGGGAATGAGCCGGACGATGCGCTCTTTCAGGCCTATGACGAGACGGCCGGAAAAGTCGTGGACGGTGTCTTTCTTGCGGGTTGGGCGAGAAAAGCGAGCGAGGGGCTCGTCGGCGTGGCCAAGCGGGACGGCGATTGGTGTGCTGAGGTTGTGGAGCGCTACCTGTCCACCAAGACTTCCGGCAACAACCCAAAGGCTGTGCTGGACAAGTTGCATGGGATTTTGAACGAGAAAAAGAGTCGTCCCGTCGATGTGAAGGGACTTCGCTCGCTTGAAGCGGCGGAAAAATCACAGGGCGGGGAGACTGACTGTATCGGAGAATTCAAGTATGCGAGCAATCAAGAGATGATCGGACTGATTGAGCGCGGAAAGGCATAGACGGCTGATCAGGCGGTTGCGTCATCCATCTCCCCACTTCAGTTTTTCACGCAGTACCTCATAGTAGTGACTTTCTGGAAACCGAATCAGCTTGGTTCGGCGATCCGAAACCTGAATGACGGCCGTATCCCCCTGTGTCATGGCAATACTGACTTGCCCATCAAGCGTTGCCATGGCCCCGTCGTCTTTGCTGGTCAAGGTGATTTCGATCTCAACATTTCCAGGAACAATCAGTGGCCGATGGGTCAGCGTATGGGGGCTGATCGGGGTCAGAATCAACGCCTGTACGGCCGGATTGATGATGGGGCCTCCTGCAGACAACGAATAGGCGGTGGAGCCGGTCGGAGTTCCGACGATCAAGCCGTCAGCTCTTAGATTGGTCACAAACTGATCCTGCGTGGCGATCTTCAATTCGATCATGCGGGCCAGGGTGCCTTTGCTAATCACGATATCGTTGAGTACGATGCCTCTCGCCACCGTATCCCCGTGCCGATGGACGTGCGTTTGTAACATCAGCCGCTCGTCGAGGGCGAAATCGTTGGCGAACACCCGATCAAGGGATGGGTAGAGATTGTCCAGTCGTACCTCGGTCAAGAACCCGAGGCCACCCATATTGACTCCCAGAATGGGAATGCTTCGCTCCGCCGCCAGCCGGGCGGCGGTGAGGATGGTTCCGTCGCCGCCTAAGACAAGTAGAACATCAGCTTGGCTGGCTAATTGGGTCTTCTGAATTCCGCCAGGTTCGCCGAGCAGGGCCGCGGACGTCGTATCCAGCAGAACGGTAATGGTGCGTTCTCTCAGCCAGGTTGCCACCCCCTGGAGAGTGGGTTTCACCTCGGGGAATTTAGGTTTGGTCAGAATCCCGATGCTCTTGCTTTTCATGGCCCTCAGATTCGCATTGTCGCCAAGAAGATGGTCCGGAATTCTATCGGGGCGCTTCTTTTCCTGTCAACGAGCGGATGACGGTGGTTCCATACAGAATTGTGTCACATAATGAGGAAGTTCCGTTGATTCGCAGGGGTCCTTTTTTACACAACCTTGACTCACAGGGGTGGGGCGGTTACAATTAGCTCAAGTTTTTCACAGGTTTTGGTCGGCACCGCCGGCACGCCTATCCAGGAGCCAGGAGAAGGAGGCAGGATGTTCGAACGATTTACGGACAAGGGTCGGAAGATCATCATCCTCGCGCGCGAGGAAGCCGAGCGGCACCAGAACGACTATCTTGGGACAGAGCATCTCGTTTTGGCGATCCTCCGTGAGTCGGATGGTATTGCCCTCATGATCTTGAAGAAAATGGGGCTCTCCACGGAACAAATTCGTTTGGAAATCGAGCGTAATCTTCCTGGCGGTGGAACGACGATGACGTTCGGTGAGATCCCGTTCAGCCCGCGGGTGAAGAAGGTCATTGAATACGGCGTCGAGGAAGCCCGCCTTTTGGGTCACAACCATATCGGTAGCGAGCATCTCTTGTTGGGACTCCTTCGAGAAGAGGAGGGGATCGGCGGCAAGATTCTTCGAAGCCTGGGGGCTAATCTGTTGACGGCGCGGCAATTGACCGTCACTTTCTTACGCAAGTCCGCTCCGCGCGAGCGCGACCGAAAGAGCAACACGCCGGCGCTTGACGAATTCGGTCGTGACTTGACTCAGCTTGCCCAGGAAGGCCAACTAGATCCGGTAATCGGGAGATCGGACGAAATCGAACGCGTACTTCAAATCCTCAGCCGAAGAAGCAAGAACAATCCCGTGCTTATCGGAGAGTCCGGCGTCGGCAAGACGGCGATCGTTGAAGGACTTGCCCAGCGGATCATCCAGTCGGAAGTCCCTGATAACTTATTGTCCAGGCGCGTCATTGCGCTGGATCTCGGTTCGCTGGTAGCCGGCACGAAATACCGGGGCCAATTCGAGGAACGGCTCAAAGTCGTGATGAAGGAAATCGTTCAAGCCGGCAACATCATTATTTTTATTGATGAGCTGCACACGCTGGTCGGAGCCGGCGCGGCGGAGGGCTCCATTGATGCGTCGAATATGCTGAAGCCGGCCCTCTCTCGGGGAGAAATTCAGTGCATCGGGGCCACGACGTTGGACGAATATCGCAAACACATTGAAAAAGACGGCGCATTGAAGCGGCGGTTTCAGCCGATTTATGTGCAGCCGCCCAACATCGATGAAACGATTCTGATCATCCAGGGACTGCGGGATCGGTACGAAGAGCATCATGGCGTCGAGATTACGGAGGATGCCATCGTCGAAGCGGTCAAGTTGTCCGATCGGTATATCACCGATCGGTTCCTGCCAGACAAAGCGATCGATTTGATCGACGAAACCGGCTCACGCGCGAAACTGCAAACGTACGCCCTTCCATCTGAGCTGAAGGCGATGGAACAGGAGCTGAAGAAAGTGTCGCGAGAAAAAGAGTTGTCCATCTCGATGCAGAATTTTGAGGAAGCCGTACGGCATCGAGAGGAAGAAGAACGGCTGCGCAAGCTCCTGGACGAATCCAAACGAGAGTGGAAAAAGACTCAGGAGAAGAACAAGCCGGTGATCGGCAAAGAAGACGTGGCCTATGTGGTGTCCAAGATGACGGGCATTCCGCTCTTCAAACTTGAAGAGGAAGAATCCAATAAGCTGCTGCGCATGGAGGAATTTCTCCACAAGCGGGTGATCGGCCAAAATGAAGCGATCTCGGCGGTTGCGCGGGCCATTCGCCGTTCACGCGCGGGATTGAAGGAAATGCGGAAGCCGATCGGTTCATTCATCTTTATGGGGCCGACAGGAGTAGGAAAAACGGAACTTGCCAGGACATTGGCCGAGTTTCTCTTCAACAGCGAAGACGCGCTGATTCGGGTCGATATGTCCGAGTACCAGGAAAAGTTCACCAGTTCCAGACTCTTCGGTGCTCCTCCTGGGTATGTCGGCTATGAGGAAGGGGGGCAGCTGACCGAAAAGGTCAGACGCCGGCCTTATTCCGTCGTTCTCTTCGATGAGATTGAGAAGGCCCACCCTGACGTTTTCAACGTGCTCCTTCAGGTATTGGACGATGGAGTATTGACGGACAGCTTGGGTCGAAAGGTCGACTTCAAGAACACCGTCGTGATCATGACCTCCAATATCGGCACGAAGAACATCCAAAAAAGCGTATCATTGGGGTTCCAGAGCACGGAGGGTGAAGCTGCGCGCCGGAAGAAGGAAGAAGTCATGGGGGAGTTGCGCAAAGCTTTCAGCCCGGAATTTTTAAACCGGATCGACGAGGTCGTCATATTCCATCAGTTGGAGAAAGAACACCTGTACAGTATTCTCGATATCCTTATCCACGAACTGAACCTACGTCTTATGGAGAAGGGGATGGAAATCGACGTTGACAACGAGGTCAAGCAGTGGCTTATTAAAGAAGGGTATGAGCCTCTGTATGGGGCCAGACCCATGCGCAGAGCGATTCAGCGAGCCATCGGTGACCCGCTTTCGGATGAACTGATCCGCGGGCGATTCAAAGAGTGCCGCAAGGTCAAGGTGGTGTTGCGGGATGGCTCCCCGGTTTTCATCGAACAGGAGGCCATGGCCGGGGTGTAGGTCTCACGTGGCTGTTGCGGCGCAACTACATGATGCAAACTCCGACGACCCCTGCGGTGAAGACCGCAGGGGTCGTGTTGTCTTATCTCTTTCACTTCTCTCCGGCATCGCCCATGGTTCGAACTGACCAATCAATGTCTCAGCTAGATAGTGCGTGGGAGCCGCGAGCGATCCTTGGGATTGAGTCCTCATGCGATGAGACGGCCGCCGCCGTTCTTGATCGCGATGGCCGGGTGCTTTCAAACGTGATTTCCTCTCAAATGGCGGTCCATGCGAGGTTCGGCGGCGTTGTGCCAGAGCTGGCGGCCCGAGCCCATATCAGCACGATCCACGCCGTCGTTGCCGATGCGTTGGCTCAAGCCTGCATTGAAAAACCAGATCTTGGGGCGGTGGCGGTGACCCGGGGGCCTGGATTGGCCGGCGCTCTCCTAGTCGGCGTGAACTTCGCGAAAGCGCTGAGCTATGGTCTGGGGATTCCGTTGGTCGGTGTCAATCATCTGGAAGGGCATATCGCATCCGCTTGGCTAGCCGATCCGGTATTCCCTCTCCCATGTATTGTGCTGGTCGTTTCCGGAGGCCATACCCATCTCTTCAGACGAGAGCCTGGCGGACGCTGCGCCTTGCTTGGTTGCACGAGGGACGATGCAGCTGGGGAGGCGTTCGACAAGGGGGCGCAAATGCTGGGCTTGGAATTTCCAGGTGGGCCGGCGATCGATCGGCTTGCTCGGCAGGGAGATCCTGAAGCGATTCCGTTCCCGCGCTTTCACCGGCGGAAGAGCAGCCTGGAGTTCAGTTTCAGCGGGCTGAAGACTGCATTGTTGTACAAGTTGCAAGGTATGGATGAGCAGGCGAGAGTGAGGCAAACCGCGGATCTGGCAGCAGGCTATCAGGAGTCGATCGTTCAAGTGTTGGTGATCAAGGCGTTTTCGGCTCTTGCCCAAGAGAGGCTCTCCGCTCTTGCCGTTGTGGGAGGGGTGTCGGCGAACTCACGGTTGCGGGCATTGTTCAAAGAGCGAGCCGAACGGGAAGGGGTGAGGCTGGCCTTGCCGCCCATGGCATACTGTACGGATAATGCGGCAATGATTGCCTCGGCAGGTCGGCACGCGCTCATGACCGATCCGCGCTGGACCCGCAATTTCGACATTCAACCGGCGCTGCAAATCGAGCCCATGCCCGAGCTTTCCTGCCGCAAGGAGGTTATCCATTCCTGAAATCTATGGCCAAACCGCGGGCCTTCGTGCGAGCCAGGTAGCGGCGATCGAGCGGCTGTATCGGCGTCGTGTGCCACAGGACAAGGTTCTCACCCCTGAGCTTGCCAAGGCGATGAGCCAGCTCACCCTCGACATTCGACGACCCATCGCGGTTCTCTTGACACGCCGAGGTCTCGTGCAAGAGATCATCGTGGGAACAGACCTAGCGTTATCGCCTACCACGGCGGCCAAGTTCAGAGCCGGGCCCCGCTCGTTGCGAGGATTACGGTTGCTCAGAACGCAACTGCACGATCAACCGCTGAGCCAGGAGTCTCTGACCGATCTGGCTTTCTTGCGCTTGGACTTAATTGGGACACTTTCTGTTTCTCCGGAAGGGAATCCCGGACAGCTCTATCTCGCGCACCTTCTCCCGCCCGATGGGGCAGGGAAAATCTGTCACATTCTCAAAGCGGTTCCGTTTCACCAGTGCTCGATGGCGTTCGATCGATTCATCGGGGAATTGGAAGCGGAGGTGCAGGCTGCGCTCGCCCACCAGACCGTCAAGGACGGCGCCGAGTCGGCGATTTTAGTCAGTGCGTCCTCGCAAGGCCGTGCGGAGCAAGAGGAGCGTTTGGCCGAGTTGGCAGAACTTGCCTCTTCAGCCGGAGTGACCGTCATCGACCGCGTTGCGCAGCGGACGGCGGACGGCCATCAACGGTATTTGCTGGGAAGCGGAAAATTGAAAGAGGTGCTGATCCAAACGCTCCACAGAGGGGCCGACATGGTGATCTTCGATCAAACGCTCTCGCCGGCCCAATCACGCGCGATTGCAGAAATGACCGACATCAAGGTCATCGACCGCACGCAGCTCATTCTGGATATTTTTGCCAGAAGAGCCCACAGCCGAGAGGGAAAGGTGCAGGTCGAATTGGCTCAATTACGGTATTTGCTGCCACGGCTTTCTGGAAAAGGCGCCCAGCTTTCGCGGCTCGGCGGTGGAATCGGGACTCGGGGGCCCGGTGAAACGAAATTAGAAACGGACCGGCGACGCATTCGCGACCGCATCACACGCCTTGAGCGCGAGCTTGAGCACTTCGCCAGACATCAAGACCAACGCCGGGCGCGCCGTGGGCGCCATGGGGTGCCTGTCGTGTCTCTCGTGGGATACACGAATGCCGGGAAATCCACCCTCTTGAATGTATTGACCGAGAGCCGTGTGTCGGCGGAAAATCGCGTGTTTGAGACGTTGGACACCACCAGCCGACGGCTC
This sequence comes from Nitrospira sp. UBA6909, assembly GCA_002451055.1. GTDB lineage: Bacteria > Nitrospirota > Nitrospiria > Nitrospirales > Nitrospiraceae > Nitrospira_D. Next base: position 12,863 of record DKBD01000004.1, on the reverse strand, counting down.
CGTTTCCCCCAAGACCGCGAGATCATTCTCACTGATACCGTGGGGTTTATCCGCGACCTTCCACAAGAACTTGTGGGAGCCTTTCGCACCACCTTGGAAGAATTGCGCGAGGCCGATTTACTGCTGCATATCGTGGATGCCGGCGGGGTCGACATCGACGTGCAGATTACCGCCGTGACGGCTATTTTGCGAGAGCTTAACTTGGATGGTATTCCACGGATGCTGGTGTTCAATAAATGTGATCGATTGCCGGCCCACCAGGTGGAGCCGCTCTGCCGCCGCTACCGGGCGATCGGGATTTCCGCGCTCCGCCCGCAAACCTTGCGGCCGCTTCTTGCCGAGGTCGAAACGCATCTCCTCTCGCTGAGGGCGGGAGATTGGCCGGCCTCGACGATAGAGATCCGGGACGATGTGGCTGCACTTGCTTCTCGTCCATAACCCTTGCACAATTGTCCCAACCCCATGACATCTCGAACGCGTCGCCTTCCAGGCTCTGCGGACCGCCCTTCGGAGATCGCTGTGATTCTGTTCAGAACCATGGAGACCGCAGAGGTGGAGCTCGCGCATCGCTCCCCCTGGGAGTTGCTTGTGGCGACGATTCTTTCCGCGCAATGCACCGATCGGCGGGTGAACCAAGTGACGCCGGCCCTCTTTCTTCGATATCCGACCCCGCGTGATATGGCCCAGGCGAAGCCGTCTGAACTCGAGTCGCTTATCAAGCCGACGGGATTCTATAAGAGCAAGGCGAAACACCTGATCGGATGCGCGCGGGCCCTTGCCGAACGATTGCATGGCAAGGTTCCGATGACGATGGAGGCCTTGACCTCACTTCCTGGAGTCGGGCGTAAAACCGCCAACGTCATTCTGGGGGCGGTCTTCGGTCAGCCGGTCGTCGTCGTCGATACGCATGTGAAGCGCGTGGCTCAGCGGTTGAACCTGACAAGCTCCGACGACCCCGAACGAATTGAGCGCGATCTGCAGTGCCTGTTTCCCCAGCACCAGTGGACCGGCGTGTCACAGCGTCTCTTGCTCCATGGACGGTATGTGTGCCTCGCGCGCGCTCCGCAGTGTGGGAACTGTACCTTGTACGATGTATGCTATTGGAAAGGAAAACACACGCGATGATCAAGAGCATGACAGGATTCGGCCGACGGCAGAGCGTTTGGTCTGGCGGTACGGTCACCGTCGAAGTCCGGTCCGTGAACCACCGGTTTCTGGAGACCTCCATCCGTCTGCCGAAGTCGATGGGACACCTTGAGGAGACATTGAAGAAAGCCGTGCAAGGACTCTGCTCAAGGGGGCGCGTTGAACTGGCCGTCTTGTTGCAGGGAGGGCGGGGAGGTGCTGGATCCGTTCACCTTGACGCTGGATTGGCAAAACAGTACTATCAGGCTCTCAGTTCCCTCCAACGAACGTTAAAGCTCGGAGGCCCCATCGACATTGGGCTTGTCGCGGGGTTTCGCGATGTTATCGTCCTCTCGGATCAACCGGTGGATGATCCGAAGCTCGCGAAGCTGGCGGTGAAGCTTGGCCTGCAGGCCTTGCAAGATCTCGCCAAGATGCGAAAAAAGGAGGGGGCGCTTCTGGCACAGGATCTCTTAAGCCGCCTCAAGACGATCGGAGAATTGAAACATCGAGTGGCGGAGCGGTCCCCAGCTGTGGCGCAAGAATCGTTCACCCGTATGAAGGAGCGGGTCCAAAAGTTGTTGAACGGGGACGTGCCGGACTTGGCGCGACTCCATCAGGAATTGGCCGTCTATGCGGACCGAGGCGACATTACGGAAGAATTGGTCAGATTGGACGCGCATATGCTACAGTTTCAGCAGACAGTGCACGGCGTACAACCGGTTGGAAAGACATTGGATTTTCTCCTCCAGGAGATGGGGCGGGAGGTCAATACCATCGGGTCAAAGGCCGGCGATACGGTGATCACGGCGGCCGTCGTGCAGATGAAGGCCGAACTGGAACGCCTTCGAGAGCAAGTACAGAACGTGGAATGATCACGGCTATGTCACCTGATGTGCAGTCGCCGAACGTCGACGAGAGGCCTGATACATACACGCGCCATGGCATTTTGTTTGTCATTTCCGCTCCATCCGGAGCGGGGAAAACAACCCTCTGCAAACAGCTTGTGGCCTCTGTCCCAAGGTTGTGGCATTCCGTGTCCTATACCACCAGAAAGCCGCGCGTTGGAGAAGAGCACGGGCGTGAATATTACTTCATCGAGGATACCGCGTTTCAGGAGATGGTTGCGAGGCAGGAGTTTTTAGAGTACGCGCGTGTGTACGGGAACTGGTATGGTACGCCGTGCAAGACCTTGATGGAAAAGACGGAGCAGGGCCTCGACGTCTTGTTGGAAATCGACGTGCAAGGGGCGCTCGAGATTAAGAAGAAGTGTGAAGATGCCGTGTACGTATTTATTCTTCCTCCATCCCTGGATACGCTGAGAGAGCGGCTTCATGGCCGCGCTTCGGACTCTCCGGAGGAGATCCATCGTCGGCTTGAGAAGGTAAAAGAGGAGGTCTGGAGCTTCCGCGAGTACGACTATATCGTCCGCAATGACGATCTCACGCAGTCCCTCCGCGAATTGCAAAGCATCTTTCTCGCGGAGCGGCTCAAGACTAAACGGCTTGATATGAACTGGTTTGAACGGAATTTCATTCTCGATCGAGATGCCAAACAGNNCCATCGGCTGGTGATCGTCGCCTCACAGCGGGCCAAGCATTTGACCCAAGGCGCGAGATCGGCAGGCTCTTCCCGCTTTAACAAGGAGACGACCGTCGCACTCGACGAAGTGCTGCACGGAAAGGTTCCGTTCTTAAC
>DKBD01000004.1:313-10022 GCA_002451055.1 Nitrospira sp. UBA6909 | reverse complement strand
GGGCAAGCGCCTTGTGTTGGGTGTCACGGGGAGTATTGCCGCCTATAAAGCGGTGAGCTTGCTGCGGACGTTGAGAAGTCAGGGCGCCTCTGTTTCGGTGGTGATGACGAAGAGCGCGGTGAAATTCGTGGCGCCGCTGACGTTTGAGGTGCTGTCTGGACAACGGGTCGCGACTGACCTCTTCGAGGCCCACGAGGAGATGAAGCATCTGACTGTTCCTGAAGGCGCGCATGCCGTGGTCGTCGCGCCGGCCACCGCCAATTTTCTGGCCAAGGCGGCGTTGGGATTTGCGGACGATATCCTGTCCACCATGCTGCTTACAGCCCGCTGCCCGCTGATCGTCGCGCCGGCTATGGACGGCGGCATGTGGGAGCATCCCACAGTGGTCGAGCATGTGAAAGCCCTTCGGGCTCGCGGTGTGTCGGTGCTCGATCCGGAAGAAGGGCCGTTGGCTTCTGGTCATGTGGCGCAAGGCAGGTTGGCGGCGGAGTCGCGCATCGTGGAGGCGGTGCATTCCGCGCTGGTTCCGCGGGCGGATTGGCAGGGGCAGCGGGTGCTAGTGTCGGCTGGGCCTACGCAAGAGGCGATTGATCCTGTTCGGTTCATTTCCAATCGCTCGTCGGGCAAGATGGGCTATGCAATGGCGGAGGCTGCCCGCGCTCGGGGAGCCGACGTGGTGCTGGTGACAGGGCCGACCGCCCTTGTTGGGCCACCAGGTGTCGAGGTGATTGCCGTGACATCGGCGAGCGAGATGGCCGATGCGCTCTGTCGGTATCTGGCCTGGTCCACAGTGGTGATCATGGCTGCCGCCGTTGCCGACTTTCGTCCCAAGGAACAAGCGCCTCAAAAATTGAAGAAACAAGGTCGATCGTCGCTTGGGCTCGAGCTCGAGGCGGTGCCGGACATTCTCGCCATGCTGTCCGCGCGGAAGACGACTCAAATTCTGGTCGGATTCGCTGCGGAGACCGAGCATCTGATCGGACACGCCGGAGCCAAACTCACCGGAAAAGGGCTCGACATGATTGTTGCGAACGACGTGACAAGACAGGGCGCAGGGTTCGGCAGCGATGATAACGCCGTCGTCATACTTACTCGAACCGGTCGACAGAAAGAGCTGACTTTGATGCCGAAACGCCGGCTGGCGGACGAAATTTTGACGGAAGTGGGCAACCTACGAGCGACCGGCCGTCCAGCCGCCGCGATGATGGAGTAAAGACCCCTATGGGATCAGAGGCTGACAAGGCGGCGAATGCCGCAGAAATTGATCGATTGGCATTGGCCCTTGCCAAGGAGCCGGGATCGAAAGCCTTTATTCCCTTGGCTGAAGAATATGGGAAAGCCGGCATGTGGGAGGAAGCCGCCGCCGTTCTTGAGGACGGGTTGAAAGCCTATCCAAACTTCATCACAGCGATGGTTGCGCTGGGCCGAGTCTACGATCAAGTGAATCAGCCGATCAAGGCCACTGCCATTTTGGAAGAGGCGGTGAAATTGAGTCCGGAAAATCTTCGCGCGCACAGAACGTTGGCAAAGATTTATGCGGCTCAGGGAAAGAAGGATGCCGCACTGAGATCATGCCGTGTCATTCTGGCCGTGAATCCTCAGGACCAAGAAGCCCAATCGATTTGCACCATGCTCGGAACATCTCCCGTGCCAACGGTAACGGAACAATCGACACCTCCGGCTATGGGCGTAGGCCGGTCGATTCTCGAAACTGATGAGGCGTCAGGGAAGATCCAAGAGATGTCGTCCTCCGTGGGTGTCCAGGACCAGCCTCTGGAGATTTTGTCTGAAGAACCGACCGTCTCTCTTGAGCACAAGCGCTCGACGGTGGCTCAGCTTGAAGAGTGGCTTGCGCTCATTCAATTGCGACGGCTCGATCACGGCATCCCTCCGGACAAAACCGCGTAACTCCCAGATAGTTCAACGGTTTGACCATCAAGGGGAGGACTGCTACAATGCCGCTGTTTATGCCTTGTCGGTGAGTAGGGTTCGGACTCCACCAGGCCCGGTTTGTCGTCGCCATGCTGCATGTGCTGGTCATACACGGTCCCAATCTGAATCTGCTTGGAAGCCGTGAAGAATCCGTGTATGGCACGACGACGCTCGACACGATCAACGGGATGCTTGTGAAGCTCGGCCGAGAGCTGGGTGTCGATCTCGACATCCGCCAATCAAACCACGAAGGGGAACTGGTGACGTGGATTCAGGAAGCGCGCAACGGGTATCACGGGATTATCATCAATCCCGCGGCGTATACCCACACCAGCGTCGCTATCAGGGATGCACTGTTGGCCGTCGAGGTGCCGGCCGTCGAGGTGCATCTGTCGAATATCCACCGGCGTGAAGAGTTTCGACGGCATTCGTATGTCGCGGGAGTGACCCTGGGTCAAATTTCAGGATTCGGTCCGATAGGATACCTGTTGGCGTTGCGAGGACTCTACGAACACCTGTCTTTGCGCATCCCAAATGTTCCCGCCCCGGGATCCTGATCGAACCGCAATACTGACACACACGCATTGACCCGTGGCCGCTCATACATTTTTTTGACCGAAGGGAGCACAGAGTGATTTCAACCGTTGATTTTCGAAACGGGGTCCGCCTGATGGTGGACGGGGAGCCGTTTTACATTGTTGAATTTCAGCACGTGAAACCGGGGAAAGGTGGCGCGTTCGTCCGCACCAAACTGAAGAGCTATCTTTCCGGGAATGTGTTAGATCGAACCTTCCGGTCCGGGGAACGTTTTGACGAGCCGGATCTGGAAGAACGGAATATGCAGTTTCTCTATGCCACCGGCGATTCCTATACGTTCATGGACACGGAGACCTACGAGCAGCTCACGTTCGAAAAGAACCAGCTCGGAGAGAATGCGGATCTCTTGAAAGAAAATATGGTCGTGATGATCCTCGTTTACGAGCACCGGCCGATCGCCGTCGATTTGCCCAATTTCATTGAACTGAAGGTCGTGGATGCGGATCCTGGAGTGCGAGGCGATACCGCATCCGGAGGCACCAAACCGGCCGTCGTCGAGACGGGAGCCACAATCAAAGTCCCGCTGTATTTGGAAGTCGGCACCGTCATCAAGATTGATACCCGCACCAGGTCTTATGTGGAGCGCGTCCGGTGAGCGCACGTCGATCCAGCCGCTCAAAGAAGAAGGCTCGCCCGATCGTCTTGCCGAGTACGTTGGGTGGTGAGGGCCAGGAGACCTTGCTCACAGGCGGCCAAACCAAGCAGATCCAGGATCTCATAGATNNGTCACGGCCTCGGTGCAGGATTCCGTTCCAAGCATTCCCCAAACAAGCGTGTCTTCTGCGGCAAGCCTCCGCCCCTCTGCTGAAGAGACCGCGGGGATGATGACCATCACCTCGCCCATCGTTGGGACGTTCTATCGATCGCCGTCGCCGGATGCGGATCCCTATGTCGAAGAGGGCGACTTCGTGAAAAAAGGCCAGGTCCTGTGCATTGTCGAAGCCATGAAACTCATGAATGAAATCGAGTGTGAAACGGACGGCCGGATCGTCAAAATCCTGGCCGAAAGTACCAAGCCGGTCGAATACGGCCAGGCGCTGTTTCTCATAGACCCCAAAGCTACTTCATAGCGCGTCCGGCAGTTCTCGCCTTCGCCTCGGAGCTGAAACGTGTTCAAGAAAGTGCTTGTTGCCAATCGTGGAGAAATCGCGTTACGGGTGATCCGAGCTTGCAAAGAGCTCGGGATCAAGACGGTCGCCGTCCATTCGGAGGCCGATGCCGCCGGCTTGCACGTCAGGGCCGCCGACGAAAAAGTGTGTATCGGCCCGGCTGAAGCCGCGCTGAGTTACCGCAACATTCCGAATGTCCTGAGCGCCGCGGAAATCACCGGTGTCGACGCCATCCACCCCGGGTACGGATTCTTGTCAGAAAATGCCCACTTCGCGGAAGTCTGCGAGTCTATCGGCATCAAATTCATCGGGCCCACCTCGGAACATATCGCCATGTTGGGAGACAAGGCGAAAGCCCGCGAAATCGTCGCAAAGCGGGGGCTGCCCGTAACTCCGGGCAGTCTCGGCCAATTGCGGAACGAAGACGATGCGTTGCAAGCCGCGCAGAAAATTGGGTTTCCCGTGATCATCAAGGCGACGGCCGGGGGAGGGGGCCGTGGCATGCGCGTCGTGAACAAGGCCGAAGATCTGGGACGGGCTTTTCAGGCCGCCCAAGCCGAGGCCAAGTCCACCTTCGGCAACGAAGGCGTCTATCTTGAGCGATATTTTCTGGAGCCGCGCCACATCGAAGTCCAAGTCCTGGCCGATCATCGAGGGCACGTCATCCACCTAGGCGAACGCGACTGTTCGATCCAGCGGCGTCATCAAAAGCTGGTAGAGGAAACCCCTTCTCCGGCCGTCGACGAAAAGCTGCGTCGAGAGATCGGACGCGTCGCCGTGGAGGTGGTCAAGGCCGTGCATTACCGAAACGTCGGGACGGTGGAATTCCTGCTCGATAAGGAGCGGAACTTCTTTTTTATGGAAGTGAACACCCGCATCCAGGTCGAGCACCCCATCACTGAAATGGTCACCGGCGTCGATTTGATCAAAGAACAGATTCGTTTGGCGGCGGGCCATCCTCTTTCGATCAGGCAACAGGACGTGGTGTTGAACGGCCATAGCATGGAATGCCGAATCAACGCGGAAGATCCGGAACGGTTCACTCCGTCTCCAGGTCAGATCGTTAAGTACAGCGCTCCCGGAGGATTCGGCGTTCGGGTCGATTCCGCCATGGAGTCAGGCGCCACGGTGGTTCCACACTATGATTCCATGATTGCGAAACTCATCACGCATGGACGAGATCGCCAGGAAGCCATGGCTCGTATGAGACGGGCGCTCGATGAATTCGTGATCGAAGGGATCAAGACGACGATCCCTCTTCATCGCAGGATCTTCGAAGATTCCGATTTCCAGAAGGGCCACGTGTCCACTGCCTTCTTGGAACAGTTTCTCGCCAGGTAACTCTCCCGAGTGCCTTTCTGATCACACGCCGTATCTTCCGGACGCGTTCGACGCGGATGGCTCCGGTTTTGCTTGCGCGACGAGGCCGTCAGCCGAGGGTGTGCCTCCGTCCCGGCAGATGAATAGCGTACCGCTTCTTGGTAGAATGGCTTCAATCTCGGACATGTTGAAGGATGGGCACATGCAGCGTCTCGGTTTGATTCTTGGAGTGGCCGTTATCGGGCTTGCCATCGGCGGCTATGTCTTTTTCAATGGGGAACGCAAAGAACCGGTGCGGTACCGAACGGCCGGAGTGGAGCGCGGAGATGTAGTTTCGGTTGTAAGCGCGACTGGGACGATCAATCCGGTGGTGTCCGTCCAGGTCGGCACACAGGTTTCAGGAATGATCAAGAGTCTCCATGCGGATTTCAATACGGAGGTGAAAGCGGGGGATACGGTGGCGATCATCGACCCCGAACCGTTCAAGGCGCGCCGCGAACAGGCCGCGAGCAATTTAGAAATGGCGCGGTCGAATTTGGCGAGGGCTAGGGCGGATCTGGCGCAACGCAAGCGCGAACGAGATCGCATCCAGTCGTTGGTGGCGGAAGAATTTGTCTCGCAAAACGACGTCGACGTCGCGCGAACCAATTATGAAAGCGCGTCGGCGCAGGTGCGGGTCGGTGAGGCGCAGGTGCGGCAAGCGGAGGCCGCCTTGAATGTGGCCGATCTGGAATTGAAGTATACCGTCATTCGATCGCCGGTGGACGGGATCGTGGTGGCGCGCAACGTGGAGGTCGGCCAGACGGTGGCGGCCAGTTTTTCCACACCTAACCTGTTTCTGATTGCGCTGGATCTTACGAAGATGCAGGTGGATACCAGTGTGAGCGAGTCAGATATCGGTGGGATGGCCGAAGGCAAGGAAGCAACCTTTACCGTCGACGCCTATCCGGGCGTGCAATTCGCCGGCACCATTCGCCAAGTGCGATTGGCTCCCATCAACGTACAAAATGTCGTGACGTATAACGTGGTGGTGGGGGTCGACAATCAGGATTTGCGGCTCAAGCCAGGCATGACGGCGAATGTCTCGATCGTCGTCGCGCAGAAGGATCAGGTCCTGAAGGTGCCCAACGCCGCCTTACGGTTCAGCCCACCTCAAAGAGACCGACCGGACGGCCGCGGCCGGGAAGGCCACGGGGCAAAGACTGAAGAACGAACCGGCGGCGGATCCGTAGGAGCTTCCGGGGAGACCGGTGGACAGATGAGAAAGATCTGGAAGGTGGGGAGCGACGGCGAGCCTGAGCCATCGGCCGTTCAGACCGGAATCTCCGACGGAGTGTGGACGGAAGTGACGGCCGGGCCGGTGGCTGAATACGACACGGTCATCGTAGGGGTCGAGACGCTGAGGAGCGAACGGCGAGCAGGGGAATTACCGCCTGGGTTTGGCGGCAGTCAGCGCCGTTCGTCCCGAGACCGCAGCTCGTAGTGGTCTTGGGCAAGGGTGAGGCGGCGGGCGAAGAAGCATACGATCATTTATGCCTCCGTTAATTCATTGCGAAGATCTGTGGAAAGTCTATCGCCTCGGTGACGTGGAGGTGCAGGCTCTCCGAGGGCTGGATCTGACGATCGAACGGGGCGAGTTTGTCGCGATCATGGGGGCATCCGGTTCGGGAAAATCGACCCTCATGAACATTCTCGGTTGTTTGGATCAGCCGACGAGGGGGCGGTATCGGCTGGACGGCATCGATGTCTCGGTGTTACGGGCTGATCAATTGGCTGAAATCAGAAACCGGCAGATCGGATTCGTGTTTCAAAGTTTCAATCTGATTCCGCGCACCAGCGCCCTGGAGAATGCCCAATTGCCGCTGTTTTATCGTGGGCTGTCGTTGCGGGAGCAACGGGCTATGGCGACGGAAGCATTGAGCCGCGTCGGTCTTCAAGGGCGGGAGGGACATTATCCCACGCAACTGTCCGGCGGCCAGCAACAACGTGTGGCCATCGCGCGGGCCTTGGTGACCTCGCCGTCCCTGCTGCTGGCCGATGAGCCGACAGGAAATCTGGATACCCAGTCGAGCCAGGAAATTATGGCGATTCTCGATCGATTGAATAAAGAGCAGGGGATCACGATCATTCTGGTCACGCATGAAACCGACATCGCGGGCTATGCCGAACGGGAGGTGGTGATCAAGGACGGCCGTGTCTTGACCGATCGCCAAACCCGCTCGGTGACGTCGCTGTCACAGCCGGGGGCCTGATGCCGACGTTCCTGTGGCTCACCGTGCTGACGGCCATTCGGATCTTGAGCCGTAATCGGCTGAGGGCCGGATTGACCATGCTGGGGATCGTGATCGGGGTCGGAGCGGTCATCGCCATGGTAAGCATCGGAGAAGGCGCCAAGGCCGCGGTCGCTCAGCGCGTGGCGAGCATGGGCACCAACGTGATCATCATCTTGCCGGGATCCATCACGACCGGCGGAGTGCGGGGGGGGCATGGGAGCGCGGTGACGTTGACGGCGTCGGACGGCGTGGATCTCAAGAAACGGATCCCGTTGTTGAGCGACACCGGGTGGGCCAAGCGAGAAGTCATGCAGATCGTCCACGGGAACAAGAACTGGAACGGGATGGTCAACGGCATTTCGCCGAGCTATCTGACGATCCGAGACTGGTCCTTCACCAGCGGCGGGTCGTTTACGCAACAGGATGTGGACATCGCCGCCCGCGTGGCGCTGGTGGGTCAGACCGTCGTGGAGAATTTGTTCGACCCGGGCGAAGAACCGGTCGGGGCGGTGATTCGGATCAAGAATATGCCGTTCCGGGTGGTCGGCGTGCTGGCTCCCAAGGGCCAGTCGTCCCAAGGATCCGACCAAGATGACATCATTTTCATCCCATTCAGCACCGCGGAGCGGAAAGTGTTCGGNNCTTGCCCGCGCGGAGGAGCAGATCCGTGAGACGCTTCGGCTGCGGCATCGGTTGCAGCCGAACCAAGACGATGATTTCTTCATCCGCACGCAAGTCGACATCGGAAAAGTCCAGGAAGGGACGAGCGAGACGTTGACGATCATGCTCTTTGCGATCGCGTCCGTCTCCCTCCTGGTCGGCGGGATCGGCATCATGAACATTCTCCTGGTGTCGGTGACGGAACGGACCAGAGAAATCGGCGTGCGCATGGCGGTGGGGGCCAAGCGGCGGCATATCTTGATGCAGTTTCTGATTGAAGCCGTGACCCTCAGCGTTGTCGGCGGTTCCGTGGGAATTCTTATCGGCATCCTGGGGGCGCGCGCGACGACGGCGATCGCCGGCTGGCCGACCATTATTTCGAGTGAGATCGTGGTCGCCGCGTTTGCATTTTCCGTCGCCGTCGGGCTCTTCTTCGGACTCTACCCCGCCAACAAAGCCGCCAGGCTCAAGCCTATCGACGCGCTACGGTACGAATAGCCAGGAGGGATCAACCAGTGTCTGTGAGCCTCCCCGATTGACGATAAAACCTGACGAATCAAGCGTCATGGGAGGGTGGCAGGCTCAACTTGACAATTCAGCATGTCTCACTTAGCTTCTATGAACAATCACGGTTAACGACAGGACTGTATTATGCCGACCGTTCGCGCCACACAGGCAAGATCACAATTGCGCCAACTCATGGATCAAACCGCACGCTCCCACGAGCCGATTCTTATTACCGGTGAGGGAACAAATGCCGTGCTTCTCTCTGAAGAGGATTGGCGCGCTATTCAAGAAACCGTCCATTTGCTCTCCATTTCCGGCATGCGGGAGTCGATTCGCAAAGGTCTCAAAACCCCCCTCTCCAAGTGCGCCAAGGACCTGCGCTGGTGAGATGGCAACTGGTCTATACGAAACAGGCACAACGTGATGCGAAGAAGTTAGCCGCCAGCGGCCTCCGACCCAAGGCGGAAGAACTTCTGACTGTGATTGCGGCCGATCCGTTTCAGAATCCTCCCCCCTACGAGAAGCTGGTGGGCGATCTTGCCGGAGCCTATTCCCGGCGAATCAATATTCAACACCGGCTTGTCTATCAGGTGCTCCACGAGGAACGCGCTGTAAAAGTCCTCCGCATGTGGACGCATTACGAATAGCGACTATCTTTACGGTGTTGTGCTCTCTGTGTAGTTGCATAAGGCTACGCCAATGGCGTAGCATAAGCGCTTGGGAATACGCATGAAAGACATGGCCTTCCAGGAGTTGATGACCAGTATCAGGCAAGCTGGGAAGATTCGGCGAGGCAAAATGAGGCCGGCGCGAGTCGCGATATTTAAACCTGCAGATGTAAAGAGCATTCGAGAGAAATTGAACGCATCTCAGACAGAGTTTGCGCTCATGATCGGTGTCAGCGTGGCCACCTTGCGGAATTGGGAGCAGGGGCGTCGAACTCCAGACGGTCCAGCTCTCGCTCTACTCCGCGTCGCAGCCCGCAACCCGCGTGCAGTGGCTGAGGCGCTTCATCGTGAATCGCGAAAGGGTGCGGCCTAAGTGGGCTGCGTATCCAGAGCGGATGTCACAGAGTGTTGACTTGAGCTGGTAATAGTTGTCGGAGAACGGTGCAGTTGTCGGGAGCGATTGACAGAAGGGTGTATCTTCGGTTCTGCGCCATGCGCAGTTCGAGATTCAACCCCACGTTTAGAACCCCATCGACGCGCTGCGGTACGAATAGTCCAGCGTATTGGCCGGCGTGTTGTAGTTCTCCCCAACGATTGTGCTGTACGAAGTCTACAAGAAGATCAAACGAGAGCGAGGCGAGGA
>DKBD01000004.1:0-291 GCA_002451055.1 Nitrospira sp. UBA6909 | reverse complement strand
GCATCCACGGTCTGGAGGGACTGACACCCTTCCCCTGCGCCCGCGCGTGGTGTCTGTCTCACTCGGTGGCGTAGGAGCGTTGGAGTCAGAGCGAATCGGCATCCCTGCGCCATGCATGATTCAAGATCCAACCCGCCTCTATCGCGCGGCCTCGAGAAAGAGGGTCATGCCCGCGAAGGCGGGCATCCAGGCTCCGGACTTTCTGGGCTCCCGCTTGAAGCATGCGGGAATGACGAGAAGGGCCGTAGTCAACTGCGGAATCTGGGTTTATGGGCGCTTTCGTCGCCGAGA
>DKBD01000265.1 GCA_002451055.1 Nitrospira sp. UBA6909 | reverse complement strand
ATATTGCCTCTTGCCACGTCCCTTACTCCGGTACCGGGCAAATAAGCCCCTCCTTCATGAGCAGACGGAGCCCCTCGCGAACACTCCTGATTCGTGCTGCCGACTCCTCTTGAATCTGTACCCCCGTCTTGCTCAGTTGGGCCAACCCCTGCTCTTGGGCTTTGATTGCCGTGGCGACAGCGATTCTCGGCACGACCTCCCATTCGTCCATCGTACAAATGATATTGCCCTCGTCGATGCCACGCTCCTCCGCGCAGGCCGCCAATTCCATCGCCGCTGCGATCGCCATTTCGTCCGAGATGGTGCGAGCCCGCACATCCAATGCGCCTCGGAAGATGCCGGGGAAGACCAAGGAGTTGTTCACTTGATTGGGAAAATCGCTCCGCCCGGTCGCGATGATTCTCGCCCCAGCCTCTTTTGCCTCCCATGGCCAGATCTCCGGAATCGGATTGGCGCAGGCGAAAACCACGGCATCTTTGGCCATGGTCTCGATCCATTCTGGCTTGATGATCCCGCCAGCCGAAAAGGCAATACACACGTCGGCGGCTCGCAGAGCTTCCGGAATCCCGCCTCGTCGCCCCTCCCCGTTCGTCTCCCGACAAACTTTCCATTGTTCGATAAAATCAGGATTATCCCGATATTCGGCCCGATGGGCTCCCAAGATTCCGCCGATGTCGCAGGCCACGATCGAGGCCGGCTCCGCGCCCTTCGTTTTCAGAAACCGGTACGTCGGCACATTGGCCGCGCCCATCCCGATCATGGCGATGCGGACCCGGCCGATATCTTTGCCTACCACCTTGAGCGCATTGAGCAGCGCCGCCAACAGTACCGTGCCGGTTCCCTGCTGATCGTCGTGCCAGACAGGAATCGTACAGACACGGCGCGCTTCCTCCAACACCCGGAAGCATTTCGGCATCGCGATATCTTCGAGGTTGATGCCGCCGAACGACGGTTCCAGCAGCTTGACCGTCCGCACGATCTCGTCGGAATCTTTCGTGCCGAGACAAATCGGCACCGCATCGACGCCGCCCAAGTATTTAAAGAGCAGCGCTTTGCCTTCCATGACAGGAAGCCCGGCCTCCGGCCCGATATCTCCCAACCCCAGCACCCTCGTCCCATCGGATACAACCGCGATGCTGTTAGCCTTGTTCGTCAGGTCATAGACCAAGCCGGGAATCTTCTGAATGTCCCGGCAGGCAGCCGCCACCCCAGGCGTGTACCAAAGCGCAAAGTCGTCCAGGCTGCGGATGGGACATTTGGGGAATGACTGGATCTTACCCTTGTAAGAAGCATGCAACCGCCGTGACTCTTCGGCCGGCTTCCGCGCCTTGGCCAGCAACTCCTCTTTGGACGGCATGACGAAGTCTCCTCCCTGGAATTATTCTCCCGATGTTACAGAACGCGGAATCGCAATAGAGTTACGGTCGGAGGAGAAATCCCGCGCCCCCCGTTGGATCGGGGGGCTGCGATTAGTTCAAGCGAGACTTGCCATGACCGACGAATAGCCTCTCGGCTTCTTCGCGCGCCAGACTTTTCGAGCGATAGGCCTTGCGGTGAGCGAGGATCACGGGATCGACACGTTCGCCGCAGCTCACGCAGCGCCAATCGAACGAACCGAGTTCGAACACTTTTTCCGACACCATCAACCCACCGCAGCGATGGCATCGGTCGACCTCTTCCTTTTCTCGAACACTGAACGTTTTGGAGACTTTGACCACAGAGACTCACCTCCTTCTTGATGAATCGTTGTATGTCCTCTGTGAGCCGGAATTTCAGAAAAGGATTCGTCACGGCTTTCCATTCTCCATTACCACGTGAGTGTGAGGCGTCTCGAATAGTAGGTAATCGCCAGAGGCTCGAGGCCACGCGCCCGTCCTGGCCTTCAGTTGATACAGAATATGCCGCTCCGTTTTTTCCCTGAACCCCTGGAGCGCCCTCACACGACCGTCTTACGCCGAGACCGTTTCTTGAGCAGCCGCCCCCCTCATAGGCGTGGCCCGTTCTTTCTCCAACCGCAGCTTCTTGAAGCGCGTGGCCTGGATCTTGGGAAGATTCTTAAACGATAGTCGCTGCTTCATTGCCTCCCCATTCCATTCCACACATTCAGGCCTGTTCACGTCCTCCCTTGGCCAACAGATCCATGACGATGCCGTGAAGCTTGCCACCGGTTTCCTCGAAGTCATAGGTCACCCGCACGGTCGGCTGCCTGATGCTGATCAACCTCCGGAGATCGACCGGCGTCGCGATGAGCACAAGNNAGGCAATCCAGATGCGGGTTCGCATGAAACGTTTCGCGGAGGCTGCCGACTGCAGCCGGCCGTGGATCGACCAACGCCGCCGCTCCACAATGCTTCGCCGACAACACGCCGGCGCCATAGGCCATTCCGCCATGCGAGACGGTCGGCCCATCCTCAATGGCAAGCACGCGCTTGCCAGTGACGAGATCAGGGCGATCCACTCTCAGCGGCATCATCGATTCGACAATTGGCGCTTGTGGGTTAGCGACTTGGATCGCCCGGCGAACCGCTTCAATCTGAGCAGGACCAGCCGTATCGACCTTCGTGATCACGATAACATCGGCACGGAGCAGATTGACCTCGCCGGGGAAATACCGTCGTTCGTGGCCGGCTCGATGGGGATCCACCAGGACGATTTCCAGATCCGACTCGACAAATGGGATGTCGTTGTTGCCTCCATCCCAGAGAATGACATCGGCTTCCGATTCGGCCTGACGAAGAATCCGGTCGTAATCGACACCCGCAAACACAACTTGCCCCTCCTTGATATGAGGCTCATACTCCTCCCGCTCCTCAATGGTGCAGTCCGCTCGGTCGAGATCGCCCACAGCGGCGAACCGCTGGACCGCCTGTCTGGCCAGATCTCCATAGGGCATCGGGTGACGAACCACGGCAACTCGCCGCCCCGACTCTCTTAGCCATCCTGCAATCCTCCGTGCAACCGGGCTCTTCCCAGCGCCAGTCCGCACGGCGCATACGGAGATTACCGGCTTGCAGGACCGCAGCATCGTGGCATGCGGCCCCAACAGGCGGAAGTCCGCTCCCGCCGCAAGCACACGTGAGGCTTCGTACATGACATGTTCGTGGGACACGTCGCTGTAGGCAAACACCGCTTGGTGGACCTCGTTGGCAGCGATGACCTCTTCTAAGTCCGATTCCGGCAGGATCGGAATGCCGTTCGGATAGAGCGATCCAGACAGCTCGGAGGGATAGGTCCGTCCTGCGATGTTCGGAATCTGGGCGGCGGTGAACGCAACCACCCGATATGCCGGATTGCTCCGAAAGACGACGTTGAAGTTATGAAAATCGCGGCCGGCCGCTCCCATAATCACCACGTTCGTGATCATACCGGGACGATGTTCCACCGGACCTCCTTTTATCCGCCTACGCAGGAAGCCATGCTTTCAGCCTTCACAGCCTGTCAGCGACTATGGCTGAGTCGGCTCGGCGAGGTGTCGCCGAAGACCTGAGAGAGACCACGGCCATGAAGCCGTGGGGCTCCACAGCCCTGACGTCTTCGATAGCCACGCCTCCTGTCGTGCCCCCAATGCAGAACCTATGCTCAAGACAAGCTTGCGCGATCTCCAAGAGACTCTTCTCGTTGTCTACCAAGACCTATGTCCCCCTCGAGCGGCTTTATGATCTCTGATCTTCTAGACGTATCGAATGTTGAAAGATTCCACAGTGTCTGAAATGGCCCTGTCCTGTTATGCAACAGCTTGCAGGCCTGTCCGCTGTGGTCGGCCACTCACCAGACTCCCAACTCCTTGAATCTGTGCAGCCGATTGTCTGTTCTTCTATCACGCATCCTCGTGGCATTGGCAATGCAATCTTCTTGGCATGGAACTCGCCAATACTACGGTTGTTCACTAACAGCAGAAGGAGGGTATGGTCATGTCCGGACTCACCAGATGGGACCCGTCGGCACGTTGGAATCCGTGGAAAGAACTCGAAGAGATGGAGAAACGTTTGTCGACGATCTTCGGACGCGCCTCCGTGACGACGGGCGGCGAAAAGAAAGAGGCCATCGCGGTTGCCGAATGGTCGCCTCTCGTGGACATCACGGAAGATGAGAAGGAATACCTCGTCAAAGCTGAACTGCCCGAGATGAAGAAAGAAGAGATCAAAATCAACGTTCAGAACGATGTCCTCTCGATCAGCGGGGAGCGAAAATACGAAAAAGAAGAAAAGGATAAGAAATATCACAGGGTTGAGCGGGCTTACGGCAGCTTCATGCGGAGCTTTACTCTTCCCGAAGATGCCGACGGTTCCAAGGTCAACGCCGAGTACAAAGATGGTGTGCTGAAAATCCATCTCCCGAAGTCGGAGAAAGCCAAACCAAAGGCGATCGAGGTGAAGGTGTCGTAAGAGAAAAGGAGAACAGCATGTTCCGTCATCCCAAATATCTCGAGATCCCTTGGGAAGTCCATTGGCAGCAGGAAGAGACGGAGCGTCACCGCCACGTGTGGTGGCTGACGGCTCTACTGGTCTTGGCAGCTACATTTTTCATGGGAGTCACTGTAGGCAGCGGCCCCAAGTAGACTTGCGGCCTGTCTTGTCTATTCAACCCGGCCGTAATGTCACATAGACCGGATAGATACGTATAACCAGAGAAACGGATCAACCGTATTATGATCTTTCGCAATCGTGAAGAGGCGGGTCGGCGGCTTGTCGAACAGTTGATGCACTACTTCGAACATCCGGCAGGCCTCATCTTGGCACTTCCGCGAGGAGGGGTGGCGGTCGGGTATCAGTTGAGTCTTGGGCTGCATCTTCCCCTGGACGTGTTCATCGCCCGTAAGTTGGGAGCGCCGGATAATCCCGAATATGCCTTGGGGGCGGTTGGCGAGACAGGAACGGTGTATATGAATCCGGAAGCCATGGCAGCGTTTCGTCTTGCTCAGGAGGACATCAAACGACTCGTTCAGACTCAGCAAGAGGAGATCACTCGCCGACAGGCTCATTATCGGCAGGATCGCCGGCTTCCTGCGCTCACCGACCGCACCGTCATTCTCGTCGACGATGGAATCGCTACCGGCTCTACGTTCTTCGCGTCCGTCCAGTCCATCAGAAATCTGAAACCACAACGCCTCATCGGAGCGATCCCGGTCGGCCCGATAGAG
This sequence comes from Nitrospira sp. UBA6909, assembly GCA_002451055.1. GTDB lineage: Bacteria > Nitrospirota > Nitrospiria > Nitrospirales > Nitrospiraceae > Nitrospira_D. The sequence continues at coordinate 333 of DKBD01000265.1, read as the reverse complement.
ACCATCCGAGAGGCCCGTGCACAAGTGGACGAATTGGTGGTCCTGGCCACTCCGGACCCATTCTGGGCGGTCGGGAATCACTACGTCGATTTCACTCAAGTCGACGATCGGGATGTCGTGGAGTACTTGAACCTCGCTGAGGAAGCGATGCGCGAACGGGCGCGGTCTTCTTCCACATAAGAGATGTGATCATGCATTGGCGCCATGACGAAATGATGCTGTTGCCGAGACGAAATCTGGTGAGACGATTGTGGGAGGAGGTATGACATTTCGGTATCGGAGAATAGGCGCCGCGGTTATCGCGCTGACGCTCATCGCTTGCTCTCTTGCCGG
>DKBD01000038.1 GCA_002451055.1 Nitrospira sp. UBA6909 | reverse complement strand
CCGAGATGGGAGAAGACCCGCTCGACATGCTTTTGGACAGCTCTCGGGCTGATGCCGAGCATCAAGGCGATTTCATTGTCCGACAGACCTTCCCGAAGACAGGACAACACGTCCTGCTCACGCTTCGACAATCCATCGAGCATCATCACACCAATACGTATCTTTCCCAGGGGCAAGCGCACATTACCGAAATAGTCCTTCCTCATCAATGGGCCGATCGGCGTAGAGGCATTTCCGTAGTTAATAAACTGACATGCCCCTGATGATGGAACGATGCCGATAGTCGCCGAACGGTGCGGCAACATGTGGAACGGGTCTAGGCGTGCCTCGGCCTGGAGAACCGCCATACGGCAATGACGATTGTGATGGGGGCCATGAGGCAGACCTACCGGGGCATCATCTACGGCGTGAACTCCCTGGCCAGCTCGCCCGGCTTGAAGACGCCTCGCTCGGTGATGATGCCGGTGATCAATTCGGCGGGCGTGACATCGAACGCCGGATTGTACACGGCCACTCCCTCCGGCGCAACGGGATGACTGCCGTGAACGGTGGTGACTTCGAGCGGATGGCGTTGTTCGATCGGAATGTCGGCCCCCGATGTTGTCTTCAAGTCGATGGTCGAATAGGGCGCCGCCACATAGAAGGGAATGCCGTGCGCCTTGGCCAGCACGGCGACGGAATACGTCCCGATCTTATTGGCCACATCCCCATTGGCCGCGATACGATCCGCGCCGACCACACAGAGATCGATCTTTCCCTGACGCATGAGGGCACCGCACATATTGTCGGTGATGAGAGTCACCGGAATCTTATCCTGCATCAACTCCCAGGCGGTCAGCCGCGCGCCCTGCAGCACGGGCCGCGTCTCGTCCGCAATCACGGCAATCTTTTTCCCTTGTTCCCATGCCGCGCGGACCACGCCAAGCGCCGTTCCATAGCCTGCCGTCGCGAGCGCCCCCGCATTGCAATGGGTCAGCACCGTCTGCCCGTCCTTAATCAGCTCAGCCCCATGACGCCCCATTGATCGGCACAATGCCACATCTTCCTCACGTATTCGTTGCGCTTCTTCGACGAGAGCCTGTTTGACCGACAAGATCGGTCGGTCCTGCAGTGATGCGAGGGTCTGCTTCATCCGCTCGATCGCCCAAAAGAGATTCACGGCGGTCGGCCTGGTTGCGGCGAGACAATCACAAATGGCCCCAACTTCCTGGGCGAACGACTGGTAGTCCCCTGCCTCGACGGCTTGCGCGCCCAGAGCGACACCCAATGCCGCGGTGACACCGATGGCTGGCGCTCCACGGACTTTCAGGCTACGGATCGCGTCCGCCACTTCACGATAGTCCCGACAATCGAGAAACTCGACGGCCTCCGGAAGTCGGCTCTGATCCAACAAACGAACCGCTCCGTCTTTCCATTCCACAGTGGGAACCATAGAGGAATCTTCTAGCGGGAATGGAGACGGAGTGCAAGCACTTCTTACGGCGCGCTGCCGGATGGGCGGTCAATCACGGATCAGACGAATCGGTCGAAAAACTGCATCCACGATCGGCGCCAATTCTCTCGCTCGCAGCTCCAGAGGCAGTCCCGCGGAACGACGGGCCGGAGAAGACGGTCACGCATACGGGTCACGGTGATGTCCGGTGACGACAGCCGTCCATCGACCCAAATCGCCCCATCATGGTCCGTACGAAGAATCATCGCCTGTTCATTGGCATACGCCTGGAGAACATCCGGCACCGGGTGCCCATATGAGTTGGCCCGGCCCACCGAGATCACGGCATACCGGGGGCGGACCTGTCCGATCCATTCCCGATCGAGCGAACTGCGCGCTCCATGATGGGGCACTTTCACCACCGTCACCGGTTGTCGCCCTTCCTCGCCCAGCCGGCGCAACCCCTCGACTTCGATATCCGCGGCAAACAACATGGAATGCGCGCCGCACTGCAAGCGCGAGACGATGGACTGGTTGTTTAACCAGGCTCCGTCCGGACGCCTGATCGCTCGCTCATCCCCTGCTTCTGCGGGCGGATTCAGAACGGTCAACCTACAGGGGCCGGACTGCAACAGCTCTTGCCCACGAACGGCGGCGTATCGGGGAATGTGTTCGTCGCTCAATGCGGCCCCGAGATCGGCGACAAATTGTTCCGGCCGCTCGACGCCGGTTCCCCAGTATCGCCCGACGGGAACGTGGCGGAGAAGCCAGATCAACCCACCGACATGATCGAGTTGCTGATGGGTCCCTATCACATGATCGACTTGACTGATCCCTCTGTTCCAGAGAAACGGCGCCACCACCCCCCGCCCCATGTCAAATCGCTCGTATCTGGCTCCCCCGTCAATCAGCACCGTGTGGCCGTCTGGCAATTCGACAACAGCGCTGTCGCCCTGCCCCACGTCGAGAAAGGTCACCCGCCAGCGGTCCCCGTCCAGCCCCATGCGTGGAGAGACGACCCACCAACCGATTGTAAGCAGCACTATGCCCGCCCCTGCGATCCGAAGACGACGAGAGGGCAGGCCGGTACTGGCCGCAATCAACGCGACGTAAAACAGGATGATCGCCGGTATCGAGGGCGCGGCGACATGCCATTCCCCGCCAGGAATTTCGGCGCACCAGCGAAGGCCCTGAATCAGGGCTGCCAGCAAATAGTCCACGATGGTTCCCATCACGAGACTATCGGCGCCAGTGACGACCGTCCAGGCGGCAGCGAGCAGACCGAGCGGAACCAGCACCCCCCCTGTGAATGGGACGGCAAGAAGGTTCGTCACGATTCCCATCCAGGGAACCTGGTTGAAGTAGAGAGCCACGACCGGAAGGGTCGCCGCTGTCACCGCGCCGCTCATCACGAACGCATCGCGGCCATACCGGACAACGCGCTGCATCATGTTCTGTCGGGCAGGCGCCACATCCTCGCTCCAAGACTCCAGCCAATATACGGTTTGAATGATCATGCATACCGAAAGGAAGGAAAGCTGAAACGAAATGTCGAACAGCGCAGACGGGTTGTGCAGCACGATCATCAGCGCCGCCGCCGCCATCGCATGATACGGACGACGCTCATGTCCCAGCCACAAGGCGGCCAACGCAATCGTAATCATCACCAGGGAACGGATGGTCGCCAACTCGGCTCCTGCCAACCAGGCATACAGCGCCACGACCGGCCAGGTGACGAGCGTCGCAATTCGCGATGGGGTGATAAAACGGGATACCTCCAGCAAGGGTCTAGAGGGCAGCGTCAGCACGGCCCGCTTCACAATCCAGAAGACGACCAACGCCACGAGACCGAGATGCGACCCTGAGATCGACAACAAATGCACCGTGCCCGTCGCCATGAACCATTCCTGAAGTTCTGGCTGAAGATATCCACGTTCTCCGATGATGATTCCCAGAAAAATGCCCAGCCCCGGCTGATTCAAAGCGGCCGCCGCAGCCGTTCGAATATTGGCTCTCCAGCGATCGATCCGATGCCCTGCAAACCAACGCCAGCTCTCCGCGCCGGACTCCATGATACGTACCGCGCTTTCCCCGACGACGGTAGCTATAGAATCGATCCCCTGACGCTCCAAATAGAGGGCGTAGTCGAAGCCTCCCGGATTTAGTGATCCGGCAGGAGGATGAAGCCTTGCCCGGAACGAAATGCGATCTCCATAGCGCAGGGTGTCGCCAGGTTCCCTCCAGACAAGGCGCACGACTCGCGATTCAACACCCGTCTCGTCAAATTGAACCAGCGCGGTTTGGCGGCCTGGGCCATGCTGAACCGGCGCCACAATGCGTCCAACTACGTCAATCTGCGGCATGTCGCGACGGTCGAGGGAAGCCCGATCGGGATGGACGGGCGGAGCGGCGACACTCCAATAGAGCACTCCCATAAGGAGCGCTCCGTACAGAAACAGCGCCTGCCGCGANNACCATGATCCGCAAGAGCGGCTCCGTTCCCGAATACCGAACGACTACCCGTCCGCGACCGTTGAGCCGGCGCTCGCTGTCCCGCATAGCCTGCTCGACATCGGGAATCGATTCCAAGGCCGGCTTCTTCGTCACCTTCACATTCAGCAATATCTGAGGGACCGCGGACATGGCCTGGGTCAGCTCCGACAGCGGCTGTTTTGTCCGTTTCATGAGAGACAGCATCTGCAGCGCGGAAATCAACCCGTCTCCGGTCGTATTGTGATCGAGAAAGATAAAATGGCCAGATTGCTCGCCGCCGAAATTATAGCCTTCGGCCTGCATTCGCTCCAAAAGATACCGGTCGCCCACCGGCGTTCGCACCAGTGTGATACCGGCCTTCGACATGGCGAGTTCCAAGCCGAAATTGCTCATCACGGTCCCAACCATCGTCTGCTTGGCCAACAACCCATGACGGTGGAGATCAAGTCCAAGGGCGGCCATCACATGATCACCGTCCACGACCGTTCCCTGCTCGGAAACGAAGATCGCCCTGTCGGCGTCGCCGTCCAGCGCGATTCCGATATCGGCGTGACAGCGGAGCACCGCCTCCTGCAACTGCTCAGGGTGGACGGCCCCACAACCGGCATTGATATTCATGCCGTCCGGCTTGTTTCCGATAACCTCGACATTGGCGCCCAACTCTCTGAGGACCTTCGGGGCCACCTTATAGGCGGCGCCGTTTGCACAATCGACGACGAGCTTCATGCCTTGAAAATCCAGGTCCCGCGGCAGGGAACGCTTCGCAAATTCGATATACCGCCCGTCTGCGTCATCGATGCGGTAGGCTTTTCCGATCAGNNATCCCATTATCCTGATAGGGATTGTGCGAAGCCGAGATCACCACACCGGCATCGGCCCGCAGGCTTCTGGTCAAGAAGGCGATGGCCGGCGTCGGCATCGGCCCGACCAGCAACACATCCACGCCCATGGAACAGATCCCGGACGTCAAGGCTGACTCCAGCATGTATCCGGAAATCCGCGTATCCTTGCCGATGACGATTTGATGGCGTCCGGCTCGCCGCATAAAAATATGGGCGGCAGCCCGCCCAAGCTGCATCGCCGTTTCACTCGTCATAGGGTCGAGATTGGCCACGCCCCGGATGCCGTCAGTCCCGAACAACTTACGCATCATGCTCCTGCCTGGCTGAACATTTCCTTGATCCAATGGCCGCCGCCACCTTGACGACATCCGCCATCATCGCCACGTCGTGGACTCGAAGAATCCGCGCGCCTCGATCGACAGCAAGCGCAACCGCCGCGGCAGTCCCCCACTCCCGCTGCTCCACAGGCCTGGCGACAAGCCGGCCGATAAACGACTTTCTTGACACCCCGATGAGCACCGGGCGATCCAAGCTCGCAAAATCCGACAGCCGATTCAGCAATTCGAGATTGTGTCCCAGCAGCTTACCAAAACCGATGCCCGGATCAAGCACGATGTGTGTTTTGGAGATTCCTGCCTCCACGGCCGCGTGCATACGCTCATCCAGAAACCCCGCGACTTCCGCCACGACATCCTCATACTGCGGTGCATGTTGCATGGTCTGAGGAGTTCCCTGCATATGCATCAGGACCACCGCCGCGCCGGACCGCGCAATCACCGACGCCATCTCCGGATCCCATCGCAGCGCACTGACATCGTTGATGATAGAGGCGCCGGCATCCAACGCACACTGAGCGACTCTTGACTTGGTCGTATCTACCGAAATCGGAACCGTGACTCGGCGGGCCAGTTCGGTCACGACGGGAACCAGCCGCGCGAGTTCCTCCTGCTCACGTACCGGGGAAGCACCCGGCCGAGTCGATTCGGCCCCAAGATCGAGAATATCGGCTCCCTGCTTCACCAAATCCAGCGCATGGGACACGGCTTGTTTCGAGTCGACGTAGCGCCCGCCATCGTAAAATGAATCGGTCGTGACGTTCACGACTCCCATGATCAAGGGACGATCGCGACATCCGATAATCTGTCCTTTGGCCAGAAACCAGTCGCTGTGAGGCGCCGTCTGCGACGAAAATCGATCCATCCCGATCACCGGCATCGATCATGCGACATACGTTGACAGAAGAGTTCGCCTGCTCCGACACGAGGACAACAATGGCCCATCGATTGAAAGCCTGTCAGAAACAAGGATTGTCAGCGCAACGGCCCCCTTCGCCGAGGGGAAACCGTTGCATCCTGAGAGACACCTTAGGCAGGAACCGTTTGAGAGGAGGACTGCATGATGATCTGATCGATCTCCGGCGCATCCAGCACTTCCTTTTCCAGCAGCGCCTCGGCGAGCGCTTTCAAGCTGGTCATCTGTTCAGTCAGGACCCGCTTGGCCCGCTCGTAGTTCTCGGTCACAAAGCGCTTGATTTCCAGATCGATCTCCAATGCGACTTGATCGCTGACATCCCGCTTCGCAGCAAAATCTCTACCGAGAAAGACGGCGTCCTCTTTCTGTCCGAAGGTGAGGGGTCCCAACTTTTCGCTCATCCCCCACTCGCACACCATCTTTCGCGCCAAATCCGTCGCCCGCTCCAAGTCATTGCCCGCGCCGGTCGTGACGTGCTGAAACACCAGTTCTTCAGCCACCCGTCCGCCCATAAGAATCGCCAACGTGTTGTACAAGAAGTCTTTCGAGTAATTATGACGGTCGTCCGTAGGCAACTGCATCGTCAGACCAAGAGCCCGCCCTCTGGGGATGATCGTCACTTTATGAACCGGGTCCGTACCGGGCAACAATTTCGCCATCAACGCATGGCCGGCTTCGTGGTAAGCGGTGATCCGTTTTTCCTCGTCCGTCAGGATCATGCTCTTGCGCTCGGTGCCCATCAGGACCTTGTCCTTTGCCATTTCAAAGTCCACGGTCTCGACTTCCTTCTTATTTTGACGGGCCGCCCACAATGCCGCTTCGTTCACAAGATTTTCCAGATCGGCCCCTGAGAAACCGGGGGTTCCTCGGGCGATTTTCTCCAGTTCCACGTTGGCCGCAACCGGCACTTTCTTCGTATGGACTTTGAGGATCTCCGATCGGCCGCGAACATCCGGTCGATTCACGACGACCTGGCGATCGAAACGGCCGGGACGCAGCAACGCCGGATCGAGCACATCCGGCCGATTCGTTGCCGCCACCAGAATGATCCCCTCCGTCGTATCGAACCCGTCCATTTCCACCAGCAGCTGATTGAGCGTCTGCTCGCGCTCATCATGCCCACCGCCGAGCCCGGCACCGCGCAATCGGCCCACGGCATCGATTTCGTCGATGAAAATAATACAGGGAGCGTGCTTCTTTCCCTGCTCGAACAAGTCGCGTACCCGAGACGCTCCAACCCCGACGAACATCTCCACGAAATCAGACCCGCTGATACTGAAGAACGGCACCCCGGCTTCTCCGGCAATGGCTTTCGCCAATAACGTTTTGCCGGTTCCCGGCGGACCGACGACCAACACGCCTTTGGGGATGCGCCCGCCGAGTTTCTGGAACTTCCTTGGATCTTTCAGAAAATCGATGATTTCGAGAACTTCTTCCTTGGCCTCATCAATGCCGGCCACATCGGCGAACGTCACCTTCTTACGTTCCTCGGTCAACATCCGGGCGCGGCTCTTGCCAAACGACAACGCCTTATTCCCCCCGACCTGCATTTGACGCATGAGGAAAAACCAGAGGCCGAGGAAAAGAATGAACGGGCCCCAGGTGATGAGAAATGTAATATACCAGGGACTTTCATCCGGCGGCTTGACTTCGATTTGGACATCCTTCTCGCGGAGCAAATTGATCAGATCGGGGTATTCGGCCGAATAGGTCCGAATCCGGGTTTTATCTCTCAGGACCCCGCTGATGTGATTGCCCTTGATGATGACCTTTTCAAAGTCACCCTTGTCGAGTTTCATCATGAAATCGCTGAAAATGACTTCTTCTTCCGGAGCATGAGTCGGCACACTGAAGAGATTGAAGAGCAGAATCATGAACAAGCCGACGACGACCCAGAAAAGCAAGTTCTTGACCCTGGAATTCATCCGGGGATCTCCTTCATGCTAACGTGACATCGAAACCTGAGTGGCACTACTTAAGGCTGTGGTGATGTTAACACAGCCACGTTCAGGTTGACAACAACGGCGGCGATTACCTACTCGTTCTGCAAGTCCTTTTTGTCGAGGACCGCGAGGTAAGGGAGGTTGCGATATTTTTGTCGATAGTCGAGCCCATATCCCACAATATACTGATTGGGAACTTTGAATCCCACATACTCGACGTGCACATCGACAATACGGCAATCCTGCTTACTGAGAAGCGCGCAGAGATTGAGACTTCGCGGTTTCTTCTTCGCCAATGTTTTCAGCAAACGCTGAGCGGTCAGCCCGGAATCCACGATGTCTTCGACCAGCAAGACGTCCTTGCCCCTGATGTTCTCCGTCAACTCGGTCACCAGCTTGACCTTCGCCGATCGGTTAGTCCGTCCCTCCGACGTCGTCACAACGATAAAGTCGACCCGTATTGGAATCCGGATGGCCCGCGCTAAATCCGCATAGAAGGCGTAGGCTCCTTTGAGCACGCCGACCAACACAAGATCCTTCCCTGCATAATCGGCGCTGATCTGCTTGCCCAATTCGCGAATGCGGGTTCGCATCTGTTCTTGTGTGACAACCGGTTTTCCAAACATACGTTCCATTATTCTAGGTCCTCTTCTCGGCGTACCGATCCTGTACGGTCAGAACCAGGCACCGTTCTGTCGCCTCATCTGCGGACCACCGGCCATCTTGTCGATAGCCGACAATCCATACGATCCCCTCTGGAGCCGCAATCACCGGAATGCGCCTCCGGTCTTCACCGGACACTTTCAGATCCGTAAAATAATCCTGCAATTTCTTCGAGCGCCCGTTCATACCGAGAGGGCAAAAACGGTCTCCAGGCTCCCACGCCCGCACGACCAAGGGTTCAGAAAGTCGGTCGGCATCCACCACGATCCTGCTCCGATCCCGTGCCGGTTCTTGGATGTGGGTCCTCGGCAACCGACGCGCTCGAATGAGTTGCTCGGTTTCCTCCCAGATGAGTTGTCCAGGGACCGCCAAGACCGTCGGGCCGGTTCGGCACGGTCGGTCATGAGACGGATTCCGTGGATTCGGCGCAGAAAACCGCACACAGTCTCGTTCAACCGTCACACCAGCCGGTGAAATCGCCACGTCCGAGACGGTTGTCCTCCCTGCCACGATCCGAAGCAGGCGCTCCACCGAGTGGATGCTCGGCGACCGATGTCGCGCGTCGGATTGCCTCCACAGATTCCTGACGACACGCCGTTGCGCCGCGCGCGGGAGCTGTCGAAGGAATAATCGGTCGATCGACCGGCTCCCATCAGACAGCCGGCTGATCCATCGTTCACACTGTGCGGCAACCTGCTCATCCAGATACCGATCGTCTTCACCGCAAATGTCGGCCAGCCTGCAGAGAGCCTCGACAGCCGACGGCGACACCCGCTGCAACGCCGGGATGATATCCTGCCTGATTCGATTTCGCAGATACAGGGGCTTGTCGTTGCTGGAATCCATCCGATATGGCACTCCCTCGCTATGAAGGTAGGCGAGAATATCCCTCCGCCGTGTCTCATACAACGGTCGAACGATGACGCCGTTTCGGCCTGCCGGCATGCCGGAGAGCCCGCTCAGACCGGCCCCACGGAGCATCCAGAGGAGAACCGTTTCGGCCTGATCGTCGGCGGTATGCCCGACGGCGATCCGATCCGCCCCACATTTCTGAGCCGTCTCCATCATCGCGCCATAGCGNNTCTACAAATTCTTGATCGCCCTCCGATTCCGTCCCTCGCAGTCCATAATTACAATGGACGGCCGTCAGGGTCAGGCGCCAGGACTGGCGCAGCCGGTGGAGGAGCGACAACAAGGCGATCGAATCCGGTCCGCCCGATACCGCGACAAGCAGATGCTGCCCACGGTCGAAGAGTTCCCTCCCTCGAATCGTCTTCACAGCCCGATGCAGCAGGGAAGGCCACACCGCCCTCGCCACACTCCTTGTCGCTTCCGGCACGCTGGTCATCATCGCCCGCCCTGCATCTCGTGATACCTTCGCAACATGGCTCTCGCTGACTCCACATCGAGCCCGATCTGGCGGCTCAAGGCCTCTCCTCCCTCAAACTCCATGTCGCCTCGTACCCGCCCGACAAACTCGACCGCGATGCGCTCCTCATAGAGGTCAATCGCTTCGTCCAACAGATGGACTTCGAGCAGCCGTTCTCCCGCGCCAAATGTAGGCCTTGTTCCGACATACGCGACTGAATCGTGTCGACGTCGGTTCCAGACGGTCACAGTCGCATAGACCCCGTCGGGTGGAATCACGCGATCAGGCGGCAGCCGAAGATTGGCCGTCCGCCATCCCAGCGTCTGTCCCCTCTGGACGCCGTGGGATACTATTCCGGCGATCGCATAATGCCGTCCGAGCAGCAATGCCGCGTGATCAACCTGTCCGACTTGAACGAGTTGCCGAATTCTCGTTGAGCTGACAATACTCCCGCCGGCCACCACCGGGGCCATCGGATGGACGATAAACCCGTACCGTCTCCCCAGAGCCGCGAGATCCTCGATCTTCCCTGCGCGCTTGTGACCGAAGGCGAAATGTTGTCCGACAAACAGCTCGTTCAGGCGCAGCCCCCGTGACAGCACGTGTTCGGCGAACGCGTCCGGCGACAACCCGGCAAAGGCCTCGTTGAACTCCAGGAAGACCACCTCATCAACCCCTGCTTCCTCAAATAAGGCGAGTTTCTCCTCCGGGCTGGTCAAGAACCGCAAATCGACGTGCGGCGCCAGTATCTTCACCGGATGCGGATCGAACGTCAGCGCCAACGCCGTTCCTCCGGCTTTCCGGGCCGCCTGCGCCACGGCCTGCAACAGCGCGCGATGCCCGATATGGTGGCCGTCGAAGTTCCCGATCGTGGCCACGGGATATGGCCGCGCGACCTCGCCCCGGTATCCTCGGGTAACCTTCATGGTCGCGGTTAAGACAGCAACCGAACGGCGTCTTTGGCGAAATAGGAGAGGATGACGTCGGCTCCCGCCCGTTTGATCGCCAAGAGCGACTCCATGATCGCCCGTGGTTCATCGAGCCAACCGGCCTGTACCGCGGCCTTGATCATGCTGTATTCACCGCTCACCTGATACGCGGCAATCGGCAGGAGCGTTCGCTTGCGGGCGGCGGCGATAATGTCCAGATACGGCAGGGCCGGTTTCACCATCACAATATCAGCCCCCTCTTCGATGTCCAGATCGATCTCACGAAGGGCTTCACGCGCGTTCGCCGGATCCATTTGATACGACTGCCGGTCGCCGAATTGAGGGCTGGAAAAAGCGGCATCGCGAAACGGTGCGTAGAAACAGGACGAAAATTTTGCCGCATAGGCCATGATCGGCACATCGGGAAATCCGGCCAGATCGAGTTCGGCCCGGATCGCCGCCACGCGCCCATCCATCATATCGGAGGGCGCCACCATGTCGGCGCCGGCCGCAGCATGGGTGCGAGCCATGATCTTGAGACAGTCGAGCGTCTCGTCATTGAGGATCTTCCCGTCTCTGACGATCCCGCAGTGCCCATGGCTGGTGTACTCGTCGATGCACACATCGGTGATGACCGTCAGACCAGGCACGTGATCCTTCACCGCTCTGACCGCCCGCTGTACGATACCGTTCTGGTCTAAGCCGGAACTGCCGCGCTCATCTTTCTGGGCGGGAATTCCGAACAGGATGATCGCCGGAATGCCGAGGGCTCTGATTTCTTCTGCTTCCTTGACCAGCAAATCGATCGACAGTCTGAACTGCCCCGGCATCGAACCGATTTCTTCACGCCGATCCCGCCCTTCGACAACGAACAACGGCACAATGAAGTCGGCGGGAGACAGCGCGGTCTCCCGCACCATGCGCCGGAGTGATTCATGTTGCCGAAGCCGTCGAAGCCGCTGAATCGGGAATGCCATGCCGTCCTACTTCTTCCGGGGAAGATTCGTCAAAAACACGACCAGATCGCGAACCGAGATGACCCCCACCAGCTCACCGTCACAGGTCACTCCGAGGTGGCGAAGATGCGATTGAGCCATCAAGTCATTGGCATCCAGCAGCGTTTTATGGTCTTCGATGGTCACGATGGGAGCGGACATGATCTGCTCGACTGTCGTCTTGGTCGCGTCCGCTCCGGCGGCAACGACGCGGCGCATCATATCCGTGTCCGTCAAGATTCCGATAATTTCTCGGTCGTTGGTCACAAACAAGCTGCCGATCCCCCGGTCGCGCATGATGCGGGCCGCAGTCTGCGCATCCGTATCCCGCGGTACCGTTACAAACTTCTCTCGTGGAATCATGAATGATTTCACCGGAACCATGCCGTTACCCTCCCTTCAAAAAATCCTGCTCTCCGTTTTCTCTTTACCGGGTTCTTACCGGAACCTTATCTCGGCTTTCATAATACCGAACAATGGCATCGACCAGCGCAGGAATCGTATTTTCTCCCGGCACGATCGATACCGTCAAACCAAAATCCTCCGCTGTCTTCGCCGTGATCGGCCCGATGGCGGCCACGACGACGGACTGCAAGAGCTGTTTGACCAGGTCCACACCGCCGAGCATGTCGACAAAGTTGCGGACCGTGGACGAGCTCGTAAACGTCACCACGTGGATGTGCCCATCTGCAAGTTGCCGGCGCCATTCCTCCCCATCCCCGCTTGGAGTAACGGTTCGATAGACCGGCACGACATCGACATGGGCGCCGCGGGCTCGAAGCTCATCGGGCAGCAATTCGCGCGCCACTTCCGCGCGCGGAATGAGAANNGCGGTGCGGGGCCCGATGCAACAGACCTGCCGCCCGGCCAGACAACGCGCATCCAACCCGTTCACACCCAACCTGGTCATGAACCGGGCCACGCCGTTCACGCTGGTGAAGATCACGTGTTCGTAGGTCACGATTTCGGAGATGGCCCGGTCGACGGGAGCCCAGTCTGCCGGCTGCACGATTCGGATCGTCGGCCCTTCAACCGGTTCGGCCCCGTAGGCAGCCAGTCTTTCAGCCAGTTCCGCCGCCTGCTCCTTGGCCCGCGTCATCAAGACGCGCTTGCCGAACAGCGGCCGCAACTCGAACCAGTTGAGCTGTGGCCTGAGGCGAACCACGTCACCCACAACGATCACGGTCGGCGGTTCCAGCTTTGCCGCTTCGGCTTTGCCGACAATATCAGCGAGCGTTCCAACCACCGTCTGCTGCGACGCCCGCGTTCCCCAACGAATAACCGCTGTCGGCGTAGTCGGCGACCGCCCTTCGGCCGTCAAGTTGTCGACGATGGCCGACAGATTCTTCATCCCCATGAGAAACACCAGCGTGCCACGACTCGTCGCCAATCTCGGCCATTCCACTCCTGTTGACGGCTTGTCCGGATCTTCATGTCCCGTCACAAACGTGACCGTGGAAGCCAACGTCCGATGGGTCACGGGAATACCGGCATAGGCAGGCGCCGCGATCGCAGCCGTCACGCCGGGAACGACCTCGAAGTCGATCCCCGCCGACGCCAACGCTTCTGCTTCCTCTCCTCCACGCCCGAACACAAAGGGGTCTCCGCCCTTCAGCCGCACGACGGTCTTGCCCTCCCGGGCCCGCTCGATCAACACGCGATTGATTTCCTCCTGCGCCGGATATTTCCCTTTGCCCCGTCGCCCGACATAGACACGTTCCGCCTCATCCGGCGCATGCGCAAGAAGCGCGGGATTGGCGAGATAATCGTACAGGACCACGTCTGCCTGTTCGAGACATTCCACTCCCCGAACAGTCAGGAGTTTTGGATCACCAGGTCCGGCCCCGACTAAATAGACTTTGCCCTGTGAGCCTCGCCCCCTCATCGGTCGGTCCCGTAGATCTCCTGGAGTATCTTGTCGCCGCCCTTTGCCAGAAGTCGTTCGGCCAATTGGACTCCCAGCGCATGCGCCTCCTCGCTCTTCCCTCGGATGTGATCGCGGATGATGGTCTTGCCATCGAGGCCTGCCACCAGCCCATCCAGACTCACCTGCCCGTCGGACAGCGTCGCATAGGCGGCGATCGGCACTTGGCAGCCGCCTTCCAATCGATGCAAGAAGGCGCGTTCCGCCGTCACGGCCGTTCGGGTGGTGCGATCGTTCAAACGCTCCACAATCGACCGGACGAACAGATCGTCGCTGCGCCCTTCGATGCCCAAGGCCCCTTGGCCGATCGCCGGCAAACTGACGACCGGATCGAGATACTCGGTGATTTCCTGAGTCCAGGCCAGCCGATGCAGTCCGGCCGCAGCCAAGACGATCGCGTCAAACTGTCCTTCCTTGAGCTTTCGCAGCCGTGTATCCAGATTGCCGCGCAGCATCTCGATGCNNGGCCTGGCGTTCAGGAGCTGCGCCTGCCGGCGTAGACTCGCCGTACCGATCCTCGCCCCTTGGGCGAGGTCTTTGAACGGGCGCCCGTCGCGGCTGATCAAGGCGTCGCGCGCATCCTCGCGGGGGGGGACACAGAGAATATCGAGCCCGTCCGGCAGTTCGGCCGGCATGTCCTTCATACTGTGGACGGCAAGATCGATCTCGCCGGAGAGCAAGGCTTCCTCGATTTCTTTGACGAAGAGACCTTTCCCCCCGATCTTGGCCAGCGGCACGTCGAGAATCTTGTCGCCGGACGTTTGAATCTTGCGCAGCGTCACCTGGACGTCCGGCGCCACGTGATGAATGCGACATTGGAACCACTCGCTTTGCTGCAGGGCGAGCTTGCTCCCTCGCGTTCCTAAAATCAGGGTCGGACGACGGCCGGTTGGTGTAGACACACGTAGATCCTTGCTCTGTTCAAATTGTTCGTGGATTAACGAGCCTGCTTACGAACAGCCGATTCAGGCTCCTCCTGTTCCGATGATCCATGGCCGGGAAGAAGATACCGGGACTGATCCGCGCAGCCTTCCTCTTGTCGGTTTTGCGTCAACGGTCGGTCGAGATGGAAAAACCGACGAGCCGCTTCGACGAAAGCGGGTCCGTTCGAAGAATTGATTTCGGCCTTCAGCGTCACCATCGTTCGGTGGATCAATTTGTTCACGATCGAGGACGCCAGCCCTTCGACCAGCTCACGATCCTGCGGCGAGAGATGGGCCAAGCGGCCGAGAACTTTTTCGACTTCCGCCTGTTTAATTTCATCGACCCGGCTCCGCAGCGCGACGATCGTGGGAGTCACTTCCAAGGATTTCATCCACTCGACGGTGGCGACAACTTCTTCCACCACCATTCGCTCCGCTTTTTCCGCCTCTTGCAGCCGCTCCGCCCGGTTCTGTTGAACCCGATGTTTCAAATCGTCGATGTCGAACAGGAAGGCATTGTCGACGTAGCGAACCGCCGGATCGATATTCCGAGGAACGGAGATATCGATCAAGAACACGGGGCGATTTCCCCGTTTGTCCACCACCCGCTGCACGTCTTCCGCGCTGATGAGGTAATGCGCCGCTCCGGTGGAAACCAACACGATATCCGCGGCCACCATCTCGTCCTTGAACCGGTTGAACGGAACGGGCGTCCCGCCGAACTTGTCTGCCAAATCGATCGCGTGCTGCGGCGTCCTCGTCGTAATCCGGACGTGGCGGACACCCTGCGAGATCAAATGCCGCGCCGCCAGCTTCGCCATTTCGCCGGCGCCCACCAGCAACACGGTTTTCTCATCGAGATTGGAGAAGATTTTCTTCGCCAGCTCGACGGCCGCGTAGCTGACCGAGACCGCCGTCTCGGCGATCTTCGTCTCGGTCCGCACCCGCTTGGCCACCGAGATGGCCTTCTTCACGACCTTGTTCATGATGACGCCCGTGGTCTTATGCGCCAGGGCGACTTCAAAGGCATCCTTGAGCTGGCCCAGGATCTGCGATTCGCCGATGATCATCGAATCGAGACTGGCCGCCACCCGAAACAGATGGCCGATCGCCCGATCTCCGGTATGCCAATAAAGATGCGGTGTCAGTTGTTCGGACGACAACGAGAGATGGGTATCGGCGAGAAACTCCTGAATGCGCCCGTATCCGGACTCGACGTCATCGACGACCGAATAGACCTCAACCCGATTGCAAGTCGACAGGAGAACGCCTTCCCTCACGCCTTGATAGGAGCAGAGCCGGCCCAGCGCCTCGCCCAAGCGGCTTTCGGGAACGGCCAGTTTCTCGCGAATCTCGACCGGCGCCGTCTTATGGCTCAACCCCACGACGATCAGATGCATGTCACGACAGGGCTCCGTGGTCTTTGAGCACCACTCCGACCAATGTGAGGATCACACAGGCAAATCCGACCACCGTCAAATAGGCGGCGCGTTTGGCACGCCATCCGACCGTCAACCGTCCNNTGGTCGAGGAAGTCGAGCGCCGGCAACTTGCTGTAGAGCACGTTGAATCGCTTCGACTTGAGCAGGCGATCTTGAATCAGATACATCACCCCGGCGACGAACGCAACGGTAAACCCGACGGTACCCAGCATGCTCAGCGTGACATGGACCCACAGGGTCTTGAATACGGGCCCGAGCGTGGGTACTGTCTCCGGAAGCGCGGCCGCCGACACTAACGAAATCAACGCCAGCGGAACCATGAAAGATCCGAGCACATGAATTCGATGGCGAAATTCGACGGCCAGGAACACGAGAATCATCACCCAAGAGAAAAACGAAAGCGCCTCGTAGAAACTGGGAGGCGCCGCCGACGATGCGCCCACCATCCTGGCAACCAACGCAATAGTATGAAACAGAAATCCGGCCGCCGTCACCCACAGCGACACGTTCGACAGGGCTTCGGAACGCCGCAGCAAATAGATGAGAAACGACACCGTGGCGGCGAAATACAGAGCCATGGTGATCATCAAACAAACGGCGGCCATCGAGGATGCCTTTGCCGAATACGGCTCACGACGGGTTTCTGACGAGATAAGCGAGAAATTATATCGATGCTGTCCGAACAGAGTCAACAAAATGCGGGGGGGGTCCTCTATCTCGTTGGGGTTCCCATCGGGCATCTTGACGACATCACGCTGCGCGCCATCCGAATCCTGCACGACGCCGATCTGATCGTATCGGAAGATCCCGCGGCAACGCGCCGGTTGCTTTCCCATCATGGCATCGATACGACGCTGACCAGTTACGGGCCCGCACACATCAAAGAAAAAGCCGCAGTCTTGATTGATCGCTTACGGCAAGGAGCACGGCTTGCCTTCGTGTCGGATTGCGGCTCGCCTGTGATCGCCGATCCCGGATCACACCTGGTGAGGTCCGCTCACGCTCATGGCATTCAGGTCGTCTCGGTTCCCGGCCCATCAGCCCTCACGGCAGCCGTCGCGGCGGCTGGACTTCCTTTCGACACCTTCTTTTTTCTCGGACCACTGCCGGAAACCAAATCGGGCATACGTCGCCGGCTTTCCGATTATCTGGTGACACACCAGGTCTCCGCTGTGGCATTCTGTACAGCCCGTTCCCTCACGTTGGCCGTGAACACCGTCGCCGAGATCGCGCCTCGGCGCCGCATCGTCCTGGCCTGCGACCTCACCACACCGAGCGAACGGATTGTGCAAGGAACGGCCTTCCAAATACGGCGCGTCTTGGGCGAAACCCAACCGGCTCAGGACGTCACGTTCATTCTGGTGGGAGGACAACTACGGAAAAGGAAGACGCGGCGGGCCAAGAACATGGAACGGACTCAGTCGCCGTCCTCCCGGCGGATCAGCACGCGGTAGGATTGATCGACTCGTTCTTGAGCGAGAACCGTGTGCCCTTCATTCTCGACACTACGGGGAACATTCCGGATCGGATCTCCGTCATCCAGCAATACAGAAAGAACCTGACCCTGCTCCATCGTCTCAAGCTTGAGCTTGGTCTTGACAAAATTATACGGGCAGATGACTCCACGGAGGTCGAGCTCTGCATCGGAGTTGTGATTTGCCGGCGGCTCGTGGTTATCGCTCATCCGTACACCTCAACTGTATCGAATCACCGGAAACAGCACACAAGAAAAAAGAGGGCAGCC
>DKBD01000056.1 GCA_002451055.1 Nitrospira sp. UBA6909 | reverse complement strand
CTCTCCTGTTTCTCGCCGTCTAACGCTCCGGTTCAGCGGCGGGCCGCGTAGCGGGCCGTGCGTTGGAACCGGTTGTTGGGCATCGTGTCACTTCGACCATTTCCTCTATTTGCGGCGTCAGTATTCGACCATCCGGTCCTTGCGCAGCACCCATCCGGCCTCGCCGGCATTCAGCTTGTACTGGATCTGCCGCGTGCCGCCGGTCGGCTTCGAGTTGGTGTCGCCCTCCCGGTAAACCGGGAAGCGGCGCACCAAGGCGCCTTCGCCGACGAGGAACTTGTCGTGGCCCATGTAGCCCTTCGTCACCGCCGCATCCTCATCCTCGAGCGGCGGGAGGGTGATCGGGGTGATCGACCGGTTGCGGTTCGATGCGAAAGCGATCAGCGAGCCATAGGAGCCGCTGCCCGCGGAGGTGACGTAAACGTAGATTTCCGGGAAGCCGTCGGCGTTGAGATCATCCACCTCGACACCGGTGATCGCGCCGTCGGCCTCGACCTCGTGCTCGCCGATCGTCTTCTTGCCCACCTGCGCGCGCACCTTGACCTTATTGATCGAGCTACTGTTGGGGCTCTCGACCTGGAAAGTCACCCCTTGCAGGACCTGCTGCGCGAAGAACGGCCGGCTCGGGGCTTCCGCTTCGGCGTGGAGGCTGGCCGCCGTCGAAGCCAGCGAGACGAGGAGAAACGCTACTCGCTTCAAATTGTCGTTCATCTTCATCACTCCCATTGACGCCTAAGAGGCAGATAAGCCCAACTATTGAGTAGATTGGTCAGTCTATCCCGTTAAATCAGGTTCTTGGGATGGACCAATCCTAATAAGAATTCCACATGCTTAGCAATAAATTTCTCGGCTCTCCGGAGCCTGACAAACACTGCATGTGCGGTCAGCCTATCCCGGCGCACCTCTGCCGTTCTCTGTCCCATATGCCAGGGCGATGCCAAGTTCTATCACAGGCGGCCAGCGGGGCTGTGGATTCCTCGGCCGTCCCGGTTTAGGACATGCGTGTAGATCATCGTCGTGCTCACGTCCCTGTGACCAAGCCGCTCTTGGACCGTCCGAATGTCAGAGCTATCTTCCAGCAGAAGTAGAAGGGGAACCGTTTCGTGTTTGGTCTGGGGAAAGGTGCGGGAATTGTTAGGCGAGGTCGGCGAGCAGTTGTGTTACGGCTGTTTCGAGGTCTGGGAGTTTATGCTGAACGATGTCCCAGACGATTTCACCGTCGATGCCGAAGTACTCATGGATCAAGATGTCTCTGAGTCCCGCAATCTTTTTCCATTCGATCTTCGGTGTGTTGCCGCGAGCACTCTCGGGGATGTTCTTCGCCGCTTCACCAATAATCTCGAGATTCCGTACAACCGCATCGAAGGTTTTGTCGTCCGCAAGGAATGCTGTCTTGGAAAGATTGTTTGTGTATGCCCGCACCTTGCGGGTGGCGTCCAGGATGTCTTCGAGATAAATCCTATAATCCAGGGGCATAGACGATTTCACGCTCGATGATGGGGCGGAGCCGCGACTTGACTGTATCGGATAACACAAGGTCGACCCGGCATCCGAAGAGGTCTTCGAGGAAGGCTTTCAGGTCCATGTAGGCGTCAAATGACTTGGTCGTGAACTCGACGACAAAATCCAGGTCGCTGTCGGTCGTTGGTTCGCCACGCGCACAGGAGCCAAACAACCCCAAGCGGCGTACGCCAAGATTCTTGAGTCTCTCTCGGTTCTGTTCAATAAGGCCGAGGACTTCTCCCCGACTTTTTGCCATCAGCTGACACCTAATCCGCAATCTTCTGAGTCGTGGACGGTATTGTTGCTAACCTCACTGCCCCTTCGCAGTAATGCTTTTTCCCGTGTCCTGCAAGCGGAAGCTGGGGCTGTGCTGGGGGATGAGGGTTTGGAGATTGGGGGAGGAGCGTGATGACCAGAGGTCACTCGGGCGGCGTCTAGGATTGGGTATGGAAAACCAGGCTTTTCACCGCTGCATCGCACTTCTTCCCGTCGCTCTTGATGGACTGCGGTGTGGCAGGAAGTGAAGGGGGGCTACCGTGATCTATGGGTCAGACGCATTTTGTGACTTTCAGCATCTGGGCTGGCAAGTCTACTGTAGCGCCCGATGCTTATCCACAGCTCTGTCCTAAGCCAGGAGGTTGAATGCAGATGGTTCCATGGGAGAGCTCAAACGGCGAGGGAGAAACGCTTAGTCAGGACGCAACCTTCAGTGATTTCGGCCCGGCCCAGGGTTTGATCTTTGAGAGCTTCGACCCGAGCGCGCGTTCTGCAACCTCAGTGTCATAGGCTGCCTGGGCCCGTAGCCAGTACCCGTTGGATAGTCCAAAAAACCGGCAGAGGCGCAAGTCGGTGTCGGCGGTAATGGTACGTTTTCCCGCCACGATGTCGCCGATCCGCTGTGCCGGCACGCCGATTTCCTTCGCCAATCGATATTGGCTGATCTCCATCGGTTTGAGAAATTCTTCCAGTAAGAGTTCACCGGGGGTGACAGGTTTGAGTTTTCGCATCGTTGTTCTCACTCAATGATAGGGTCCAGAAATCGTGGCCAGAGTGCAATTCAGGAGAACGTCTCACGACATTTGAGCGTCAGCGAACAGAATAGCACGCTGTTCCCGCTTTCCATCTGAGTTCTTACCGTCTTGCTGCGAGAGACTTTGCTCAGCCGGCCAGTT
>DKBD01000107.1 GCA_002451055.1 Nitrospira sp. UBA6909 | reverse complement strand
ACCACCCCAAGCTCCATCAACCCGTTCAGCGCCTCTTCAACCACCGATCGCGAGGCTGCCACTCCATAGGCATCACACCAGAACCGAGCTCCGTCCACCGTGTCTTTCGCCTGCGGGAAACTTTTGAAGTGCTGCTCGATCGCAAGCATCGCCGTCCATACGTTATCAAGCCTGCTCACACTCAACACCAAGGCTTGAGTCTATAATCACTCCACTGCCCACCCTTTCACGATATAGACATAAGCAATTCCGTTGCCACCACGAGATTGCTCAAAAGACCAACAAATATGCAGTTTCTGAAACGTAACTCACGTCACGGTGCGATGCATTGCTCGCAGGGGCTCAACCATCTAGAGACTGATTTCCAGTATTCATCAGTAAACTGTGCTGCGGAATCTCTATCGCAGCATCTGCGCGAAATTGGTCGCGTCTGGCCGGCTGCGAAACAACCCTCTGTTCATCCGGCTTGATGAACTCCCACATGCTTCGAGAGCCTCAGGGCGAACGCGGGTTCGGACGGGGGACAGACACCACGCGCAGACCCGTCTCGCCCGGCGGCTCGCCGAGGCGGACGCGAGGAAAGGTGTCAGTCCCCTGGGCTCCGCTGTCAAGGCACACGCCCGCAGGTTTTCCGCGCCCTGCTATTGCACGACCTCTCGTACATATGTACACTGTACATATGGCTGAACTGAGGTTCGAGTGGGACGAGGCGAAGAATCGCAGAAACATCAAGAAGCACGGCGTCTCATTCGAGGAAGCTCAGACGGTTTTTCTTGACGATTCGGCTATTCGATTCTTTGATCCGGACCATTCAGGTGACGAAGATCGCTTCATCATGCTTGGCATCAGCTTCCAACTGCGAGTCTTGGTCGTCTGCCACTGCTATAGGAAAAGTGATCAGGTCATTCGGATTATTTCGGCCAGAAAGGCGGCTCGCCAGGAGGCCATACATTATCGGAGGTGACCCATGAGAGCCCAGTATGACTTTTCGAAGATGAAGGGAACACGAAACCCCTATCGCGGTCTGCTAAAGCAGTCGATTACCATCCGATTGGATCGGGCCACGATCGGATACTTCAAAGAGCTGGCGGCGGAACTGCATATGCCTTACCAGCACCTCATCAACCTTTACTTAAGAGACTGTGCGATCAACCAAAAGAAGCTCGCGTTGAAATGGGCCTCCTAACACGCAGATTTATGACGGTTCGTGACCCTTCGACGCTCCGCAGACATAGACAATCTCCTTATGAGTCGCAATTTAAGCCAAAACACTTGATGGGTTCAGGAGGCAAAGAGGACAGCGAAGGAAACGTCACGATCACAAGCGATGCGCAACTGGGATCACTCGCGGTCATTGGCATTTGTTGACAACGCTCGCCCTGCCCATGTAGCTTCCCGCGTCAATGACGTTCTGTTGCCCCCACGGAGCGGGATATGATTCAACGCTGCTTCCTCGTCTGGTGGAGCCTGCTGCTGTTCACCGGCGCCAACACCGCCTCTGCAATCGCGTCAGAACCATCCGACCCTGAATCAGCCATCCGCAGGATGGTGCGCGCCAACGCCGAGAAAGACCTTCCAACTCTTTCTCGAATGATGGCGCACGACGCCGATATCATCAGTTACGCCGTCGCCGGCCGCAAATACGTGGGATGGCCGGAGCTTGAACAGGGCATACGCGAGGAATTCGTCAATGCCAAGAAGCTCGAGATTCCCATCCGTGAGCTCACAGTCTGGACGAAAGGAGATCTCGCCTGGTATGCCATGGAGCTCGACTACATCCGTTACACCGCCGACGGACCTGAGCTGAAACGGACGGTTCTTCCGATGCGAGAGACCGGCGTCCTCGAACGCCGTGATGGCCGTTGGCAACTGTTGTCGTGGCACGAATCGTTTCGATCCGCGCAAATGGGCGGTCCGCTTGCCTCACCATCCACGATCTCCTCGCAGCGTCCCGGCAACAGCCCAACCACCTCAGCGGCACCGGACCTCAGCGGAGAATGGGATATCATCGAGGTCGAGGACGACAAACGCTACAAGGCGACGTTGGATCAAAAAGGGAACGGCCCTTACACGCAACAGAACGGTCGCTTCACCACCACCAAGATCGCCGATCGTCTATGGCAAGGGACTTGGCACCAGCCCGGCAATGACCGAGAGGGCGGTTTCGAAGTGCTCCTCTCGGAGGACGGCACCCAGGCGAAAGGGGTGTGGTGGTACACCAGAGTCGGCAGCCAGCGCAATATTCCCCCGCGCGAGCATGGCGGCACCTATCACTGGAAAAAGCTGGCAAAGCCAGCTGGCGCCCAATAATCCATTCCGTTTTCCTAGACGAGCCCCCCAAACAAAGCGTCACACCCTTCTCCCTCTTCCCATTCAATTTCAGGGGCAACGGTCAACGCAGGTGATTTGATTCCAGACCAGTAGAATGAACTGAAGGGCAGTCCATACAACTCTACAGTGCAAGAAACACTCTCTGCGCCCTTGCGTGAAAAAACTCCTCACATTGCGCAGTAATAATTAATCTCCCCATACTTTCCAAAGTTGGCACCGATTTTGCCATCACTTGGCTGATTGCCGCGTATGCCGAGTGACACGCGCACATGGTGTGAGGGAACGTCTGGATATTTTTCTCTGTCTGGCTGAGCGTGAGAAGAGACTCCCCCCTCTCCGTAAGGCACCTGATCACATAGCAGTTCACAAACAAAAACCCTGATGAGGTATTTGATGAAATACGCCCGCCAATCAGCACAATCTCTCAATCACAACAGTGATTCGCCAAGACC
>DKBD01000184.1:8001-9054 GCA_002451055.1 Nitrospira sp. UBA6909 | reverse complement strand
CTGCGCCATACGACGACGTCAGCGTCTTCATCGTTCCTTCCTCCTGATTCTTTTCGCCCTATCCTGCCAGACGGCAGCAGCGGACGGCTCTTCTGAGACCGCGGATACGAGGCCTCGAATCGTCGCCTTCGGCAACAGTCTCACGGCCGGGCTAGGGGTTAGCAGGAATGATGCCTACCCGGCTCAGCTTCAGCGGCGCTTGGAACAGCTTGAGTATCGTTATAGAGTGATCAATGCCGGCGTGAGCGGCGATACCACGGCGGGCGGTCTTCGTCGTGTTCCCTGGGTGCTCAGCACCAAGCCAGATTTGCTCATCCTTGAGTTGGGGGGCAATGACGGACTGAGGGGGCTCAGCCTCGAACAAACTAAAAACAATCTCAGCCGGATCATTGAGCAATTACAGCAAGCCGACGTCACCGTCATTCTGGCCGGGATGAAACTCCCCCCAAATTATGGACAAGACTATACCAGGAATTTCGAGGCGATGTATCCGGCCCTGGCCAAGCAATATCATCTCCCCCTGATCCCGTTTTTTCTCGAAGGCGTAGCAGCCTCTTCGGCCTTGAATCAACCCGATGGCATTCACCCGACAAAGGAAGGCTACCGGATCGTCGTCGAGCAGGTGCTCAAATTGCTTACGCCACTACTCCAAGAGCGATCCGCAAAATCAAAGGGTGCTCAAGAGCGGAATTAACGGCAAGGTCACCTCGCGGACGACCGCGAGGTGCGAAACAAAGACCCGTTACAACGAGCCGACGGATCCTGTTGGTTATGACTTCTTGAAAAACGTGTCGTAGACGCCGTAGGCGAGGACCAGCCCGATTAGGGTATAGTACATGCCGGTTATTCCGCTGTAGTCAGGAGGTCCATCTCCTGCAGGAACATTCGCCAACGCCGGTAATGCTCCGATAAACGACGCTGTTACTGCGAGCACACTCGTTCGCACAGAAAACTTTTTCATAGTCACTCCTCCCCCCAAAACAAAAGCTGAAAAATGAGGGGGCATTCTACTGAAATTTCCAACTGAGGCGCAAGAGGCGTAAGGTGGGTATA
>DKBD01000184.1:0-7899 GCA_002451055.1 Nitrospira sp. UBA6909 | reverse complement strand
TATGCCTCGCGATCCCTCATTTCAGATTCAAGGTTCAACAGAACCTCTTCGCTTTCGCGGCGCCGGTCTTCCAGGTTTCTGATGTGGTTAATCCATGACAGCACCTCGCCAGGGCCCAATGGAGGAGGTTCAGGAANNGGAAGCGGGCACGAACACTTCGAAACAAGGTGGCCGTCTTTCAGTCGGATCGTCTGCTCGTAAAGGCCTGAATTGCCGATCACCGCGGAGGTAACTTGGGCCTCATCCGCCTCAACAATACGAACACGGTTTTCGGTGACATACTGGCGGCCGATATGGAAGGCATTGTTTTCGGCGACTGATTGGATCATCTGTGGATCCAGCAAGATTAGTCGTTCGGCGCTGCAAGCGATCTTGTTTCGCATCTTCATCAGATGGTCACTCCGCTGAGGAAGGTTACCTCAGTCTGCCGGGCCGGTTCGGAACTGTCAAGAAATGAAGGCTTTGTTGACGGTGGTTATGGCGTGGGCCGCAGCTGGGGGCTGGCAAATCGGCGAACGAATCTATCGACAACGCTGGGGAGAACCTTTCCTGCTCATAGGAGTCAGCCAAATATAATCCGCGATCCTCTCGCGCACCAACTCGCGGATGTCGTCAAGCCTGCTCGGGTCGAACGAAGTCATGTAGATTGTCGTCTGTCTTACATGGCCTGAAAGCCGTCTGGACACCCGATTCGGAACGGGGAGGTTGTATTGAATATGGCCCCCTCCTGTATAACTGACGATGATACTGCGGGATTCGCTTGTGGCTCGGCGTAACTCGTCAAGTCCTGCGGCTACCGTCTTTGCCATTCCCTCGTCCCGGACCATCGATGCCTCGTACATCGTTTGAAAATGCTCTTCGGTTCCTCCTCCGTGACATCGTTGAAGTTGATCGACGATCCGCGCACGATAGGCTGGATCGTCAACGATCTCATCTTGATGCAGGCCCCATTGTGTCCACTCGGGTTCTTCTCGAACTCGATCCAAGCCAACCTTCACGATGCGCCGAATCAACGGCTTGGGCGGATTCATGGCGCGGAGGGAGAGGCCCCGGTCGCGAGCAAACGTCACGAGCGGCTCGTAATCTTCAAACGCTCCACCCCAATTTTGCGTCCACCGGACCTGATCGATAAATTCATTTCTCGAAAGCTTGTCCGTCGACAGATAATCGTCTAAAGCCGGCTGGCCGTCCCATCCGAACATCTCCATGCCGAGGACAGGCTGAAAACCGTCCGAGGACAGCCGATCCAGAATTTTCAATGCAGCGTCGATGTGATGTTTATTGTGGTGTTCCTCACCAAGATACACAATCTCGTAATTNNTCGCTCGCCTCATTTGAGCCGAAAAGTTGCCGGTGTTCCTGGGCACAGCCGAGACTCATTGTGAAGAGGAGGGCAACGATGCCCAGTCGAACAGCCGGCTGAAGGTGCCGGGTGGCAATGCGAAGGACGCTTCTCGCGGACATAAGCAACTCCTCTCAGGCAGTCAGTGGGCGGACAAAACGCTGGATGCCTTGACGATGAAGGCAGCAGCTCACTATATCATTGTTAGAGTAAGCCAGTCTGCTTGCGAGTTGCCACGAAACCAGTTATGGCTCATCGGATGAATTCAGCAGTCCAGTCACTCAACGAATTTCGCCGCCTTGTCAATCGGCGTGCGAGACAATATCCCGGGCAGTGGGAAGCTTCAAAGCGATTGATCGTGGAGCAAGAGTTTCCCGCGACTGTCGCCAGACTTCTTCATGTAGCCCGGGAAAACAATCTGCCTGTCGCGATCAGGGAGCCGTTGTGCCAGGTCTTGGTGCGACAGGAGGCACGGCGAGTTCAAGACCTTGACGGTCAGTTGCTTATGACCTTGACGGGATTTCCGCCCGCCAAGGCCGTGCGCGCGCTCTGCGTCTTCTTCGAGTTGACGGCTCGACCCGGTGCCCAATGGTCGGTTTCTCTGATGCCGAGCGAGGAGATCGAACAGCGAATCCGCTGTTCTACGAATCCCTTTGACCTCTTGCTTGATGCCGAGGTGGCGTCCGTTTTGGATCTCGGGGCCGGCGATCTGTCATTCGCCAGTGAGTTGGCAGAATCGTATGTCCCGAAATTACAACAGCAGAATCGCCAGCTCATCCTCCATTGTCTGGATCGGCTCGATCCTCGATCTAAACTGGGAGGCCCCCTTCACCCGAGTCAGGACCGATTGCGGATATTACGGAACAAGGTAGGGCTCACCTTTTCCTTTTACGGCAATCAGGATATGTTTGCCCTTCAGAATTTGGATGATACCGGAGAACTCTCTTCCAGGTACACCATCTGCACCTGCTGGGCTCCAGCTACGCCGACATTCGCCTACGAGCCATCGAGGCTGTCTCAATCCATCATTGCGGAAGAACTGTACAAGTCAAAGGGAGCCTCTAGGCATATTCGATTTCAAGGCGAACCCGCGCTCGAAGTCCGGCACAGCGACCGTGCGTTGCTCTTCCCTCCCTGGAAGTTTGAGATTATCGGTCCCCTTGCCCTTCTCAATCTCCTGGCAGATCGAGGATCGCTCTGCGTTCTAGGTGCGGTCGACAACCAAGTGTTTTGGGAAATTCTGGCGCAATTACTCGATGAGCCTCGCTATCGCCCGCAAGAGCGACCCTTTACTGATGCCAGCATTCCGGAGGTGTTCGGCGAGGTGTACGAGGCACTCCATCGCTTGCCGATCGGCGACTCGATCAACTTGGTGGATCTCGGTGCTCTTCGACGACCTGCCGCTTCCCCAAAGTCCACGGATCATGCCACAGGCTGGTTTCGGTATGTTCGGATCAGCCGAGGGGCCACCTTCTACGGTATTCCAGCCAGCAGCACGGCAAGACTCTTCCCCGTCATGGTGGAAGAAGCCGCTCCGTGGTTCCTCACACTCGTCCCTTCCTAAACCCTTGTAAACCCTCGCCTCGGCGTAAAAGACATAAAAATTGACCGCCTCCAGACCCTTTGTTAGACTTCGATCGTGTTCGATTTCCAATCATGTTCGCCCCAGTCCAAGCTCTGACCTCATGATCAATCCAACGCAGTCGATTTGCTCGATTCAGGAAAACATCTCACGGGTGATCAAGGGCAAGCCGCTTGTCATTGAAATGACAGTCGTGGCGCTTCTGGCCCGCGGACATCTCCTTCTCGAAGACGTGCCCGGTGTAGGAAAAACCACGCTTGCTCATAGCCTTGCGCGATCGTTGGACTGCTCGTTCAAGCGCATCCAATTTACGAGCGACCTGCTGCCATCGGACATTGTAGGCGTGTCGATTTTCAACCGTCAGAAGCAAGCCTTCGAGTTCATGCCCGGTCCTATCTTTGCCAATGTTGTGTTAGCCGATGAGATCAATCGAACCACACCCAAGACCCAAAGCAGTCTCTTGGAGGCGATGAGTGAAGCACAGATTTCAGTGGATAATCAGACCTATCCACTCAGTCAACCGTTTATGGTGATCGCGACACAGAACCCAGCGGAATATCATGGAACATTTCCCCTTCCTGAGTCTCAACTTGACCGGTTTTTGATGCGACTCCGCATCGGTTATCCGTCACTGGAGGAGGAGAGGAAAGTACTTGACCGATCCCCATCCCTCCATCCGGCCGAAGACCTCCAGCCGATTCTCACAGCCCAAGATGTTCTCGATCTTCAGGCGCAGGTTGATAAGGTCTTTGTGGACGAAAGCCTCACGGAATATCTCCTGTCGATCGTGCAGGCGACGCGACAGTCAGATTTGCTCTCTTTGGGAGTGAGTACGCGTGGAGCGCTGGCTCTTAATCGCGCGGCCAAAGCTCTGGCGCTCGTGCGAGGGCGAACCTATTGCTTGCCTGACGATATCAAGGAGCTCGCCCCCACGGTCCTCTCTCACCGTATTATGGTCACCCGCATGCACGGTGTTCGCCAGCAAAGTTTTGAACAGGCCGAGCGCATCATTCAGGATATTGTGGACTCTGTCCCTGTTCCCGTCTAACTGCCTGTCGAAAGTCTCCGTTTGGCACGATCCGGTGGTACATGCTGACACACTTCCGTGCGATCGTCCGGCGTCTCATTCAACATCGTTCGACGCGTCTCACACCCGAGGGTCTTCAGTTCTTGCTTTTTACCTTGGCGGTGGGTGTCGCAGCGATCAATACCGGCAACAATCTGTTCTACCTTCTGCTCGCGATGATGCTCAGCATTATATTGATGTCCGGCATCGTGGCTGAATACTGTTTGCGGCGGCTGGAATTCCATCGTCATCTTCCCGATCTGCTCTTCGCCAATGACCCGATCACGGCAACCCTCGTGGTGAAGAACCGCAAATCGAGATTGCCTGCGTTCTTGCTGTGCCTCTTCGATGTGAGTGACGGGAAAGATCTCGATCGAGGATTGGTCGTTGACCAGCTTCTTCCAGGGGCTGGCCGCTTTCTATCATATCCGCTTGTCTCTTCCCGACGCGGCCTGTTGCAGCTGGACGGTGTGCGTGTGGCGACAACATTTCCCTTCGGACTGTTTCTCAAGAAAGCCTATTACCCATCCAAAGGGGAGGCCCTTGTCTGTCCCGCGATCAAGGCGCTTTCGGATGAGCTGTTGCAAGATTTGCTCGCAGCCGGCCAGGAACATGCGGCTCATCGGAGAGGAAATGGAAATGACTTATACAATCTCCGTCTCTACCAGGCCGGAGACGACTCGAGGACGATCCACTGGGTGACGACGGCCAGAACGTCAAGACTGACAGTTCGGGAAACTGAAGCGGAAGATCAACGGCGCGCCGAAATTCATTTATCAATAGTCGCGCCGGACAGTCACGACAAGGTATTTGAAGAAGCCGTAACCTTTGCCGCGTCCCTCCTTCACCATCTGGCGAACAGAGGCTATCATCTCAAACTGTCGGCGGGCACGTTTCACTCTTCCTTCGGTCAAGGCGAATCCCACCTGCTTGACCTCCTGCGCGTCTTGGCCCTCTGCGAACGCCGCGCACCGGAATCAGATATTGGACCTCAATCCGAAACATTCAGGGATCCGGAAGACCCTGATAATAGGGTGCTGATCGTTGTGAGACCGTGGCGTGGGACAACCATTTGCGGTACAGAGTCGGCGGCTGTTCTTATCGACGCGGAGTCGTTAGTTGGGGCTGGTCATGTTCCTTGATCAAGCGCTACGACTCTCATCTGTCTTGCTCGCGTCGGTCTCATTCGTCGGGCTGGTGCTCGCGACTTACCTGCCCGAGTGGCTAATGATTCTGACCGGATTGGCGCTGACACTCGCGCTCATGCAAACGTCGGAATTCACAGTCATCCAACATGTCGTAACGCGAATCAAGCTCTCGACAACAACTTGGAACATTCTAGTCCTCATTGGCTTCCTTGTGTTCTGGATCGATAGTTTGTGGATTTCAGGCGATTTCCTTCAGGCGGGGATTCACTTTCTCTTAATCCTCATGATGGTTAAACTCTACAATCTTGAGCGCCGTCGGGACTATTTGCATCTCTATGCCATCAGCCTCGTAGCCATTTTGGCGGCCGCATCGCTGACAGCGGATCTCTGGTATCTTCCCATCTTCCTCGCCTATCTCTTCGCCGGGGTCTGGACACTCCTTCTCTTCCAGCTGACGAAGAATTCAGAAGACGCCGGAGGATCTGTGGCCGGTCTGCGGTCGCTACAAGAACGTTCAGAGGGGCATGGCCGTGTCACACCGCAACTTTTCTGGATGGCCAACGGCCTTGCAGTCATGACGTTCGCCTTGACCCTGGTCATGTTCTTCGCCATTCCACGGGTCGGGGCCGGCTTTTATCAGAAGAGCTCCGGAGAGAACATCCGCACCTCAGGATTTTCGAACACCGTAGACTTGGGTGCAATCGGGCCCATCAAGCGCGATCCCAGCGTGGTGATGAGGGTGGAACTTCTCGGCCGCTCCCGACGCGAGATCGAGCGACTCTATTTGCGAGGCATTGCATTCGATCGTTATGACGGCAAGTCTTGGGCGAACCAATTGAGCCATCGTCGTGTCGTGAGTGAAGACAGTCCGGGGACTTTTACCGTGCGCCGCAGCCATTCACAGGAGGCCCCAGATCTCGGATCGGCCCTCCGGCACAACATACTTCTGGAACCACTAGACACCCCTGTCCTCTTTGCGGCGCCCTTTGCCGAAACAATAACCGGCAGATTGCCGGCGGTCCAAGCGGATTTAACAGGGGCATTGTATCTGCCATTCTCCAGTTCAACGCGCATGGAATACTCGGCCGTTTCTCGATCAAATCCCGTGTTGCCGGCCGATCTTCAATCTCAGCCGGTCTCATACTCGGAGGCGTTCCTCAAACACTTCGTGCAAGTTCCGGTTCAATCGGATCGCATCACGGACTTGGCGCGAGAGGTTGTTGAGGGTAAGCACAACACCTATGAGAAAGCCGTCGCCATTCAGGACCACCTCTCACGGAATTATCGGTATAGTCTCGATGCCCCCCTTGCGGAACAAGCCGATCCGCTCGAAGAGTTTCTCTTCACCCGAAAGACCGGTTACTGCGAGCATTATGCGACGGCCATGGTGATCATGTTGCGGGCAATCGGCATTCCCGCTCGCCTGGTCACGGGATTTCTGGCGACGGAGTGGAACGAATATGGGAACTACTATGTCGTGAGGCAGCAAGATGCCCATGCATGGGTTGAAGTTCACCTGCCACACTCCGGCTGGATCATGATGGATCCGACGCCGGCCTCCGGAGAAAGCGTGGGCCATGCAGCCGCCGCGTGGCAGACATTGGGAAGGATGCTTGATAGTGTTCGGCTGCGTTGGAGCCGCATCTTTGTGCAGTACAGTGCCGTGGACCAGCTCGCGATAGTTCGAGGATTGCAAGACGGCAGTGTGACGGCTCGGAATAGAGCCAAGGATTCCCTGACCGCTTTTTTCGAACCGTTGGCTGCGGCATTAGGAGAGGCCGCCGGGCACCTCGTCAGTGGCAATTTCTGGCGGCTTGCCGCAGTGATCATCTTCGTCCTGATCGCATCCTGTCTTTTTGTGTGGTTGGGTCGGATGAGGCCATGGAATCGCGGGTATTCCAAGAGGGAAGTGAGGCGCGAAGAACCGGCAATCACCCAACTCTATAAACGGATGATCACGTTCCTTGGAGGGAGGGGCCTTCTCAAGCCAGCGACAATGGCTCCTCTTGAATTCCTTCGCATCACCGAGGCGCAATGGGCCGAGGCCACCTCACTTGTGGCAGCCATTACAGCACTCTATTGCCGGGGCCGATTCGGGCAGCAGCCTGTGACGCAAGAAGAGTTTCGTTCTGCTCAGGCCAATCTTCGCCAATTGATGGTCTTGGAGCGGCGTGAGTAGTTCCACTGGAATCAGAAGAACGGATAGAAGGAGGAAACGATGGAGCGGGAAAAGGGATTTGAACCCTCGACCCTCGCCTTGGCAAGGCGATGCTCTACCACTGAGCTATTCCCGCTCACTCGAGTCTCTTTACGGGTCAGAGGAGCAGAATTCTACTGGGCTCATGAAGAGCTGTCAAGCAATCACGGCAGGTATCAACACAGGAACAAAGAAAATCGGATGGGCATTATGAAATCGTTACTCCCATGCATAGTGCTACCATAAGGTAACGCCGGATAGTGAGAGCATCGCGTTACTCAAGTGTTCAATTTATTTATGGTTTAAATAAGTATCCCCACACTTGGTCGCGCACAGTGCTACGTATGATACTCGTCTTGCACGCAAAGAAAATAACCGCCGTCCAGAGTATAAATACCATTTAGGTTTGTATTTTCAATTATTTAGTAGATTCAATTTGCATCAGCTTTACGCTCTTCGAAATGGCTCAATAGTTGCAAAAAATATGGACGTTTATGCTAGATGTTGTCTTGATAATGCTCCAAAAAAACACTGGTTGTCGTTGATATTCCGGAAATGTGTGTA
>DKBD01000100.1:2903-3189 GCA_002451055.1 Nitrospira sp. UBA6909 | reverse complement strand
AGCCACATCGTAGCGTCGCCAGATCGAACGAAGAATTTTGAGGTGAGCGGCGATCGGTTGGCGTTGGTGAATCGTCCAGATCCGGTGGACATCTGGATTCGCCGACACGACCTCTTGTGTCCCCTCAAACACAAGCATATCGATCGCAGCATCCGGATAGGCTCTCTTCAGCGACCGCACGAGGGGAGTCGCCAACAAGACATCACCAATCCGTCTGGTGCACACCACCAGCACCCTATGAATCTCTCGCTTCATCAGCTCTTTCATCTCGCCTCAATCCCCATTG
>DKBD01000100.1:0-2889 GCA_002451055.1 Nitrospira sp. UBA6909 | reverse complement strand
TCTTGTGCCTCACCCCAGCATGGATGAGCCGGATGACCAGATCGGAGTCTTCCAATCCCCAGCCCTCATAGGATTCGTCAAGCCCGTTGACGCGAACCAAGTCGCTGCGCCAGGCGGAGAAATTGCAGGTCTTGATCCCCTCCCAACGGTCCGGCGCTCGCTTGCGAAATGCCCCATCTGGAAGCGCTATCAACGGCAAAAGACGATTCATATCACGCCGAAACCACGCACTTGTCCACTCCTGCCATCGCCAGTTGTGGATTGGAAGGCGCTCGCGCAGGACTCGGGTCGTAAAGGCTTCGCTCAATAACACACGATTGGCGCCAAGAAAACAGCCAAACTCCGCCAGTTCTTTATGAGCCTTCACCAAATCGCGGGCTGGAATACAGTCACCATCCGTTAAAATGATATAGTCCGCATTGGTTGACGCAATCGCTCGATTACGGATTGCCGCCGCACGGAACCCGTGGTCCTCTTGCCACACATGCGTGAGTGACAGGCCATCGCGCCGCGCGAACTGCTGCACGACCTCTGCCGTATCCTTCGTCGAACCATCGTCGGCCACCACCAGCGAAAACTCCCGGTCGCTCTGGCTGCTGTATCCCTCCAGGACGGCTTCCAGGGCATCGGGCCGATTGTACGTCGTCACGATCACTGCTGTTTTCATTCCGTCGACGAACCGTCTGGCCGGTAGAGGGCCTGAGATTTCGGACAAGGCCAGGCTTCTTGCGCTTCAAATCGTTTCGCGTAGCGGTAAAATGTCCCTTCGAAGTTGCCGAACGCAATGACGAACCCAGCCCAGCCGTCGAGAAACCCTTTCTTGCCCACGTAATGTTTCAAAAACGACCATAAGGCGTGAAACAGGGCGGCCCCCATCGACACCCGGCGATCCGAAAGCTTGAGAGCTCCCAGCGTGGAATAGCGATTGGCCTTCTTGACGACTTCCTCGAAGTTTTGAAACGGAATCTGCCAGACGGCATGGCGCAAATGCCCGACCGGCTTCGACGTCAGCAAGTCGTACCCCTCATGCACCGGAAGCTCCATGTACGTCATGGCGCCTTTNNATCCACTCGTGCGTGCAGGCCTCGATGACCCGATTGCGCAAATGGCCGAACCCTTCGAAAGGAATCTGCACGACCCTCGCCCCCAACTCTCGGGCGATCCGATCGGTTCCGTCCGTGCTGTGGGAATCGGCCACAATGACTTCGTCAGCCCATAAGACACTGTTCACCGCATCGGCGATTTTCCCGGCTTCGTTGTACGCGATGATGTAGGCGGAGAGTTTCAACACGACAGTTCCCCTCCCTCACCGCTCTTGGCCGCCAACGCCGCGCTGATCATCCAGGCGAAAAACAGCCCCTCGGTGTGGTCAATCAGCAACGAATTAAACACACACCCGATGGCCAACACAATGACGATCCCTTGGCCGAGTTGCGCATGCAGTTGGCCGCCCATCGATCGGAATTTCCACCACAGCAAGCCGAACAACCCCAGCACGAAACCGAACCCAGCAACCCCTAATTCAGCGCCCGTCAACAGATATTGATTGTGGGGGTGAGCAGGTTTCACAGCATTAGGCGCGGCGACCATCTCGCCATATGCCCGGGGAAAACTTCCCGTCCCAACTCCCGCAAGAGGATATGCCGTAATCAATTGTGCCGTATTTTTGTACCACTCCAAACGTAGGCCAACGGAAGAACCCTCTGGCGCGACCATATCGATATTTGATTGCGCCAATTCCCCCCTCGTCTTCTCCACACGTTGTTGAAAGACAGGAGACGCTACGTACGAAAGTCCAACGAGTACGACAACAGCCAGCACCCCGACCAATACACCCCGCATCCCAAAACGGCGCTGGCACCACAGGACAATCAATGCGATGAGAATGGCTTGTCCGGTCCGCCCCTGGACCAGCATAAAGACATCAATCACTGCGCAGAGCGCCAACAGACCCACCGCATATCTGCGCCAGAGCACGTCACACCTGACCGCGACCTCCGCAAAGAGCAATGCGGCAAAGACCATCAGCACATTGTGCGTAATTTGCAGCTTGAACACCGTCGCATTGGCTGAATCGCCATGTAACCAAGAACTTTTCGGAATCCATCCGGCAGCCAGACCGAGCGACAGCACGAGTGTAAGACCCATCCCGGCTCCGAACGCCCAAAGGGCTCGCTCGCGTACAGCCGGATCGAGAAAGAGGGGGATGAACACCAACGGAAGCAACAAATCATCGTACTTCCACAGATGTTTTGCCCTTTCGCTGAACGGAACGAAACCGTGAAGCGTCCCCAGCGCGATCAGGACAAACAACCCAGGCAGCAGCAGGGCATACCGATTTTCTCGAACAATTCTAGGCAGTTCGCCATAGGCCCCGCTGACGACCCATGCAACGACAGTCACCACCAGAAGAATTCCATCTAGGCTGGTCGAAATCGGAAGACTGAACCCTAGCCCGGCGACAGACACGCCTGCGACCAATTTGGAGTGCCTCTGAACGGTGTCCCATGTCACCGCCATCACTTCACCTCAAAGGCGATGAGGGATTTCCGCAAGGCAGGGACCATATTCTTCAACACCTTATACGAGCCTCCGGCGCTCGATCGTCGATATGCACTGGACCATTCCGAGGAACGTCAGCGCCCAAATCCCCACGATCATGAGCCGTACGCCGTCCGGTGCCTGCTGAAACACGAGCGCGCCCACTCCGCATAACACCATCACGCCGTATTCCGCCAGCGCGGTTTTCCGATGACCCCATCCGGCCAGCGCGAGCCGCTGATAGTAGTGCGAGCGATGGGCCTGCCAAAACTTTTCTCCGCGCATCATACGTCGCGTCAAGGTGACTGTGGCATCCACGAGGAACGGTGAGAACACCAGCAACGGCAC
>DKBD01000181.1 GCA_002451055.1 Nitrospira sp. UBA6909 | reverse complement strand
GGTAGCGCTCTCCCCCTGAGCTACGCGCCTATCGTCCGGCTGCGCATGCTAATATAGGCTCGCCCGAAGTGTCAAGAAAAGCAAAGAGAAAGGTGGCCTCCCCCGGAGTGTCAGAAGGAGGCCGCCTTTCCTTGATTCGTTGAGGCGGTCGCCGGCTGGAGTTACTTGACGGCTGATTTCAGCTCTTTTCCCGCAGAAAACTTCGGCACTTTCACCGCTGGGATGCGGAGCGACTCGCCTGTGCGGGGATTCCTCCCCATCCGCGCTTTGCGCTTCGAAATGGTAAAGGTGCCGAAATTGACGAGCGAAACACGCTGACCCTTCTTCAAGGAGGACGTTACCGCTCCAGTAAATGCCTCAAGCGCCGTGCCTGCCGCGACTTTCGTGATTCCGGCTGATGCGGCCATTTTAGCGATAATTTCTTCCTTGGTCATCGAGTCTCCTCCTTCGGTAAGAATGAAGTAACCAGCCCAGGTTGACGATACAACACAGCACGGATGCGGAAAGCCTAGGTCGCCCGCTTTGCTTTGCTTCTTGTGCGTTTCAGGGGAATATGCAATTCCGCGATCTTCTTGCGCAAGGTATTCCGGTTCAGTCCCAACAGCTCGGCCGCTTGAATCTGGTTCCCGCGAGTCTCTTGAAGCACTGAAGCGATCAGAGGGCGTTCGACGGCTGAAATGAGAATCGGGTGCAGGTTCTTCGCGGCTCCAGTCATCATGCCCCTGACAAAGTCGCCCATCTTCATCTCTAAGTAGCTTTCAAGAGAGGCGTCACGACTCTTTCCCTGATGCGATGGGTGCCCATGCAATTGATTCTGGAGCTGAATGGTTTTCACTGTTTTCTTCAGGACCGCACGTGAGCCGACAATGACCAAGGTGTGAGAAGGGTCGACATGAACCGGGAGGCTCATCGCCTTCTCAGACGTCCCCCGAGATTCCACGATCACCGCATCAAAGTGATGTTTCGATGCTTCCTTTTGAAAAGCCGAGGCATCACGCACGACGGTGACAGACACGTCTCTTAATGCCTGCTTGAGCTGAGCTTGTACCTCGACATCAGTCGTCAACATGAGGACCGTATAAGCAGGTGAAGGCACCGCCATGAAGGCACCACCCGAAGAAGAGGGGCGGATTATTGCCCAGGCACAAAACGATGTCAAATGCTTTTTGCGCGCGCGAGATCATTAGGGAGGCTCGCCCATCGTCTTGACGTGTACTATAGTGGTAAATACGTGTCAGTATAATCATGGGTTAGGAAAAATAACCGCATGCTGTTCCGCAGCCCGTTGCAGAAGTGAGCATCAGGTACCGATGAGGCACATGCAGTCCCCTATCCCACATTATTATTCAAGAACGGTTCTGCTGGACCCTGTGCCTGCGCATGTTCACGCGCAGGCAGGCCAATGCGCTGCTGCGACAAACCTGCCGTCCAATAAAGAATGCCGGGGACTATGGGTGCAAATCATGGAACAGAGGGTATCTTGCTCAAGCGGATATCGACTACGGCTTCAGCTTGACAGTCGGAATG
Source organism: Nitrospira sp. UBA6909 (assembly GCA_002451055.1). Classification (GTDB taxonomy): domain Bacteria; phylum Nitrospirota; class Nitrospiria; order Nitrospirales; family Nitrospiraceae; genus Nitrospira_D. The sequence goes on along the minus strand of DKBD01000181.1, from coordinate 28,994 downwards.
ACCGCGATGTATATAATTCCTCAATTCCTACGGGAATAATCAAGAATGAAGGTTTCGCGGCGCGCAACGTATGGAATCTTGGCTGCAATCGATCTAGCCATGAACGGGAGTGAAGTTCCTGTCCAGGCTCGAGCCATAGCGAGACGGCAAGTCATTCCGATAAAATTTCTTGAGCAAGTTCTCCATACCATGAAAAAAGCCGGACTGATTGACAGCCAAAGAGGGGCGCAAGGCGGCTACAGATTGCTCAAGGAACCGTCCGCACTTTCGATCGCCGATCTTCTTGAAGTCCTCGATGGTCCCGTGTTTGACCATGTCGTCAATGGCACGTCGATTCTCGAACGGCGTCTTCCAAAACAGGAGTTGCTGCTTGGGCAGGTCTGGAAACAAGTGGCGCAGGCCGAGCATGACGTCCTGCAGCGCATCACGATCGACGAGTTGGCCGGCCGCCAACGCGCGATCGAGGCGCGTCATAATCCCATGTATCATATCTGAAAAACAGGACGACAACCGAGCCGGGCAAAAGTTGCTTTCGTCCCAACGTTAGCCACAGGAGATCAAGTCATGACTCCCCAACAACTCAGAGCGGTAGAGATCAAGACGGCTCCCATTCCTCCCGCCATTGCCGAAGAAATCGACGCCTTCGAAGCCGAGGCCATGCGGCTGCTGGCCGGCGACGTGTCTTCTGATCTCTTCAGGCCGTTCCGCCTCCAATATGGGATTTATGGGCAGCGGCAACCAGGCGTGCAGATGGTACGGGTCAAGATTCCGTTCGGAGGGATCACCGCCAATCAGCTTCGTCGCGTCGCGGAACTGGCCGATCGTTACGCAACCGGCGTTGGCCATGTGACGACGCGTCAGGATATTCAGATGCATTTCGTCGAGCTGAAGGACGTGCCGACGATCATGCGCGGCTTGGCGGAGGTTGGACTGACGACCAGAGAAGCCTGTGCCAATACGGTCCGGAATGTGACCGCTTGCCATCTCGCCGGTGTGTGCCGAGGCGAAGTCTTCGATGTCACGCCCTATGCGAAGACGGTCGCGTATCATCTGTTGCGCAATCCGCTCAATCAAAGTTTGCCCCGGAAGTTTAAAATCGCCTTTTCCGGATGCGCGCACGATTGCGCGCTCACACCGATTCACGATATCGGGCTTCTGGCCGTCAAGCGGGCAGACGGAGTCATCGGCTTTCGCATGGTGGCGGGCGGCGGCCTGGGGTCCCTGCCGCGCCTGGCGCAGGTGCTGCGCGAATTTTGCCCGATGGAGGAGCTGCTGCCGAGCGTCGAAGCCGTGATCAAGGTTTTCGACACATTGGGCAATCGGAAAAACCGCAACAAGGCCCGCATGAAGTTCGTGATCGAGAAGCTGGGATTCGAGGAGTTTAAGCGCAGGTGGGAGGCGGCCTATCAGTCAATGGGATATAGCAAACCATCCCATGATCCCATCAAGTTGCTGAGTCATGCGGACGAGCCCACGCCTCTCATTATGCCGACCCGCAACGGGTCGTTACCCGCTGCCGGCAATGGAAATGGGGGCGAGTCTTACATCGGCCATGAAACTCCGTTTCAGATGTGGAAACGAACCAACGTCGTGTACCAGAAGCAAGGCGGCTACGTCACGGCAGCGATCAAGCTCTTCATGGGTGATATCACCGCGGAGCAGATGCTCTTTGTGGCCGACCTGGCGGATCGCTATTCCAACGGGAACTTCCGAACAACCATCAATCAGAACGTCATTATCCGATGGATTCCCGAGCCCCAGATTAAAGCACTGTATGAGGAGCTTGCCCTGCATGGCTTGGCGGATCCCGGAGCCGAGTTGGTCGAGGACATCATCGCCTGCCCAGGAACCGATACCTGTGGGTTGGGGATCACGTCGTCCAAGGGGATGGCCCGAGCGTTGGCGGAGGTCTTCCCAGCGGGACGGGTTCCCGAGGATTTGAAGGACGTGAGCGTGAAGATCAGCGGGTGCCATAATTCCTGCGCCCAGCACCATATCTCGACGATCGGGCTCCATGGAGTCGGCAAGCGGATTGGAGAACACACCCTGCCCATGTATGAACTCCATCTCGGCGGGAGGGTGAACGGAACGGCCAAGATCGGCCAAATGACGGTCAAACTGCCGGCTAAAGCGGTGTCGCCAGCCGTCACGCATTTGATCGATGTGTATCGACGGGATCGCAGGTCTGGGGAGAGCATGCCGAATTTTATCGATCGTGTCGGGAAGCACGCGTTGAAGGATGAACTGATTCCCTATACGATCGTGCCGTCCTATGCGGACGATCCTACCTTCTACTATGACTGGGAAGGGGAAGAGCCGTTCATCCTTGAAGATCTCGGTCCCGGAGAGTGTGCAGGTGGTGCCCTCGAGATGATCGAGAACGGCATTCTTGAAGCCGACCAGGAGCTCTATCAGGCGAAACTGCTGGTGGAGAAACACCAATACTCAGTTTCCGTGAACAAGTCCTACCGTGCCGTGTTGGCAGCGGCGAAAGCCTTGCTGGTGACGGAAGGGCTTGAGCCATCGACCGATTCCGAGACGTTCATTGAGTTCGACGGACGGATTGCCCAGAAGGATATTGTACCTGCTAAGTATCAGGACCTGAGTAAGACCGTCGGCGATCTGGGTCCGAAAGAGACGACGGAAGCATCGGCTCGCGAGAAGATGGCCTTTGCGAAAGGATTTGTCGATGCGTGCCGTGCGGCGACGGAGCAAATGGGGAAGGACCTCAAGCTCGTCACTGTGAAGGAAGAGACCGTACCGGAGGTGCCGCCGCCTCCCGTTCAAGCAACGCCTGCCGCACCAGCTCCGACGGGCGCGCCCGTCTACGACCTGCGGGGTGTGGCCTGCCCGATGAACTATGTGAAGACGAAGCTCAAGCTGGAAATGATGGATGCCGGTGAGAAGTTGGAAGTGTGGCTGGACGCAGGCGAGCCGATCAAGAACGTGCCGATGAGCTTGAAGAACGACGGGCACAAAGTGGTCCTGCAAGAGGCGCTCGAGCCGGAGGCCACACACTATCGGGTGCTGGTTGAAAAAGTCGGAGAGTAAGGTCAGAAGGGACTGAGTTCATCATGACCGTGAATGGCCGTTCGGAGCTCGTGGCGACGCTCAAGTCGTGGGGCGAGTCGCTCGAATCGAAGCAACCCCAGGACGTGTTGGCGGAGGCGATCAAGCGCTACGCACCCAAGATCGTCTTGGCCTGCAGCTTCGGCGCGGAAGATGTCGTGCTGGTGGATATGATCCACCGGATCAACCCATCTGTGCCCCTGTTCTATCTGGATACGGATTTTTTGTTTCAGGAAACGTATGCGACGCGGGATCAGGTCGTTGAGCGGTACCAGTTGAGGCCGGCGCAAGTCATCCAAGTACAATCCCGACTGACTCCGGAGCAACAAGCCCGGCAATATGGCGAGGCCCTTTGGTCGAGCGATCCGGATCGCTGCTGCCAATTGCGCAAGGTGGAGCCGCTCACCCGAGTGCTCAAGGAATTCGATGCCTGGATCACCGGCATCAGACGAGACCAAGCTCCGACGAGGGCCAATGCCAAGATGATCGAGTGGGACGAGAAGTTTCAATTGGCAAAGGTGAATCCCCTTGCGAAATGGAGTTGGTCCGACGTATGGACCTATATCAACGTGTACGAGGTTCCCTACAATCCGCTGCACGATCAGAATTACCCCAGCATCGGCTGCACCCATTGTACGAAACCGGTGACGCCAGGGGAGGATCCTCGTTCCGGCCGTTGGCAGGGCAATGCGAAAACCGAATGTGGATTGCACAAGGCCTGACATGCCGATCCAAGAGATTCTCGCCAAAATCGCGAAAGGCCCGAAAGCATCCAAAGACCTGACCTGGGATGAGTCCAAACAGGCCATGAAAGCCCTGATCGAAGGTGAAGCCACCCCGGCGCAGGTCGGCGCCTTTCTGATCGCCATGCGTTTCAAGTCGGAATCCGTCACGGAATTGGCCGCCTTGACCGCCGCCGCCAGACAATATGTGCCCCCGCTTGCCGTCCCTAAAGGCACGGCCCTCGTCGATGTCCCAAGCTATGCGGGGAAGCAGGACACATTTCATGCGCTGGTCGCCGCCTCGATCGTCGCGGCTTCAGCAGGCGCCACGGTCCTCATGCACGGATTTGACGGTATTCCAGGACGGCCTGGCAGCGCTGGGGTGCTGAAAGAACTGGGTATTGCAGTCGATTCGGCCCCTCACGTCGTCGCCGACGAGCTCCGGAAGAAGAGCTTTGCCTATTTGGACATCGGCCTCTACCACCCTCCGGTCTATCGCTTCCTCGAAATGCGCCAGGAGTTGGGCGTGAGGAATGTATTTCATCCCATCGCCAGGCTCCTCAACCCCGCTCGGGCCTCCGCCCAGGTGGTCGGCCTGTCGCATCCGCCGCATTTCGAGAAAACGGCCGAAGCCTTGCGCATGCTCGGATGTCCGCGTGGGTTTATCATCCGTGGCGTCGAAGGCGACCCTGAATTATCCCTGTCGGCGGTCACAAGAGTGCTCGAACTCAGAGACGAGCGCATTACCCCGCTGGGAGTGGGTCCCAAGGACTTTGGATTGCCGTTTGGTCATTCAAGAGACATGGGAGGATTTCCGCCGGCGCAGCGGGAGAAAGAAGCGGACCTGCTCAGACGAATTCTCCAGCATCAGGTCCAGGGCGGTCCAAAGGACTGGGTGCTGATGAATGCCGCCATGCTGCTCTATGCCGCGGGGAAAGGGGAGTCGCTCTCGGCCTGCTATCCCAAGGCGAAGGCGGCGCTCGAGGGGGGTGCCGCGGCGCGCAAGCTGGAAGAATTGACGCAGGCGCCGGTTGGGGCAGCCAAGTCGTAACCGGAAATACACGGAGTGCATGGCAACTCAACACTGAACACTCAAAACTAAGAACTCAATTATGAAACATCTTCGGCAGCTGGAAGATCAAAGCGTCTATATTTTTCGCGAAGCCTACAAGAATTTCGACAATCTGGCCATGCTCTGGTCGATGGGGAAGGATTCGACNNGCCGGCATGAACCACACGTTGGGACGAGATGTCTGCTGCACGGCGCTCAAGACGACGGCGATGAAGAATTTGGTCGAATCGAAAGGCTACACCGGCATCATTTTGGGCGTCCGGGCCGACGAAGACAGCACGAGGGCGAAGGAGCGGTATTTCTCGCCCCGTGACAAGCACGGAGATTGGGATTTCCGCGATCAGCCGCCGGAACTCTGGAACCAGTTTAAGACGACCTTTCCTCCGGGGACGCACATCCGCGTCCATCCACTCCTGGATTGGACCGAGATCAATATCTGGGAATACATCAAGGCCGAGAATATCCCGTTCATGGATCTGTATCTGGATAGGGGAGACGGCACCCGCTATCGGAGTCTGGGCTGCGCCCCTTGCACCACCCCTATCAAGTCCACTGCCAAGACGGTGGACGAGATCATCGATGAGCTCCGAGGGACCAACATCGCGGAACGGGCCGGACGCGCGCAGGATGCAGGCCGCGGAATGGAGATGCTCCGGAAGAAGGGGTACATGTAATGGGCGACACGACCACGGCGGCTGCGCCGATACGAGCCGTCTCGAAACCGCAAGAGAACCTGAACATTGTCATTGTGGGACATGTGGATCACGGGAAGTCCACGCTGGTGGGGCGGCTCTATGCCGATACCGGATCGTTGCCGGAGGGCAAGCTGGAGAAGGTCCAGGCGATCTGCCGCCAGCAGGGGAAAGAATTCGAGTATGCCTTCCTGTTCGATGCGTTTTTGGAGGAGCAGGAACAGGGCATCACCATTGATACGGCCAGGACGTTCTTTATCTGGAAGGGGCGGCAGTACATCATTATCGACGCACCGGGCCACAAGGAATTTCTCAAAAACATGATCTCCGGCGCCGCGCGAGCCGAAGCGGCCCTCCTCCTCATCGATGCGCTTGAAGGGGTGAGGGAGCAGTCAAAGAAACATGGCTATCTGCTGTCTCTCCTTGGGGTCCGCCAATTCGCGGTCGCGGTCAACAAGATGGACCTTGTCGGGTACCGGCAGGATGTCTTCGACAGCATCGAGAAGGAATACCGAGAGTTCCTGGGGCAGTTCGGGGCGGTTCCGGAGCGGATCATCCCCGTCAGCGCCAAGCTGGGAGACAACATCGCCAACCGCAGCCAGGCCATGACCTGGTATCAAGGGCCGACCGTCCTGGATACCCTCAGCCTCTTCAAGAAGGAAACGGCCTGGGCCGATCAGCCCCTGCGGTTTCCCGTTCAAGATGTCTACAAGTTCGACGCGCGTCGGATTATCGCCGGGCGGATTGCGGCAGGTCGTTTGAAGGTCGGGGACCACCTCGTGTTTTCCCCCTCGAACAAGCGCGCCAACATCCAGTCGATCGAGGCCTTCAATATTGAACCGTTGCCGACCAGTGCGGAGGCGGGCGAATCGGTCGGGGTCACGCTCGATGAACAGATCTTCGTGGAGCGGGGCGAAATCGCCACCCATCAAGAGCGATTGCCCCTTGTCTCCACCTCGTTCAAAGCCAACCTGTTTTGGCTGGGGAAGCGGCCGCTGGAGAAGGACCGGAAATACCTGCTGCGGATGGCCACCAAAGAGGTCGGCTGCGAAGTGGCGGCCATCCATCGGATCATCGATACGATGGACTTGAATCAGCAGCAGGGCAGCATCGCTGTGAATCGCAACCAAGTGGCCGAGTTGACCTTGCGGACCAAGGCGCCGATCGCCTTCGACCTCTCCTCGTCGTTTGAAGCCACCGGCCGCTTTGTGCTGGTGGACGAGTATGACATCGCGGGAGGCGGCATCGTCACCGAGATGGTGCGAGACGACCAGGAATCCCTCCGCGAAGAGGCCCGCCGTCGTGATTTTGCGTGGGTGAAAGGCGAGGTCGGCATTGAAGATCGCGCGAAACAATATGGACATCGGTCTGCCGTGGTGTTGTTTACCGGTGGCCGGCACACCGGTAAGTCTTTATTAGCGCGTAAATTGGAAGGGCGGCTCATTGCCGACGGGCGCCATGCCTATCTCTTGGACGGAGAAAATTTACGGCGCGGGCTCGATGCCGACCTCAGCGAAGAGGAACGGACTCAGACGGCGGAAATGGCGCGGCGGTACGGAGAAGTGGCGCGGTTGCTCATCGATACAGGCCTGCTCGTCGTGTCTACAACGAACCCGTTTGGCTTGGACTATCGGGAGGCCTCGCAGGCAATCCGGACGCTCGTCCATCCGGCGCCGGTGATTGCCGTGCATGTGAGCAAGACGGCTGAGGAACCGCCGCCGAACACCGATGTTGTCTTGAGCGGACCGATGGATTTTGATGCCGCGACCAAGCAGGTCATGGATGTGCTCAAGCGGCGCGGTGTCCTGGCGGAAGTCCTCGGTGCCAAGCCGACATTCCAATATTCGATTTAAGCCGGACCCGCTCGTCAGGCCATACCAAGGCGACCTGCGGCGGTGTTCTTCTTGGCGCGATTCCCTCGCTCCAGGTCTATGTTTGGGCCAGAGCATTCTCCTCGCGGCTGCCTGGCGAGCCACATCGTCTCCCATAAGTAGTGGCAACTAGGTGCAGGCCACAGCTGTCGGATTTCCTGGCCGATGCGCAATATTCCAGGTACAATGGTCAGGTAGTCCTCTACACGGTTCCTTTTAGGAAGGAGTGCCATCATGGGACATCATGGGAGGTTGATAAGCCAGTTGGGGTCAGCCCTGTTCGTCCTGTATTTGGTCGTCGGATTCGTTGTTCTTGCGCCCGCTACGAGTCATGCAATCCCCAGCGCAGGTACCTATGGATTCACAAGCGGCCTAAACGGAGCCTTCACGAGCGATGGCTCGCAACTGACGGCATGGGAGATAGATGACCCATATGACACCAATATCCATTGGAGCAACACGAAGCTGTTCCCTAATGGGTTGCAGGACATAAACATCAATGACACTTCTACGTTTATAACGAACAATTTTGGTCACTATTTCTTCACCATTGATTGGATCAATGGCATGTGGACTGATATGACGACGCTCCCCAGTCAGAATATTGTTGCTGCCGGTGACTTTACGTATGAGGGGCGCACTGTGGTTCCCGAGCCCGGGACTGCAAGTTTACTCGTGCTTGGCCTGCTGGCACTCGTTGCCTATGGTTGGCAGCGGCGTCATGCAGGGGCCAAGGTTGGAGAAGCGGTTGGCGGTATCACTATATAAGAGTCCAAGATCATAAAGAGGGGCGAGGCCGACGAATCTCGCCCCTGCCCCTTTATTTCCAGTAACGTTTTTGATGTCTCTCCCCCTCTTCCGCTTGGTTTGACTCTCCCAAAACCCCTGTGATAGCGTATTTTTCTCCCGAGACTTCCGTGCGTGCTTTGCCGGATATTGGATGTCCGTGACCAGGAGGTCCAGTGCCGTGGAAAGTCCACTTGGGTTGCTGCGAGAGGAGCTATTATGAAATTCGTCTGTCTCAACTGCGAAACTTACATGAGCCTTGAAAAGGTTGAAAAACCAGGTGAGGGGTCGCTCGGCGTGTTCTTCGGCTGCCCGTCCTGCAATGCCAAATTCTCGATGGTGACCAATGCCGGCGAAACCAATATGATGAATTCCCTGGGGTTGAAATTGAATGCGAAGACAGAGACCCCGGATCCTATGGTTGCGTCATTGGCTGAGAAAATGCAAAAGGCTCAGCCTACGGTCACGGCTGCGGCAGCTCCGGCCAAGGCGGGCGAAAAGACCGGCAGCGGCTGTCCCTTTTCCGCGATGGTGGCTGAGATGGGGCTGACAAACTCCGGCAAACCGGCCAATGGAGGCCCTTCGGAATTCACCTGGACCACCGATGCCAAGGAAAAACTCGACCGATTGCCGGCGTTTGTGAAGCCGATGGTGCAGGCGAGCGTAGAAACCTATGCCCGCAAACAAGGGTTCAAGACCATTACGCTGCAAGTGATGGACGATTCCAAGAATTATTCCCCCGAGGGCATGACCTGGTCGCGGGAAGCGGAACAACGGCTGGACAATATTCCGGATTTCATTCGGCCCATGGCGCGCAAAGAAGTTGAACGGATGGCCAAGGAACGCGGGATATCGACCGTCACCGCGCAGGTGATGGATGAAGCCAAGGACAAGTTCATGAAGTTCATGTAACAGGGTTTGTCGGCCTTAATTGAGTTGTCGGGAAAGGCCCATTCAGACAGCTGGATGGGCCTTTCGATTGTCTGGGATTCTTCCTGCGAGGGTTTTTGGCATGCAGTGGTGGGCCTCTCTGCTGTCCGGCTTGATCCTCGTCATTGTTTCAACCACCAGCATCTCAGAGACGCACGCGCAACTGCACTCCGGCCATCAGGACGTTCCGGCCGAGACAGGTGGTGCGGCTGCGCATCAAAACGCTCACGCCGGTGGAGGCTGGGAAGGATCACCCCAAGGGATTGCCTATTCGGAGTTCAACCATCGGTTCGCCGGTCTTTGCGCTGTACTATTCGGACTGGCCGAGTTGGGCCTCGCCTTGCGGTATCCCTGGCCGTTCTGGACTCGTCTAGTCCTCCCAGGCACCCTCGGGGTCGTCGCCATATTACTCTTGGTCTGGAGCGACCACGATGCCTGGCCCATCGGCTCTCTCAGTTTTGCCGAAACATTTTTTGGCGGGGACATTGAAATCATCCAGCACAAGTTCTTCGGCGTGATTGCCGCAGGCATCGCGTTGTCTGAGACGCTCCGCCGAATCGGTTGGGTTCGGCATCCTGCCTGGGCGGCTCCATTAATACTGTTACCGATGATCGGAGGGCTGCTCCTCATGGTGCATTCACATGGAGATCATCCAACCAGTGCGAAGATCCAGCTTCACCATACGCTGTTGGGCGGTGTGAGCCTGTGCGCGGCTTTCTCAAAAGCGATGGCCTCCTGGATACCCGGTGCCTCGGGTCGATTTGTGAAACGGTGGGACGTTGTCTGGGCGGGATCCGTGATTCTCATTGGTCTGCTGCTGCTCCTGTACTCCGAATAGGTGGACGTGGTCAGTATCCAGTCGGACTCATTGACACCTTTCCGAAGCCTATGCTACGTGTAAACCAAAGGTAAATGTAGGAATTTCACCGTCATCTCTAGTCGGCCCAGAAAGATGGCTGGCAGAGAGGAGGACTGAACTCATGGGTGGCCATAGTCACTGGGCAACCATCAAGCGCCACAAATCGGCGCAGGATGCGAAACGCGGCAAAATCTTCACACGGATTATCAGGGAATTGACTATTGCGGCCCGAGGCGGCGGCGATCCGGACGGGAATCCGCGTCTTCGACTGGCCATTGCCAAGGCGAAGGAAGCCAACATGCCCGGCGACACGATGAAGAAGGCTATCCAGCGTGGAACAGGGGAACTCCCTGGTGTGTCGTATGAAGAATTTACCCTGGAAGGATACGGGCCTGGGGGTACCGCACTGTTGCTGGAAATCACCAGTGACAATCGCAATCGCACAGTGGCGGAAATCCGCAGCCTCTTCACGAAAAATAACGGGAACATGGCAGAGGCCGGGGCGGTGGCGTGGCAATTTCACAAGAAGGGACTGCTGACAGTCGAGAGGGGCAAGGTGGACGAGGATACGCTTCTCTCTTTGGCCCTGGACGCAGGTGCGGAAGATGTCAAAGCGGCAGAGAAAACCTTCGAGGTCACCACGGACCCTCACGATTTTGAAGCCGTGAAAAAAGCGCTGGCCGATGCCAAGGTTGAAACCTCGTTGGCTGAGATCACGTATATCCCTCAAAATACAGTCCGCCTCGATGAAAAGCCTGCTGAACAGATGCTCAAGCTGATGGAAATCATGGATGAGCATGACGATGTGCAAAAGGTTCATGCCAATTTCGACATCTCCGACGAAGTGATGGAGAAGGTAGCCGTTGCGGCAGGATGACGAAGGTCTCCGATCAGGCGAACTACGGTACCCGAGTTACGAGACGAGATGATCGCCTTTCTCACGGGGAGGTTGGCTTTCAAGGCGCCGACCCACCTCACGCTGGATGTCCAGGGGGTGGGGTATGAGGTCCACATCCCTCTGAGCACCTACTACGCGCTCCCGAATCTTGACGAAGTCGCCGCGCTGAACATCTATACTCATCTTCGGGAAGATGCCATTCAGCTGTTCGGATTTTTCTCGCCACGCGAAAAGGAGCTGTTTCTCCTGTTGACCACCGTGTCGGGGGTCGGTCCCAAACTTGCGCTCAATGTCCTATCCAGCTTGCCCGTCACGGAACTGCTCTGTGCGATTCAGACGGAAGATGTCGAAAAGCTCGCGACGGTCCCAGGTATCGGGAAAAAGTCTGCGGGCCGCATTGCGCTCGAACTCAAGGACAAGGTAGTCAAGCTGCAATCGGCCTCCGTCCAGTCGTCTATACCAGACAAGGCGGGTCTCGACGGTTCATTTGAGGATGCGCTGTCGGCCCTGGTGAATCTGGGCTATCGCCCACAGGATGCCAAAGAAGCCCTGAAGCGGGTCACGAAGGCGGCGGCAAGTCCCGTAGCGCTCCAACAATTGATTCGGGAAGGTCTCAAGGAACTCGCAAGGGGGTGAGGCATGTTGAAAGATACATCGGTGGTTATCGGACGGCTTGGCATCATCGTCTGCGTGGCGATGTTGCCGGTCTTCGAAACCTTTCCGTCCTTGGGGCTTGCTGAAGAACAAGAATCCGTCGCGCCGAAAAAAAGCATCAGGAAGATGTGTGGGACCTGTCCGGAGGGGTACGCGACGACCGGTGTCACCGACGCGCCGGACATCTGCAAGGAGGGTGATCCGACTCTCGTGCAATGTGTGCCTCTTGGAGCGAATATGCTGGCCGTCTGCGGTGCTTGTCCGGAAGGCTATGCCGAGATCGGCGGCTCTTCGGTCCCTGCTCGCTGCGGCAACAAGGACCGCGGGCGACTGACGCAATGCCAATTGCGCAACATGGAATTGAGTCTGCCTGACCCGAGTCAGGGGATGACAACCTGCCCTCCGGACTGCGGCAGTACCGGCACGCCTGGTCAGGGAGCATTGCCTCCTCCACCCAAGTACCAGCGGATGCCTGGTCAGCAGTAAGGTCGGGTCAAGTATTATGGCCGAGCGACTTATCACGAATCGGGTTACGGATGACGAGCGGGGGCTGGAAAATGTCCTTCGCCCTCAAACGCTCGACGAATACGTCGGGCAGGACAAGATGAAGGAATCGCTGCGGATCTGTATCGAGGCGGCGAAACGGCGGGGGGAAGCGCTCGACCACGCGATCTTCTACGGCCCGCCGGGTTTGGGGAAGACCACGGTTGCGCATATTATCGCCAAGGAAATGGGGGCGTCAGTGCGCTCCACATCCGGATTGGTTTTGGCTCATGCCGGCGATCTGGCGGCGATCCTCACCAACCTTCAAGAGCACGACGTGCTGTTTATTGATGAGATTCACCGTCTGCCCGCCTCGGTCGAAGAGGCCCTGTATCCCGCCATGGAGGACTATCAGCTTGATTTGGTGATCGGCCAAGGGCCTGCGACGAGGACGGTCAAGCTCGATTTGCCACGATTTACCCTGGTCGGAGCGACGACACGAGCAGGTGCCCTGACGTCGCCTCTTCGGGACCGGTTCGGGCTGGTCTATCGGCTGGAGTTCTATTCGCCGCCTGAGTTGGAGACCATTGTCACTCGGTCGGCTGGAGTGCTGGAAGTAGGGATTGATCGGGAAGGAGCCACGGAGATTGCCCGCCGAGCGCGTGGAACTCCCCGCATCGCCAATCGGTTGATCAAGCGAATCAGAGACTATGCGCAGGTCAAAGCGGATGGACATATCACCAAGCACGTGGCACAAGATGGTTTGGCATGGATGGGAATCGATGAGGCAGGTTTTGACGAGATGGACCGAAAGATCCTTCTCGCGATCATCGACAAATTTAATGGAGGGCCGGTCGGAATCGAATCCCTTGCGGCGGCGCTCCAGGAAGATAAAGGAACTTTGGAGGACGTCTACGAGCCCTACTTGATCCAAGCCGGCTTTCTAGACCGGACCGGCCGCGGACGACAGGCAACCAGGCAGGCGTTCGACCATTTCAAACGATCTTCGACCCTGCTCGTCTAGCACGCCGGTTCAAGAAAGCCTGGTCGTCCAAAGAAGATCCCTTCACCCCTGGTACCTTGTCTCTCTTCTCTCAATACTCCTGAATCCTCAGCGTGATCCTTGAAATGACGTTGAATGTTCCTGTAAAATTCCACACTTGCTCATCTGAGGGCTTTGCCTGCGTGGAGCCGTCCGGGTCCCTGCGGTACGGAGTCCGAGGTCTGCTATTCATGCCCAAAACCTTGCTCGACTATCGTAAGGAAATCGATCGGATCGACGACGAGATCATCCGACTGCTCAACGAGCGGTCTAAGTCCGTCATTGAGATCGGCAAACTCAAGAANNTCGGTCTATCGGGAGATCATGTCCGCTTCGTTGTCGCTGGAAGGACCTCAGAAAGTCGCCTATCTCGGGCCGAGGGCGACTTTTACCCACATGGCCTGCATGCAGAAGTTCGGCTCGTCGGCCCACTATGTGCCGGCCCACAGTATCAAGGAAGTGTTCAATGAGGTCGAACGAGGGCGTGCCAATTTCGGTGTCGTGCCCATCGAGAACACCACCGAGGGAGTGGTCAACCATACGCTCGACATGTTCATCGATTCCAATTTGTTGATCTATGGGGAGGTCATTCAGGAGGTGTCGCACCATCTGCTGTCGAAGTCCGGCCTTCTTGAAGACGTGAAGAAAGTGTACTCTCATCCGCATGCCATTGCCCAATGCCGGAACTGGCTGGAAACCAATCTTCCCCACGTTCCGGCGGTGGAAGTGGCCAGCACGGCGCGGGCGGCCGAACTCTGCATCGATGAACCGTCATCAGCCGCCATTGCATCGGAACTGGCGGGTCAGTTGTACGGGCTGAAAGTCATCAAGCCACGCATCGAGGACAACGTCAACAACGTGACTCGCTTTCTGGTGCTGTCTCAAAAACCGTCCGAGCGGACCGGAAAAGACAAGACGTCGCTGATGCTCTCCATTAAAGACAAAGTCGGGGCGCTGTATGAACTGCTTCGCCCCTTCGCTTCCCACGGGATCAGCATGACCAAGATCGAGTCTCGACCCTCGCAGCGAAAAGCTTGGGAGTACATCTTTTTTGTCGATGTCGAAGGCCATATTACGGAAGAGCGGGTGAGCAGAGCGGTCGAAGAAGTCAAGGGACGTTGCCTGTTCATGAAAATTCTTGGTTCCTATCCTATTCACAGCTAGATCTATGACACTCCACGTCCACCCAGATATCCAGTCGCTGAGTCCCTATGTTCCCGGGAAGCCGATCGATGAACTGCAGCGAGAGCTTCGCCTCGCCCGCGTGATCAAGCTTGCGTCCAATGAAAATCCGCTCGGACCATCCCCCAAAGCCGTGGCGGCGCTTGGCGATGGCCATGATTCGCTGCATCGTTACCCGGATGGCGGCGGCCATCGGCTCAGGCAGGCGATTGCTGATCGGTGGAAGGTGACGAGCGATCAGGTCATTCTGGGGAACGGGTCCGACGAAATCCTTGGGTTGTTGGCTAGGGCGTTCTTGGCTCCCGGCGAAGAAGCCGTCATGGCTGATCACACCTTCGTCATCTACAAGATGGAGGTCACTGCTGCGCACGGAAGGCCGGTTGTCGTGCCGCTGGTGAACTGGACGCACGATCTTGAGGCGATGGCCCAAGCCGTCAGCCCGAGGACTCGGCTGCTCTTTGTCTGCAATCCCAATAATCCCACCGGGACCATGGTGAACGCCGACGCGGTCAACCGGCTCATGGACACGGTCCCGCAGGATGTCATTGTCGTGTTCGATGAAGCGTACTTTGAATATGTCCGCGATCCGAAATTCCCCGATAGCATTGCCTACGTGAAAGAAGGACGAAATGCGATCGTTCTGAGGACGTTTTCCAAAATTTACGGGCTGGCCGGGCTGCGGATCGGGTATGGGATTACCACCCCCGAGATCAACAACATCCTGAATCGGGTACGGCCTCCCTTCAATGCGAACAGTCTTGCCCAACGGGCGGCAGTGGCGGCTTTGGGAGATGACGAGCATGTGGCCCAAAGCCGAGCCGTCAATGCTGCGGGGATGGAGCAAGTCGCTCAGGGCCTGAAGGACCTCGGCTTTGCGCCAATTGCGAGCGAGGCGAATTTTCTCTATTTCGACGTCAAGCGGGATGGGCGGAAGGTGTTCGAATCGTTGCTGCGCGAAGGTATCATCGTGCGGCATATCGAAGGGACCATGCTGCGGGTCACCATCGGTCAGCCTGAGGAGAACGCAGCCTTCCTCCAAGCGCTCAGGAACGTGTTGACGTCATAAGCGTGGAATAGCGAGGGAACCATGATTATCGTCTTGAAACCGGAGGCTTCCGAAAGCCAGGTGGACCACATTATCGATCGGCTGCGGGATCTCGGTCTCAAATCGCAGATTTCGACCGGACAGGAGCGTACCATCATCGGTGTCATCGGTGACGACCGGATTTTGCACAATCAGCCTCTCACGGCTCTCCCTGGTGTGGAGAGTGTCCTGCCCATCCTGGCCCCCTGGAAACTTGTGAGCCGTGAGTTCCAGAAGGAACCGACGATCATCGACGTCGGCGGAGTCAAGATCGGCGACAAGAAATTGGCGATCATGGCCGGACCCTGCGCAGTAGAGCGGCTCGAACTCACGGTGGGAATCGCCCACGAGGTAAAGGCAGCCGGAGCCTCCGTGCTCCGCGGCGGCGCCTACAAACCCAGGACGTCGCCCTATTCCTTCCAAGGCTTGGGGCGTGAAGGCTTGGACTATTTGGTTGAGGCCAAGAAACAGACAGGGCTGCCAGTCGTCAGTGAAATCCTCGATACCAGAGATATCGAACTGTTCCTTGAAAAGGCGGACATCATTCAGATCGGCGCACGAAACATGCAGAATTTTGAGCTCCTGAAGGAGGTCGGCGCCTATGACAAACCGGTGCTCTTGAAACGTGGATTGTCGGCGACCATCAAAGAGTTTCTCCTGTCCGCGGAATACATCATGTCGCGCGGCAATCGCAACGTCATGCTGTGCGAGCGGGGCATCCGCACATTCGAGACGCAATACCGCAACACGCTCGATATTGCGGCTATTCCGACGTTGAAAGAGCTTTCTCATCTTCCTGTCATTGTGGATCCCAGCCATGCCACGGGAAAGTGGAATCTGGTCGCTCCTATGTCGAAGGCGGCGGTGGCGGCTGGAGCCGACGGGCTGCTGATCGAGGTCCACTCGAATCCCGAATGCGCCTTGTGCGACGGAGAAGAATCGATCATGCCCTCGAAGTTCAAAGCCTTGATGCGCGACCTCGGGAATATTGCGAAGGCCGTAGGGCGAGAAATTTAGTCGGACCGTCATGACGGTGCATTTCAAACAGGCGGCGATCGTTGGGGTGGGGCTGATCGGAGGATCACTCGGGATGATCCTGCGCCGCAAGGCCTTGGCCGATCACGTCGTAGGCATCGGNNGTGAAAGGAACATTGGTCGAACGCTCCGAAGCGGTCATGCCGGCGGGGGTGCATTTTGTGGGCGCCCATCCCATCGCCGGAAAAGAAAAAACCGGAGTAGCGGAAGGGTCCGATCTATTGTTCAAAGGCGCGCGGTGCATCGTGACGCCGACGAAGAGCACCGATCCTCAGGCGCTCGAGCGAATCAAGCAACTCTGGGAAGAAACCGGTTCGATCGTCCTGACGATGGATCCCCATTTGCATGATCAAATTCTTGGGGCGGTCAGCCATCTTCCCCATGTTGCCGCCTTTGCGCTAATGAATGCCTTGGCCGATGTGCGCGATCGTCAGCTGCCCTCGTTGGACTTGGCTCGCCATTCAGGAGGAGGGTTGCGGGATACGACGAGAATCGCCGCCAGTTCCCCTGAGATGTGGCGTGATATTTTCTTGTGGAATCGAGGCAATGTGGTGTCGTTGATAGAAAAATACCAGCAGGCGTTGGAGGAACTGAAACATCTGATCAAGGCCGGCGAGGCGGCCAAAATAGAACAGGCCCTCGAACGGGCAAAAGGCGAGCGCGAGAAACTGAACGCCGGTTCCGCCGTCGCCGTATAAGCATCAGCGCCTATGACGTCATTTACCATAACGCCGGGGTCGACACTCAGGGGAACGATCAACGTTCCTGGAGATAAGTCCGTCACCCATCGTGCGCTTATTCTCACCGCTCTGGCGGAAGGCATGAGCACGGTGTCCGGCTATTGCCAGGGGGAAGATTGTCTGAACACCATGCGGGCCTTTCAGACGCTCGGCATCCGGGTCGATGAAACTCCCGCTGTGCTGGCCGTGCATGGCAAGGGCCTGTGGGGATTGTGTGAGCCGAATGGGCCGATCGATTGCGGAAACTCCGGAACAGGCATCCGATTATTGGCCGGTTTGCTCGCGGGGCAGGATTTCTTCACTGTGCTCACCGGTGACGAATCGATCCGTCGCCGACCCATGGGGCGAGTGGTAAAGCCCTTGCGTGAGATGGGAGCTGTGATTGCGGGACGCAAGGGAGGGGAGTTGGCCCCTCTGGCAATTACGGGTAAGCGGCTTCATGGCATCGAATACGTCTCGCCGGTCGCCAGTGCGCAGGTGAAATCCTCGCTCCTTCTGGCAGGCCTCTTTGCGGAAGGAACGACGAGATTGCGGGAGCCGCGCCTTTCCCGAGATCACACCGAGCGGATGTTCCAATCATTCGGCATTCCCCTCGTGAGGGAAAGCGAAACCCTGGTTCTACAGGGCCGACCCAGCGTCGGATGGGCGGGTCGGCCGATGACGATCCCCGGGGATTTTTCGGCCGCTGCGTTTTTCATCGTCGGAGCGACCATCGTTCCCGGATCCGATGTCACGATTCTGAATGTCGGCTTCAACCCGACCAGGATCGGTTTAATCGACGTGATGAACGAGATGGGCGCAGACATCCAGGTGCTTGGTCAACGGGAAGAGTCGGGTGAACCAGTCGCCGATCTGCGTGTGAAATCCGCTTCGCTCAAAGGCGTGACGATCGGTCCCGACCTCATTCCGCAAACCATCGATGAATTCCCCATCCTCTGTGTGGCGGCGGCGGTGGCGGCGGGTGATACCGTCATTTCCGGAGCGGAAGAGCTGCGGGTCAAGGAGAGCGACCGGATTGCAACCATGGCGGCCGAATTGCGGGCGATGGGCGCGCAGATGACTGAAAAACCAGACGGACTGGTTATTCAAGGACTGGGCCGGGCGGGAGAAAATGGTCGCCTCACGGCGGCAAGTCATGCGCAAAGTCATGGAGATCATCGAGTGGCGATGTCTCTGGCCATCGGAGGGCTGACGGCCGGAAGCAGCATGACCATCGCAGACTGTGGTTGTGTGGAGACATCCTTCCCGAACTTCGAAAAGGTGCTGTCTGAATTGTTGACGCACGAGGCAAGAGGACTATAATACGGCGTATTCCGCTGGAATGTAACGGGGTGCGGGGCAGGCGTGATCATCGCAATTGACGGACCAGCTGGAGTGGGCAAGAGCACCGTGGCCAAATTGCTGGCGGCCAGGCTAGGGTTTCTTTATCTTGATACAGGGGCTCTCTATCGGGCCATTGCATGGAAAGTGTTGCAAGCACAGATACAGCCGACGGATCAAGAGCGGGTGACGACATTACTTTCAACCACCTCCCTGCACATGCAATTTCATAACGGCGCCATGCAGGTATTGGTGGATGGGCGAGATGTAACCGGAGAACTGCGCACACCGACCGTGACAGGCACGGCCTCGATCGTTTCAGCCCTTCCCGATGTCCGAGAGTGGCTGCTTCCCGTCCAGCGCCAAATCGCAGAGCGTGGTTCGGTCGTTGCGGAAGGGCGTGATATCGGCACGAAGGTATTCCCTGCTGCTGCGGTGAAATTTTTCCTCGACGCGGATACCACAGTCCGGGCGGAACGCCGCCACCGCGAGTTGGTTGCCGCGGGCCATGCGGGGGCGATCGAATCAACGTATCAGGATCTGTCGGGCCGAGATATGAGGGACCGGAACCGCTCGATTGCGCCGCTGGTCCCTGCCGCCGATGCGAGGCCCATCGACACTTCCACGCTCAACGTCGAGCAAGTGGTGGATCGGATGATGGCGGCTGTGTCGGCTGTGCTGTGACCAATCTGACGTACGGTATTCTCTGGATTCTGGCGAGACTGATCGGCCGGATCTGGTTCCGCTATCGGGTCGAGGGGGAAGTCCCCGGCACTGGGGGCGTTCTGGTTGCAGCGAATCACGCGAGCTATCTCGATATTCCCCTGCTCGGTTGCGGGATGAAGCGGCGAGCGTGGTATCTCGGACGGAGCGATTTGTTTCCGGTGCCGGTCTTGAGCGGCATCCTCCGAGCGCTCGGATGGATCCCCGTGCGGATGGGCCGGCTGGACCGGGAGGCGTTCGGCAAGGCAATCAGTTTGATCCGAGCCGGAGAGGTCGTTGTGATATTTCCCGAAGGGGGAAGGAGCCGGGACGGGCATCTGAGGCCACCAAAGGCCGGAATCGGGGTCATCGTCTCGCAGACCGGATGTCCCGTGGTGCCGGCCTATCTGAAAGGGACGTTCGACGTTTTGCCGACTGGCGCTCGGTGGCCTCGACGGCGTCAGGTGACGGTCCGCTTCGGGGAGTCGATTCGGTTCGAGACGGGTGAGCGGAAAGAGAAAGTCGAGAACAAGCGGTTCTATGAACAGGTCAGTCGAACGGTGATCGAACATATTGCGGCGCTGGGCGACGTGCCTTCTCCCATCGGGAAAGGGGGACAGGCGCAGGATGCTACGGATCGGCCGACCGTCGAAGCTCGCAACGCTGAGTGAGCTCGACGCCATTACCATCAGCACCCGACGCAAGTCGGAAGAGTAGGATGTTCACATGGGTACGGTATCCACAGGCAGTGAGGAGCAGTTAGACAGGGCCGCGTTGGCGGCGTTGTACGAAGAAACCTTCCGCAATCTTCAAGAGGGCACGATCACTGAAGGTCGGGTGGTGGCGCTCACCAAGGACAAGGTGATCGTCGACATCGGGTACAAATCGGAAGGGATGATCTCGAACGATCAGTTCTCGTCCGAAGAACTGACCAATCTCAAGGTCGACGATCGGCTTCAAGTCTACATCGAAGAGTGCGAAGACGCAGACGGCAATCTCGTCCTTTCCAAAGAGAAAGCCGACAAGATGAAGATATGGGAGGAACTCGAAACGCTCTATAAGGAAGAAAAGAGCATCGAGGGGAAAGTCATCTCCCGGATCAAGGGCGGTATGATGGTTGATATCGGCGTCAAGGCCTTCTTGCCGGGGTCGCAAATTGATCTCCATCCTGTGCGAGATCTTGATGGGCTCGTTGGCAAGACCTTCCCGTTAAAAATCATCAAGATCAATCACCGGCGCGGCAATGTCGTCGTTTCGCGCCGCGTGTTGCTGGAGGAAACGAGAGACAAGAAGCGGCAGACGACGTTAGCCAATCTCAAGGAGGGACAGCTCATTCAGGGCATGGTCAAGAACATCACCGATTACGGATCCTTCATCGATCTCGGCGGCATCGACGGGTTGCTGCATATCACCGATATGTCCTGGGGTCGTGTGGGACATCCGTCTGAGATGTTCACCGTGGGAGACAAGGTGGAAGTGACGGTTCTGAAGTACGATAGAGAAACGGGACGGATCTCCCTGGGCCTGAAGCAAAAAACTGCGGATCCCTGGACCAATGTTGCCGGCAAGTATCCCATTGGCACCAGAGTGCGCGGACGGGTCGTCAGCCTGACGGACTACGGCGCGTTCGTCGAGCTTGAGCCGGGCGTCGAGGGTTTGGTCCATGTCTCGGAAATGTCCTGGACCCATGAGGTCCGGCACCCGTCGAGGGTCGTAGCGGTGGGGGATCAAGTGGAGGCGGCGGTCTTGAACGTTGATCCGGCAAGCCGGAAGATTTCGTTGGGGATGAAGCAGACGGCCCCCAATCCGTGGGACATGATCGAAAGCAAGTATTCGATTGGGACGCGGATTGAAGGGAAAGTGAAGAGCCTCACCGATTTCGGCGCCTTCATCGGGCTCGATGAGGGCATCGACGGGCTTATCCATATTTCCGATATGTCGTGGACGAAACATATCAAGCATCCGTCGGAGCTTTTCAAGAAAGGGCAGAAGGTCGAAGCGGTTGTGCTGCGTATCGACAAGGAAAAGGAACGGCTTTCGCTGGGATATAAGCAGCTGGGCCGGGACCCCTGGGAGGAGACCATTCCTTCACGGTATCATGTGGGTGATTCGGTGGCCGGCAAGATCAGCAAGATCGCCGATTTCGGGATTTTCGTCGAGTTGGAAGGCGGCGTTGAGGGATTGATCCATATCAGTGAGACCGGAGTCGAACCGCAGGCCAAACTTGATGAGAAATTCAAGCTGCAAGACAACGTGTCCGCCAAGATCATTAAAGTCGATCNNGTGAAACAAAGCCGAAAGCGGCAACAGGCTGAGGAATAACCGCCTCGGAATCTTTGTGCGATCGTGAGGCAGGTATCGTTCTATGTCCGAAGAATCGGTCCAAACAGAGTATCCCCTGAAGCGCAGGCCGCTACGCACCCTCTTCTGGGTGCTGGCGGCTGTCTTCGGGCTGATCATTCTCCTGAACGTCTTCTTTCCCGACCTCGATTTGTCGACCGGGGATCGGATCGCATTGGTTCGCGTGGAAGGGGTGATCCTGGATTCGCAGGAGACCGTCGGAGAGCTGAGGAAATTCAGTGAAAACCCGTATGTCAAAGCGATCGTTCTGCGCATTGACAGCCCGGGAGGAGGCGTCGTCCCTTCGCAAGAAATTCATGATGCGATCAAGCGGATCAGAGCCAAAAACAACAAAGCGGTGATCGCCTCATTGGGCTCCGTGGCGGCTTCGGGAGGCTATTACATCGCGGCGGCGACTGATCGGATCGTGGCGAATCCAGGGACGCTGACCGGCAGCATCGGGGTTATCATGGAAACCGCCAACGTCGAAGGGTTGCTGCAAAAGATCGGTGTGGAGGGCGTCGTCATCAAGAGCGGCAGGTATAAGGATCTCGGCTCACCGCTCCGCAAGATGAGCGAGGAAGAACGGCGCCTTCTGCAAAGCGTCATGGACGATGTGCATGCGCAATTCATCGAAGCGGTGGCGGAGGGGCGAGCGATCGAATTGAAAGATGCTCAGGCCTTAGCGGACGGGCGGATTTTCACCGGGCGGCAGGCGAAGGAAGTCCAGCTTGTCGATGAGATCGGTGATCTCGACGACGCCATACAATTGGCCGCGGACGTCGTCGGCATCGAAGGTGAACCGAGGGTCGTCGAATCTCGCCGGCGCTTTTCCATCCGGGATCTGTTAGAGTCGAAGTTCACGGCGCTATTTCCCAACCTGGATGTTCATCCGGGTATGAGTTTGAAGTACATGATGGCCTTCTAGGAGGTGCCGCGCGGTCCGCACAAGCCGACCAGGCGCCTGTTCGTCAATGGAACGAAGGGGGAGGGACATGACCAAGGCGCAGATCATCGAACGAGTCTCCGAACAAGTTCCGACGTTGACAAAACGCCAGGCCGAAGTCGTCGTCAACACGATTTTCGATTGCGTCAGAGACTCGCTGAAAAACGGCGATAAGACTGAGATCCGAGGATTTGGCAGCTTTCGCCTACGGGCCCGCCGAATGAAAGAGGGCCGCAATCCGAAAACAGGGGCGACGGTGGCTGTCCCGGCGAAGCGGGTGCCGTTCTTCAAAGCCGGCAAGGAACTGAAAGAGCTCCTGAATCAATAACCAGTCAAGAAGGGCCTGGCACCTATTATGTCGGATGTACCGCAATCAGCCGTAACAGAAGTCCGCTGGACCCCTGGCGCGCTCAAGCGATTGGAGCGGGCGCCGATATTTCTGCGCAGCATGGTCAGAAGGTTGGCCGAGAAAAAAGCGGGTGAACTGGGGTATGCGGAAATCACGGAGGAGATTCTCGATCGGTTCAAAGGCCAAATGATGGGCGGCATGGGGGGCGACTCTGGAATGGCGAAGGCCGCCGAGGAAATGGCGCAGGGGCATATCGCATGGACAACGGCAGCCCGAGAGCGACTGGCGAACGTGCCGGAATTCATGCGTCCGATGATCGCGCAGATTGCCGAAGAGATCGCCAAGGAACGAGGCCACCTCGAGGTCAACGTTGAATTGTACGACAAGGTGGAAGCCCTTGGCGATCCGCAAGAAACCGGCGAACCTCCGATGGAATGGACCTCCGAGGCGTTGACGCAGCTTCAAGAGAAAATCAAAGAGACCCCGCCCATCGCGCTCGAATTTGTCACCGACATGATGAAGCGCGACGCCGAGGATCTGGCCAGGCAGAAGCAGCTTGCTCGTATCGATGAAACCGTTCTTCGCGAACTGTGGGAGTCGCCCCTTGAACGCATGGCTTGGAGCGACGACGCGTGGAAACGTCTTCAAACGGCCCCCGACTTCGTGCGAAGCGGGATCCGAAAGGCGGCCGAGCGGAGGGCGCGAAAGCTGGGGTTATCAGAAATTGATTCCGCCCATCTGACCGAGTTCAGAAATCAGGCGATGATGAAGGCGGTCAAGCGAATCCGAGCGTTCGGGTATCACGAGCTGACATTCGACGCGTTCGAAACAGCACTTCAGAAAACCAAACGGCTACAAGGGAACGATCAGGCGGAAAAGCGACTCCAAGAAATCCGTAGCCACTTTGCTGATCCCTCCACCAAGAAGCCTGAGGGGGGAACTTTGGGCGCTGAGCTCATGGACCGTTTCCGCAGGTATCTGAAGGGGGAAAGTTCGCTGTAAAGCAGCCTGATACCTTCTCGACGGTAACCAACAGGAGAGAAGGGAACCGTAACCCATTTGCCCCCTCCATCCAGCTGCCAATTATTGAAACAGAGTCACAGCAAGACTGAACCGAGGGGGCTCAGGATTTGTGATGTGGGTCAATGGGCGACAGCAGATTTCGGCCAAAACTTATGGCGAATTTGCGGCAACGGTTCGTTGTCGAAATTTGGGATATCGTAGAGGCAGCGATCGATGGTCGCCACTTCATCTTCGGTCAACTCCAACGCCACATTTTTCTTCCAGAACTGGTCCAGCGTGAAGTAATCGCCAGATTTCGGTTTTTCCGCCAAACACGCCTTCATCTTCTCGAAGCCTGGCGTATCGACGCCTTCGATCCGGCCTTTGTTGCGGTCGTGGCACCAGTACAGCACTTCCGCAATTCCGTACATGGTGATATCGATTTTCACGGTATTGGTATTGCCCATGGATGTCCTCCTCAAAAAGAGGAGACATTCTAGCTCAACCGAGGAGAGAAATTCAAAGGGTTGCGCGGCGTATCTCTCTGATTGCGAGAGAAAAATAGGCCTTTGTATACTAGGCGGACTGGACCGCAATCAGATAGGTCCATTGGCATAGTCGACGCCCACAAGAAGAAAGAATAGGAGGAGCGTGTCACATCCCAGGATGCACCAGGCAGGTCTCCATTTCGTCGCCTTCGTATTGCTCTGTCTTCTGATGGCAGGCCTCATGGCCTGTTCCAAGACGGAAACGTATAACCCTCCAGATTTGTTCTACTATTTTGCCAGCTACACGGTCGGCAAGAATCCCACCACCGTGATCACCGGGGATCTGAACCATGATTCCTTTACTGATTTAATGACCACTAATATTGCGAGTAATACCCTCTCAATTCTACTTGGGAACGGTGACGGCACGTTTCAAGATCATGTCCAACTCCATGTGTGTCAGGAGCCACGATCCCTCGTCATGCACGACTTCAATCACGACGACCACACTGATGTGGCGTTGGCTTGCTCCGGCGGCGACGAAATCGAAATACTCCTTGGTCATGGGAACGGGAAATTTGAGGAGGGGCAGCACTATCCTGTCCATCGCGCCCCTGTGTCCCTCGTGAGCGACGATGTGAACGGCGATCACCATCCGGATTTGGTCGTAGCTCTCCGTAACGACAAGGTAAAGGTGTTCCTCGGAGATGGAACGGGGGAATTTCGGCATGGTGCCCAGTACGAATATGGAGACACCCCTACCTCTGTAGCCTTGTCAGATCTCAATGGAGATGGGAAATTGGACCTCATTGTGACAAATGGAGGACATATGTCCCATGGCGTATCGATCTGGCTGGGCAATGGGGACGGCTCTTTTNNATCGTCAATCTCCAATCCAGCGACCTCTCGATCTTGTTCGGTAAAGGAGACGGCACGTTCCATTATCCTCCCAGAAATTACAAAACGAAGGCGGGTCCGTTTGCCGTGTCGTCCTTTCGTGCTACCACGATGGGAACGGAAGAGCCTGGATTGGTCATCGCCGACAACGGAAGCGGCAGCGTGTCGGTCTTTCTCCATAGAGGATTAAAACGCTCCTAACAGACTCAGCTTCTAATATGTGAGAAGCCACATTGGGAGCCACGTATCATAAATGGTGGCTGTTCTTGACAGCCCAGCAACCCTCCGATAGAGTTGCCGACGAACACCACCTGTCCACGATCTGTGATCTCATAATGGCGCTTCGATCCTTTCTCTGGTGGTTTGTGATAGGGGCGCTGCTGACCCTCTCAGTCCTGATGGTTCAGGGTGGCTTGCGCGACCTCTGGGAGGGAACGCAGCCGGCTGGGGACACCAATGTCCTTGTCTATTTTGGTACGACGTTGTTTGGCGGCGGATTACTTGCAGGGTGCGTCGCCTTGATTATGAACCGACTTCGATGAACGGAGAACACAGGTAATGTATGCAATGTCTCAAGTGCAAAGGGTTCATGATGGTGGAGCGGCACTACACGCTCATCAATCGCAGAATCTATGCCCGTTGTCTCAACTGCGGGTTCTGGATCGATCTCGCCGATCTGCTCAGATTTTTTCACAAAGTGATTGATAGTGGACTCAAGGGCGACACAGTTAAGGAAACTTTATCGCTGTGAAAGGGCCGCACATGGCACAAGAGGACAATAGGCGCCTGGTTCTCGCATTTCGATGTGTCACGTGCAACTTCGTCGGTCTCATTGCGGTCGGCGTCGTCTTGGGTCTGTACCTGCTTGTTTGGCCGCCGTCATCGGCTCATGCGGGAGACAACCTCCCATCCAAACGGAAAGGATATGCCGGCAGCCTCTCCAGACAGGCTCTGCCTTGGAAAAGAGTCCCCGCCCACAGCGTCCTCTTGAAAGACCTGAAGACGGGCCGTGTGCTCTATGAACATGCGTCGGGTAAGCGGCTGTCCCCTGCCAGTTTAACCAAAATCATGTCGGCGCTCGTGATTCTCGAAAAAGGGCGCTTGGATGAGCAGGCCACGGTCAGCCAGAACGCCGCTCGCGCGCCCAAGACCCATCTGCGGTTGAGAACCGGTGAAGTATTCCGCCTGGAGGATCTTCTCAAGGCCATGCTGATCGTCTCTGCCAACGATGCCTGCTTGGCGGCGGTCGAGCATGTCGGAGGGGATGAAGAGCATTTTGTCACCATGATGAATGCCAAAGCCGCCGAGCTCGGGCTTGCCGACACGCATTTCAGCAACGGGTGCGGATTCGACGGTCCCAATCATTATTCGACGGCCGAGGATCTTGCGAAGCTCAGCGAAATTGCGATGCAGCATCCTGTATTCCGTAAACTCGTCCGGGAGGAGAGGGACCTGATCGTCCCCGTCAGCGGGCGCCGATCTCATCTGCTGCACAATACCAACCGTCTTTTGGGTCGGATTCCCGGGGTCGAGGGGGTCAAGACCGGTTTTACGTCGAAAGCCGGCCGCTGTCTTATCGCGAAAGTCTCACAAAACGGCAACGATCTGCTTCTCGTCATCCTCAACTCCAATCGCCGCTGGGTCATGGCCAAAAACCTGATCGACTACGGCTTCAAACAGTCCAAACCCATTCAGTAGACAGGGGACTGCTATCCACACGGATAGGTCGTGTAATCGGGTGGGGAATCATCTGGTCTGACTAGAAAGCCCGGAAGGCCTTCTCTCGTGGAGGGAGAAGTGCCCCTAAACAGGACATCTTGGAGCGCGGTGAGGCCCCGAATCAACCAGCGGGCTCAGCGAGCAACGGGGCGTTCGTGGGGTTGAACAAATTCGATGTTGACGTCCTTGCCGAGGTAGTTCACTTGAAAGCCTTGTTTGTCGTAGGCCAGCACCGCCCCCATGACATTTTCATCGCCGTAATCTTCCTGACCCAGCAATTTCCTGATCTCGTCTGGGCTTTCGCTGGTCAGCACGTTGCGAAACACACCTCTGGTCTTGTAGGCAAACCGATTGTTGATGAAGATCAGATCGACTTTCCCGTCCATGATGCGCACCCCGGCCATTGGGCCGGTGG
Organism: Nitrospira sp. UBA6909; assembly: GCA_002451055.1. GTDB lineage: Bacteria > Nitrospirota > Nitrospiria > Nitrospirales > Nitrospiraceae > Nitrospira_D. The sequence continues at coordinate 1,697 of DKBD01000181.1, read as the reverse complement.
GTTTCCGCTGATCGATCAGAAAAATGAAGGTGGCTTCCTGCTCGGCCCTGACGCCGGAAATCTTTTCGTTCACCAACGAGTCAATGGCGGTAGCCTCTGAGTCGCCCAATTTGACACCGAAGAGCGAGATCTCGACACTTGAAACTGCCTTCGGCTCCGTCACATCGTTCTTGCTTAGTTCATACGGTTCGGCTTGGGCCAAGGAGAGAAATCCGGCTGCTATTGCCATAGCAATAAAAGCCGGTGTCCGTATCACACTCAGTCCCCTCATTCGTATCTCCTTTACCTCGATGTGAGCCGAGATTGGTGATTGCCCGGTGATTGGTCGCATCAGTGTACCCTGTCACCGGGGATCATTCTAGCCAAGGGTTGATGAACCTGCAAGGAAGCGGCCGTATGGGTTATGGATTTGCTTGTGATGCCGTGGCTAGCAGCATGTCGCCAAGTTCGCGCAGGCGAAGGAAGTAGGTTCGGGAATCGGCATCGAGTTCTCCTGTGAGATCATCCAGTTCATTCACACAATCTCTCACGATCATCAATCGCCTCTCGTCGAGTCCCTCCGGGCTATCGAGGTAATACACCACGCACCCGCCGATCACGGTGTCTAGCGTCATCAACGGCCCCTGGTGGGGGCTCGAAAATTCTGGCCAACCCTGTCCGCAATGGCGGCTCCATGCTGTCTCGATCATCTCTCGAGTCATCAGAACCTCCATTGTCCTCTCAGTCTCACATTTCCTCCACCCCGTACGACTGATCGGCGTGGGTTACGGGTAGAGCCCGCGCTGGAGATGAGCCTGCGCCACTTGGTCGATGCCGCTCATGAGCGCTGCCATGCGTGTCGAGGTCTTCCGCTCAATCGAAAAGCGCATCGTGCGGGTGAACGCGGATGTAATGATGCCCTGCAGCCGACGCTGAATGTCCTCGGCGCTCCAAAAGAACCGTTGAAGATCCTGTACCCACTCGAAGTATGACACGATGACGCCGCCGGAATTGGCCAGAATATCGGGAATAATGAAGATGCCGTTGTCTTCAAGGATGCGATCGGCTTCGAGCGTCGTAGGACCGTTCGCGCCTTCCGCCAGAATCCGGCAGCGCAAGCGGGCCGCGTTCTCCTCCGTAATCTGCTCTGACAAGGCGGCGGGGACGAGAATCGTGCAGTCCAATTGCAGCAAATCATCGTTCGTGATGGCGTCCCCCATGTTGGTGTCGCGGAACGAATGACCGCTGTCACGGTACCGGCGGATCAACTCCGGGATGTCGAGCCCTCTGGCGTTATAGATTCCCCCATGGACATCGCTGACGGCGATGACGCGGGCTCCCTGTTGTTGCATGATGCGAGCGGTGTGCGAGCCCACGTTTCCAAATCCCTGAATGGCCACGGTCGCCTGCTCGATGGGCAGGTTCAAATGGCGAAGCGCTTCCAATGTGACGTACACGACCCCGCGACCGGTAGCTTCTTCGCGCCCGAGGCTGCCGCCGAGCGCCAGAGGTTTGCCGGTGACCACGCCAGGGACCGCGTAGCCGACCTGCTGGCTGTAGGTGTCCATGATCCATGACATGACTTGCGCATCCGTGCCGACATCCGGCGCCGGGACGTCCTTGTCTGGACCAATGAGCGGAAAAATTTCCGCGGCGTAGCGTCTGGTCAGCCGTTCCAGTTCGCCGTGGGATAATTGTCTGGGAGAGACCTGGATCCC
>DKBD01000223.1:19714-37385 GCA_002451055.1 Nitrospira sp. UBA6909 | reverse complement strand
TGACTTGTTTGAGGTCGGCTTTGACTTGCGTCAGTTCTTGGTCTTTCCCTGCCAGCTGTTGCTCTAACTCACCTGTCCGGTGGTTCGTCCGAGCCAATTCCTTTTTTTGGACAGTCAGATCAGCTTTGAGTTTGAAACCTTCATCAACGGTGGACTGCAGGGATGCGATCTCCTTGTCTTTGGAATCAAGCCGATGTTCGAGTTGGTCTATTCGCCGCAACGCATGTCCAAGATTACTGATGGCAAGTTGTCGTTCGAGATCTTCGATTTGTTGTTTGGCTTGCTGAAGACTGTTTCTCATCGCAATCAGTTCTTGGGATACCTGGCCTTGTGAATCTCCTCGATCACGCAGGGCACCCACCTTCTGCTCTTTGCGGGTGAGCTGCGCCTCCAACGCACCACGATGATCCCGTTCAGCGTTCAGAAGACCGTTCGTTGCCGCCTTCTCCTCGCGCAACATGAACAATTCTTTCTCTTTCGCCAAGAGTTGCTGCTTGAGCTGGTCCAACGACAGCTGCGTCTCTCCTTCTTCTCCCTTCGAGGTTTGAGATGGGAAGACATGTTCGCTTTCAGGGGAATGGTCATCATTGACAGGGCACACATGGAGAGCCATCCCGCCGTCGGTTGGGATGGTGCCCGTCACCTGAAAGACGGCTGCCATGCCCGGCGCATTTCCAGACAACAATGTGAACGCTGATACGAGTACTAGAGCGGATAGCTTCATAGCTGAACCTCACTTCCTCTCGAAGAAAGCGTAGAGTGACGGCCTGATAATCACATTCACGCCGCAAGACGCATGGACTACCGAAGCATCTGGACTCACCGATGACGGCGATATCCCAAGTCTCCATCCATGCCGGAGTCGACAACCACAGGGGTGTCGATGGTATCCCCTTCTCGATTCACTTTGCAACGAAGCCGCCCACGCACATTTTCATGTCACAACGAAGAAAGACGCCTGCCGGTCTCGATCCACATCCAGTAATCGTTACGACACAGAGGCCTGCAGATAGACCTTGCGCCTCTTCCCACGACACTCTTAGAATATTCTTACTAAACCGAAGATCGCCATGATACCGACAGGCTCGACGAGGGTCCACACGTGAACGGGCACAAGACATGACCCGTCCGATTCAAATGAAAGGAGGCACCATGAAGTCACTCACCGTCAGCGCGCTCACAACCAGTATGAGCATGATTCTTCTGGCCGGTTGCGCAGACCTCAACCCCGCATTCGTCGAAGCCAATGCCGTATGCCGGGACGGATGGTATGGGTATTGGCAACAGAGTTGCCAACCACCGGCCGCTCCCTATGGGGTGGCAGACGCGCAACGTGACATCGTCGATTTGAAAGGACAGGTCCAATCTCTCACGGACCAACTGACGGCTGCCAACCAACTCATTGCACGCCTGAGTGAGAACCAAGCCAATCTGCGGAACCAGATGAACCTGGCCAAGGCGGAAAAGAACCTGCTCAAAGCTCTGCAGCCTGAAATCGCACGAGGAACAGTTGCCGTCATGCAATCCGGCGATGGACTGACGATCAACCTGAACTCCAGCCTGTTGTTTGCTTCGGGACAAGATCAGCTGCAGGCCGGCGGAAAGGATGCCTTGGCACGTGTGGGCAGCGTTCTCAAAGACTTCCCGGAGAGACACGTGCAGGTGGCTGGCCACACCGATTCTGTTCCCATTCGGGGCATGTTGCAGAAGAAGTTCCCATCCAATAAAGAACTCTCGGACGCCCGAGCCCAACACGCCCTGGAGGCTCTGCAAGAAGGCGGTTTCACAGGCACGGTATCGGCCGATGGCTACGGAGCCAATAGCCCAATCGCCACGAATGATACGGCAGAGGGACGCGCCAAAAACCGCCGCGTTGAGGTTCTTGTCTCGTTGTGACGGCGAGACTTCCGTTCTACCGCTCTCATGATAAAGCCGGGGCCCTTTCACACAAGAAGGGCCCCGGCTGCTCATCTGCACATACCAGCCGCAGCTCCTTCGACGTAATGCCCGTCGATGGCAGATGGTCTGGAAGCGGATGGACGTCTCCGCATCGGAGCCATTCGACAACAGTTGCCGGTTCGACTCCTCGGGCAAGCTCCAATCCACCTCCGCAATTTCAAGCAGGTCCGCTTCCTCATGGGCTACCACTATCGGCTGGAGCCTCCCCCTCTAAATAGAAATTGCGCCTTTCTCCAGGCCGTTCCTAGAATGTCCTTCCAGAACGAAAGGCCGCCGTCACACCGAACAAGACGAATGCGGCTGGTGAAGTAAATCGGACACAAGACCTACACCCGTCCCATTCACATGGAAGGAAATACCATGAAGTCACTCACAATCAACGTGCTCACCGCCGGACTGATTGCTTTGGCCGGTTGTGCAAACTTCAGCCCCGCATTCACCGACGCCGATGCCGTGTGCCACGATGAATGGTATGGCTATTCGCGAGCGACTTGCCAGCCACCGACAGCTCTCTATGGAGTGGCGGACACCGAACGCGACATTACTGATCTGAAAGAGCAGATCCGATCTCTCAAAGAAGAACTGGCCACCGTCAATCAACTCATTGCGCATCTCAGCGGCGAGCTATAGTCAGAAGTTGTGGAGCGAGGAAGAGAAGCTGGCATACCTTTCAGGGGGGGGACAACAACCCACACACCGGCCGGTGGGTACATCCCCTCGCAACGTCCTCGATAAACTCCCCACGCGGCTGCAGCTCCAGGCGAAGCGGACCTTGCAGGAAATGATGTATGCGGCGAGAATCTGCGTCGAGATGAGGGGGTAGCCCGGAGACTACCCCCTGCTCACATTATGCTATGTATTAGAAGCGATTGCGCCTCTCACCGCCGCCGAACCGCCCTCCGCCGGAGCGTCCCCCGCCGGAACGCGGCTCCATTGGCTTGGCCTCGTTCACGGTCAGCGTGCGCCCGTCCATCTGAGAACCGCTCAGCGCAGTAATCGCCGCTGCCGCTTCCTCGGATGTGGACATTTCCACGAAGCCGAAGCCCCGCGATTGCCCGGTGAACTTGTCTGTCACAACACGGGCGGATTCAACCGTTCCATGCGTCGCAAACAATGTCGTGAGCTGTGAATCGGTCGCCGAATACGGCAACCCACCAACGTAAATTTTTGAACCCATCAGGGTCCCTCCTCTTAAAGTGACATTGCCTGTGACACGAGACCAATACACGAGGGGAACGCATGAACCATAGACGCGATGAGAAACGCGGCCAAGATCACACTTCCGGTCGGACTCTCGGCAACAACAACATCGTTCATGGGCCTGTGCCTGCACGATCTCCCTTCAGGCCCGAATCAGGAAGACCGCTCCACCCTGAAAGAGCGGATAACCGATCACGACGACATCGAACAAGTGCAACTCGCATGAACAGGCCGATCAGTAGAGCGGCTCTTGGGGCCCCCATCGTAGCCCGGCCAAATCCGGATCTTCACCATCGCGAGACTCAGGTCGCACGCCTTTCTCCGCCTTGCGAAGCGCACGCTTCGCGTCTTTCTCCTTGCGGAGGTTCTGCAAGGCCCTTTCGCGGTCCCGCTTCGCCGACGTCGTTTTTCCTCCTCGTCCGATNNCGCGGCGTTTGTCGGTCTTCGGTACTTCTTCAGACGGCACATCCTTCACGCGAGAACGCGCTCCCTGTCCAAGCCCACGACTTGCCAAGGAAGACACCTCTTCCCGGATTGACTCAATGGAAACCGAAGCCCCTCTTTCCTGAGGCGCGGACAGCCCCAGCAGTTCCCACCGAATTTTCAACTTCTGTACGGGAGTACGTTTTCGCTTCTTTGACTGCATGCTCTTGATAAATGCTGTCCTGTTCATAGCCATACTCCTGAGGTGACACACGATGAGACATCCGCGCCGCCGATGTGCCCATAGGCAGGGACGGAGCCATGCACCGCAAACACCTGTTACACTCTCACCAGGAAAGCGGTGCAGACCTAGAGGATCACCACCACACGCCAGAGATACACAAACGATTCGCGCGAGAACCGTATCGGGGAGGGAAGCGCGAGACGAGCCCGTAGTTCGTAGCGTGTACCACTCTAACACGCCAAGGGCGAAGAGTCTACTTGCCCATGCACACACTTCGTAATCATGCAGCCAATTTGCAGGGTTGCAGAAGCAGGGAAACCTTGCGAGAATTCGCCTTCAATGAAAAAGATCTTCGTCTCGCAAAACTTGGTCGAGGTCGAGATGCGCAAGGATCGGCTTGAGCAGGCCGGCATCCAGTGCATGATCAAGAACCAGCGCGCATCAGGCCTTGCCGGAGAAATTCCCTTTGCGGAGGTCTTTCCGGAGGTGTGGGTGCTCCACGATCAAGATTACGACAAGGCGCGGCAATTGATCGAAGACGAGACGGCTGCGCTACAATCAAACCAAGGCCACTGGACTTGCCGCGGATGCGGCGAGCGTCATGAGAACCAATTCGGCGCCTGCTGGAAATGCGGACAAGACAAACCACCGTCATGATGCCTCCATAACCGCCCTCGCTTCGCCTCTTCTTTCCTTCTTGAATACGTTGTCGCAGATTGGCTGACCGTTTTCCGCAATCCCATACATCCATCATGGGCATAGGCTCATAGATTCTTCATCCATAACTTCGCGTCTTTCTCCAGAGAACCATGGCTGGCGTGACTGCCCTTGACAGCCCATCCTTCAATATGTAACATTTTGTGACATGACGACCGGGCAATTCAAACAGACCAGGCAGCGACTCGGATACACGCAGGCCAAGTTGGCGGAGGTCCTACAGCTCAGCCGCATGACAATCAGCCGTTACGAGGCCGGTACTTGGGAAATCCCCTTGGCGGTAGAAATGGCGCTGGATCGGCTCGGCGCAGCCCAACTCCCGCTGCTGGGATTGGTGGCGGCTGGTGCGCCGATCGAACCAATTCCGCAAACGGACGTCATCGACCTCCTCCCGCCCCTGCACAAGGGCGGGGAGGCTTTCGTGCTGCGCGTCAAGGGCGAGTCGATGAAGGACGACGGCATTCTTCCCGGCGATCTGGTGGTGGTGAGGAAGCAGGACACGGCGCACAATGGGCAGACAGTCGTGGCGCTCGTGAACAACGAGGCGACGATCAAGAAGTATTACCGAACAGAGGGGCGAGTCGAACTCCATCCGGCGAATACGGCGATGCTACCGATCGCTGTCTCCCCCGACGACGACTTGCGGATTCAGGGCATAGTGACGGCGGTGATCCGCCATATTGAATCGTGAGGAAATAGGATGGCGACCGTTGCGCAACAGCCTCTTGCCTCTCCCGTCGAGACCCAACAAGGGAACGGGGCCGTCGGAAAACCGAGTGATGTGCTGGCCATGCTCCGGCAGAGTACGCTTCCGGCCGCGCCGCCTGCAGGCCTGATCGTCCTATCCGGCCATGCCGCAGTCTATCGGCTGGGGCTGTGCGCCGCGGTGGACCGTGCAATGGCTGGTGAGACGGTGCTGTATTTGGCCGGCGCCAACATCTTCGACCCGTTCCTGGTCGGACGGCTGGCCCGTGCGAACCGCGTAACACCGAGTCGCGTGCTCCAGCAAATTCACGTGTCCCGAGCCTTCACCTGCCACCAAATGGTCCGACTGGTGACGGATTGTCTCGCTTCGGCCATCCAGCGTTATGCCGCGCGGTGGGTGATCCTCTCCGGCCCGCTCGAAACGTTGTACGACGAGGCGGTGCCTGACCAGGAAGCGGCGCGGCTTTTCCGCACGATGCTGCTCGCGCTCCAACATCTGGCACAGCAAAACATCCACATCCTGTGCGCCAGCTCGCTGCCGGCGAAAGCCTCCTACGCTCGGCGTGGATTTCTCTCCATCCTCCGGGCACATGCGCACCGAGCCATTGATGTGCGCGAAACTGAGGAGGGAGTCCGGCTCTACGAACAAGACACGGCCGACTCAAAATGCTGGACCGTTCCGCGTTCTGTCTGGAACCGGTTGTAGTTATGGGACGCACGCTTGCCACCTTCACGCAATTGGTTCAGCAGGAAATCGACTCCTGGCGACGGTACCGCCGGGCGTTGCGCCAGGAGGATCAGCAGGCCTTCGATGCCCTGTTCGCCGCCGCCCGCCACCATGCGCCGGCCGGCGCCTACCTTGCGCACGACACGCCGTTCGAGGCGATGCTGCTCTCGATGTTGATCGAGCAACACAAACACGTCACGGCTTTGCAGCAGAAAGTCACGCTCCTTGAAACCCATTTACTCCACAACTCGAATCCGGGGATGGCTTCTTGATGTCTATCCGGCGCATGACGGCATGGTCGTCTGGCTCCTCGGCGAAGACGGACGCCGTCTCCGCGCCGTCGATCCGTTCGTGCCCACCCTCTATCTGGCTGCGCCGCCCCCCCTCCTCGATTACGCGCTCCAACTGCTTCAACGAGGGTCCTGGCGCATCAGCACCCGCCGCGTCGAACGATATGAACTCGGCGCGCTCCAGCCGACAGCCGTGCTGGAAATCGCCGTCGATGCTCCGGCGCAGTTTTCACAGATCGCCCACCGGCTGATCCAGGCCTGTCCCGGCGCGCAATTTTTCCACGTCGACATCTCGCTGCCGCAGCGATACTTTTACGACCGCCAGCTCTTTCCATTGGCCCGCTGCGAAGCTGAACTGACATCCGCCCGCTTGGTTCGCACAATCCACACCCTGGACTCGCCATGGGACACCGATTATGTCGCGCCTCCACTCACAATCATGGAGTTGTCGCCGGATAGTCCCTCGCCTAACCCGAATCACGGCGGATGCGGCGCGCTCGTCGTACGGATCGACGGAGAAGAGCGTGTATTGGAAGGCGACAGCGCCGCGCTGATCCACCGGCTCGACACCTTGCTGACCCGTCATAATCCCGACATCCTGCTCACGGATTGGGGCGACTCGTTTCTCTTGCCGCGTCTGATGGCCATAGCAGAACGGCTGCGCCTGCCGCTGACGTTAAATCGAGACGAACAGCGGCCGGTTGGGACGAAGAAGCCGCACTCGTACTTTTCCTACGGGCGCATCGTGTCCCATGCCGGAGCCCGCACCTTATCGGGTCGGCTGCATCTCGATCGCCACAATTCCTTCGCCTTGACCGAGACAGGCTTGGCAGGCCTAATCGAGCAAGCCCGAGTCGCCAAAGTCGACCTTCAACAGATGGCCCGCACGACGACGGGAACCGGTATCACATCAATGCAGTTGGAGACAGCCTGTCGCGACGGCCTCCTGATCCCCCACCGGAAACAGGAGCCGGAATCGTTCAGGTCGGCCCTCGACTTGCTTCAGACCGACCAAGGAGGGCTGGTCTTTGCGCCGATTCTCGGCTATCACGAACAGGTCGGTGAACTCGACTTTTCCTCCATGTACCCGTCCATCATGGTGCGCTTCAACATCTCGCCCGAGACGGTGAATTGCCGCTGTTGCCGCTATGACCCCGCAGCTCGGGTGCCTGAACTCAGCCATCACACCTGCCGCCGCCGCGAAGGGCTGGTGCCCCGCACGCTCGCCCCGTTACTCGACAAACGCGCGCGATATAAACGGCTCCTGGCGGCGGCCACCAATCCCGCCGCACGGACCGTGCTGGACCAGCGGCAGACGGCACTCAAGTGGCTGCTCGTTGTCTCGTTCGGGTATCTCGGGTATAAGAACGCCCGGTTCGGCAGGATTGAAGCCCACGAATCGGTAACTGCCTACAGCCGCGATATCCTGCTGCAGGCGAAGGAAACTGCCGAGCGACAAGGCTATCGGCTGCTGCACGCCATCGTCGATTCGCTCTGGCTCCAGAAGCCCGGAGCGGCACGGGAGGACTACGACAGCCTCGCCCGGATGATTACGGAACAGACGGGACTTGCGATCAATGTGGAAGGTATCTATCGCTGGATCGGGTTCCTACCTTCGCGTGTCAATCCTCGCATGCCAGTGCCGAATCAGTTTGTCGGCCTGTTCGACCACGGAGGCATGAAAATCCGCGGCATCGAACTGCGGCGCAGCGATGCGCCATTGCTCGTCAAACGGGCGCAAGCGGAGATGTTGCGCTGTCTCAGCGAGGCGCGAACGCTCGCCGAATTCCAGGAGCGGATTCCCGCAGCATTGAAGGTCATCCGCGCCTATCGGCGCCACCTCCACGATGGGCATGCCACCGTCGAGGAATTGGCCATCGCCAAATCGCTCTCACGGGATCCACAGACCTACCGCCATCAGACCCTGTCGATGATTGCGGCGCAGGAACTCCTGGCGCGAGGCGTGTTGCTTCAGGCCGGAGACTCGATTCATTACATTATCACTGACGCCGAGGCGCCCTACCCTCCCGACCGTGTCCGAGCGGTCGCCGGCCTCGGTGGCACCTGGAGTTACGATGCCGCTGCCTATGATGCCCTCTTGTGCAAAGCCGCCCTGGCGGTGCTTCGTCCTCTCGGCGTCACACCGGCTGATCTGGACGTCTGACTCAACCCCCATTGTGCGTGCAATGGCATTGCGTTTTATACACAACGCCGTTAATCAACGTGGAGCCTGTCATTCCCGCGAAAGCGGGAATCTAGGGTTTCCCTAGATTCCGGGTCAAGCCCGGGATGACACATAACGCAGGATTTATGCCGTCATGTATAGAAATCCCCTGCGCCAGGTCATCAGAGTCGGTCGTCACTCGCGGGGAACATACTGGTGCATTATGCGGAATAGAGAGAGCGGACGATTTCCGTGGTGTTGAACAGCATCGCGTTCAGGCGGGTATACACGGCATGGCCGTAGTAGTGATCGAGGACGTTCTCTGACCCGGTGCAGTCTTTGTAGTCGGCCAACAGACAGCGGCCTTCACTGGGAAAGCGCACGGCGCGGCGCGCGCATTCCAGCCACCGCTCGAAACCGTCGTAGGGCTCAACCATCTCCCAGACCGCTTTGTTCGCGGCCTTGGCCGCATCGGTCGCCGGAAGGGCATCGCTGCCGGCCACAGCCAGTTCCTGGACGTAGTCGCCACCCCACGCGATCGGCATTTCCATCGTAACTTGCGGTAGTTCCATCTTAGCCAACCAGGTTTTCCCATCGGTCCTGAGATTCCTGTGATTGACGACGTGCAACAGCTTGCCGATGCCGGATGGATCCCACCCGTAGCGGACCGGCGTCCCCAACGTGACGACATCCAGTACGGCGCCCTTCAGCAATGAACCGTCTCCCAGAGGCTGTTCGATGCGCGCGACGGCGTCAGCCAGTTTCGGCTGGTTCGTACGGCCTGCATAGGCGGCAAGAATGCCGAGCAGTTTCGGTCTGCCGGTGACCGGACTCGCGCAGAGCAGGTTTGAGGCCAGTGCGAGAACCAGCCCCGCTTGTCCATGGGCTTGCACCAGAATCCTGTCGCCTTTGCCAAACGTCCGGCTTTCACACAGCATCCGCAATGCATCGAGCAGCTGAATCGCCGCCTCGGCGCGACCCAAATGATGGTGCTCTGAAGGCCACAGAAAGCGAGTACAGGTGATTGGTCGAGCGAGGTGCTTGTTGAGCGCGTTGTGAGCCAACGAAACATACGTCTCGGTGAAATTTCCCGCCTCGCCAAGCCGCTCATCGAGCACTTTCCGAGTGGCATCATCATTCGAGAATGGCGGTTTCATGCCGTTCGGAAGAAGCGGAATCCCGTTGTCTCCCTCGCGCATAAAAGAAAGCAAGGCGTCGAGCCCAGATACTCCGCGTGAATAGCCTCGCTTTACGCCGCCCGCTTCATCCAACCGCTGCATGCCGAAGATATCGGTCCCGTGTACCGATCCATGGAGAAACAGGACAGTCCGAACGCCTGCCTCCGACAACTTCCTCCCGCACTGATCCATGGCGTCAAACCAAGCCGGAGACTCTGCCCGGGCGCCTGGCGTCAGCTCGGCTATGGCTAATCGCTCGCCGGGTTTCTTTCGGGACAGTTCGTCGTGCTGAAAATTATTCTCGATGGGCATGGGCGGACTTCTCTTACCTGAAAGAGAACACAATCTGCAAATGAAGGAAAGGCAAGGAACACACGACTGCCTCGCAAGCCCCGCGCCTTCAGTCGACCATTCCACTCTGCCGCATCATTACCATTGTGGGCACCGTATGAAACCAAAGAATTTCATAGCATATGGGTCCGAGAGATAGATATTGACAAGCAGATGCAGCGCGCCATAAAGTAACGCCCTCATCCCGGTGCCTACGAAGCCGCTACTGGCGGCGACTCGGGCCGGATGGGGAGGACGCGACGTGGTCTCACACGATTCAGCGAATTACCTCCCCAGGCGTAGCTTTGCCACTTCCCCTACGCAGGTCTTTTCGCGGACGGGCGGTTGGATAGTCACTCATCGACAGGGAGGCCAGTCATGCTGACCCAATTCCCCCGATGGGCACGATCACCCCAGCTACGAGCTCAAACCATCTCATCGCATTTCTTCGTTCACACCGCTGGTTCGGCGGCCCGTAAGAGACAGCCCTTGGGGCCTATCGGCGCGTGCCGGACCATAATGCAGTGCGCGAGATGGGCACTATCTGGCGGTGACAAACTATCCGGCTCAACGCGTTGGTATCTGTTCCAAGCCACCAATGCGGTGGAAGACGCCTCGTAACATCTTAGACGGAAGGGACGACTGGCTAGCGATGACATCACCAGGCAGGCAATCAAACCATCATCCACCAGGAGGAAGCACCATGCAGAGACGACGGTTCATGATGACCGGGTTCTTTGGACTTGCGATCGTGGGACTATGCCTGTCGGGCGGCGAGCCGGCACAGGCTGTCTCTCCGAGCAAGCCATCCTACACGGAACCGGCCTGGAAACCGCAGCTCGTTGCCGCCACACGATTCGTCGTATTGACGGATTTGGGAAGCGAGGCGGTACTGGACCGTGAGACGGGATTGGTGTGGGAGTTGTCGCCCGGAAAGGATGCCTTCGATTGGGCCAGCGCGGAGGACCACTGCCTGAACGCCACGACCGGCGGGCGAAAAGGATGGCGGCTGCCCTCAGTGCATGAACTGGCAAGTCTGGTCGATCCCTCTATCGCCCCTCCTGGTCCGACCTTGCGGGTCGATCATCCGTTTACCAATGTTCAGGCATCACGCTATTGGGGAGCACCACCGAATCCGCAATATGCCGCTCCGCCGTGGTTCGTATTTTTCTCGGACGGCCGTACCAAGATCGCGGACAAGAAGAGCGTCAAAGGCTTCGCCTGGTGTGTACGCACCTATGGCTATGAATCACTTGACCAGTAAACTTTGCAAAAATTGAGGATTTAATCAATCATTGGAGGCCGGAGACCACAAGCCTGTGTCTTCGGCCTCCCTTCTGGGCTTGCGAAGATCCGTTGAGAGCAGCTCTCAAGCCGCCGGCAGGCATTTCGGTTGGACCCACCCATTCGGCATGACTGCCGTGGCAGAGCAGGCCTTCCTCTCTTCATCGAATTGGTAGTCAACGATTTTCCCCCCTTGCAAGTATTCCTGGATGAATTCCTCACACGTCAGTTCAATGTCCTGTTTTGGTTCGCGCCCCGATCGACCAGCCGCGCCTTGACCAGCACCTGGTTTCCGGCCATCTTGCCTTCGAGAAAATTCGCATGCTAGGTTAACGCTTTGGCTTTGGGGAACCATTCTCGAGCAAATGCCCTATGGCGACTCTTCTCCGAAAACTTCTTTCGATCCTTGTCGGTCTGTTTTTGTTTGCGCTTGAGCCTGCAGCGGGATCCCCCGCCTACGCCGCGCTGTCGCCAGGCGGAGGAGATCCGGCTTCGGCCTCGCCGGTGGAACATGTCATCCTCTTTGTCTTGGAAGGGTTCGGCCAAGATTCATTGAAGGGTGGTGCCATGCCAAACCTTGGCAAACTGATCAAGGAGGGAGCGGTGACATGGTCCGCGACCGGAGTCACTCCGGCGCTGCGGCTCCCGACGATGGCGTCGTTGGTCACCGGCATGCCGGTCGAAAAGCACGGCATCACCTGGAACTTCTTTGAGATCGGGAGAGGCTACTCCCGCTCCCCCAGCTTGTTCGATTATCTCGACTTGAGCGGAGGCCTCGACAGCGCCATCTTCTACATGGATGAATCCCTGTACCAGCTGGCAAGACCGGAGCCTTACACCGACCACCAACTGTGCGGCGCATTGCGGCCCGAGTGCAATTCCGCGAAAATCACCGCCTATATCCAACAATATTTCGAGAAAGCGACGAGCGGCCATGGATACGGGCATGCGATTCCCGCCGTGCCGCATCTGTTGGTCGTCCACCTTCCGGAAGCCGGTCGAGCCGGAGTCGCGCACGGTTGGAACTCCAAAGAATATCGCAATGGGTTGCGGGCCGTCGACACGGCTATTCGTTCGGTGCTTGAGATCTTCAAGCAGCACAAGCTGTCGGATCGAACCGCGGTGATTGTCACGGCACTCAGCGGGAAAGGCGCGGACCCGGGAGCCGAGATTCCGACCACTGATTCACCGGTCGTCCCCTGGATCGTCTCAGCTGCCGGCATCAAGGCCGGACAAGTCATTCGCCAACCTGTATCGATTATCGACACAGGGGCGACAATCATGCGGCTCCTCGGAGTTGAAACCCATACCGAGTGGGACAGTACGCCCGTGGAAGAAATCTTTGAGGCGGTTCCTTCTCCAAAACTGTCAGCCGAGAAGCCGTAGATGAATGATGCTCCATAAGTTGTTGACACGGTACGGGCCCTTGATCTGCGGCGGACTGCTGGCAGGATTGGCGTACATTCCTGGCGGGACGGGAGTTGCGACCGAACCGCCTCCCGCGCATCTTCGGGAACACGCGATTACGATCGACGCAACCAATCTGGTTCCTCCCTCTTGGTGGCAGGTGCCGGGAGTCACTCCGTCGATCTGGGCTTCAGACCCCGAATCCCTCGACGCGCCGAAGACCTCCGAGCGGCGAGAACTGCGGTTGAAGCCCGGCAAGTACAAATTCGTCAGCTTTACATTTGATTTTCCGTTTTCCGTGACTCGTGACGGCGTGCTCGAATTTTCCACGTCGCTCGACCAATGCATTGAAGGACGTGGCACCCGAACACTGACCGTGCGGTGCAAGCGAACGTACCCGCACGGAGGCGAACGGGACGCATACTACGATCAGACCCCCTGAACGGACCATGCCCCAAACACTTGACGATCTCTTGGAAGCGCTGGAAGACGTCGACGACGCCACGCGCGAAGAAGCGGCCAAAGCCCTGGCCGAACGTGGCGATCCCTCGACGTTGAATGCGCTGGTCGCCGCCTGCGGCGACGATTTCTGGTCCGTACGCGCCTATGCAAGCTGTGGGTTGGCGAAGATAAGAGGGCCGAAGGCCGTCGAAGCCCTCATAGGGCTGTTCAATGATTCGATCATGGAAGTTCGGAATCAAGCGGTTGAAGCGGCGGTAAAGATGGGACCGACGGTACTGGACCGCCTGATCGGTGCCTTGAAGGACGAGCGCTGGCGCGTGCGCGAGCATGCAGCCAAAGCTGCGGGCGGAATCAAGGAGGCGACAGCCGTTGATGCCTTAATCCTAGCCTGCCGGGACCGCGACGGTGCGGTCAAGAGTGCGGCGGCGGAAGCGCTCGGCAAGATCGGCGATGCGAAAGCCGTTCCCACCTTAATCAAGCTCTTCCGCGACTCCTCCAAAATCGTACGTGAGACGGCGGGCACCGCGTTGATCTATATCGGCCGACCGTCGGTCGATCCTCTGATCGACAGTCTCAAAGACAAGGACTTTGTCGTACGGTGTCATGCGGCCCGCGCATTGGGCGGCATGACAACCGATTACCAGATCGGACGGACCTGGGTGCGCGACGCAAAAGTCGTCGAGGCCTTGATCGTTGCCTTGAAAGACCCGGATCGGGCCGTGCGCGAAGACGCCACAATCGCGCTGGGCATGATCGGCGACCCGCGCGCGATCGACGCTCTGATCGATGCGATGAAGGATGGAGCCGTCAAACGACATGCCATTGCGTCTCTCGGCATGATCGGCGACCCGCGCGCCCTCCCAGCCGTCTTGGACGCGTTGAAGGGGAAAGGGATCAAACAGGAAGGTTCGCCGACTCCCGGATGCATCGTGAGCGAAGACGCTCTCATCAAGGAAGCCGCAGCCACGGCACTCGGCCAGTTCCGAGATCCCCGCGTCCTTCCCGATCTCATCATGTTGCTGAAGGACGGGGTATTGCGGGAGAAAGCGGCGGCGGCGCTCGCGGTCATCGGGGACTCGGCCATTGAGCCGCTGATCGCTTTTCTCTATGACCCCAAGGCTTCGGAGGTTGAGGCGGAACAAGAACGCGTCCTCTCCTATGCCTCGGTCCGGCTGACCGCCCAAGACGCGCTTCGGCTGATCGTACTGGAAACTTTGGAGAAGCTCGGTTGGTCGCCCCCCGCCGAAGAAATCGAAATCAGTTCCAGCCAGGCGGACAATCTCCGAGTCGATCGTCCGTTGGGAGAGACCGGGCGATTCGGGCCCTCCGGTGACACGATATAGAAGCAATCAGCCGTCGGCTCACTGAAAGAATTCGCGCCGAACTTTTCCCTGGCTCACCTCAAGCCCGACGGCTCAACATCCTGTGTGAGAGTCATCGGCTGCATTTGAGGGACATTCCGAAATGGATGATCCTGTTGTTGAACAGATTGCCGCCCTTAAGGATGAAGATTGGGCGATACGGCAAGAAGCCGCCATCCTCTTGGGCAAGCTCAAAGATTCGCGCGCGGTCTATCCGCTGGTCTCGCTCCTGCGGGACTCGGATCGATCTGTGCGGGAAGCGGCCATCGGAGCCTTGACATCGATTGGGGAGCCGGCCTTGGGAGCATTGGGCAACTGTCTCGCCGATCCTGAACTGTCGGTGCAAGAAGCGGCGTCGGCAGCCCTGGCATCGATCGCAGACACCGGCGTGCTGGACCAACTGATGCAGGCCTTGCACAGCCCGGATTGGATCGTCCGCATGCATGCGGCAACGGCGCTGGGACGCATCAAAGACCACGGATCGATTCGATCCCTGGTCCCCCTGCTTCAGGACAACGTGAAGGCCGTCCGGGAAGAAGCCTCTTCGGCACTGGCGGCAATCGGCGACTCCGCGATTCCCGCCTTGCTGGAATTGTTGAGCCACGAGGATTGGCTGGTACGCCTGCATGCCGTGGAGGCGTTGGGAAAGACCACCTCTCCTGACGCGGTGGCGCCGCTGCTTTCGACGGTATTCAACGACGCTGATTCCGCTGTTCGGGAAGATGCCGTTCGCGCATTGGGTACGATTGGAGACCCGCGGTCGGTCGAGTGCTTATTGACCGTGATGACACAGGAACCAAGGCTTCGCACATTGGCCNNTCGAAGCGCTCGGACACATCGGGGATCGTCAGGCGGTACCGGTTCTGATCGACGTGGTCAGGGGAACGACCCTACCGGCGGCCGAACGGACCGTCACTGGTTGTGGAGACCGCTGGAACGAGGAAGTCCTCACCCAGGCCGCTGCGGTGCGCGCCTTGGGCGCCATCGGTGACGAGTCTGCGCTCCCGACACTGGCGGCGGCGCTCGGGTCGACGTTCACGCGCACGGAAGCTGCGGAAGCCCTGGCACGATTCGGGTCCAAGGCGATCCCGTGGCTGCTCCCCTTGCTGACCGAATCGCAGGACGATAATGTCCGCTATCACGTGAAGGAGACTCTCGCGTCGGTGGGATGGAGGGGCAGGAACGGAAGATAAGTTTTTAGTTGCCAGTAGTTCGGTTTGAATGTGGCCATGCCGAAAGAATCGATTGAAACACTCGTTTCAGAGCTGATCCACGAAGAGGAATGGCGGCGAATGCGGGCCACTGCGGCTTGCGTAGCCGGCGGGCCTCGCGCAGTCCAGGCGCTGATCGAGGCACTCCGTTCAGGCTTACCGGACCTGAAAAAGGAAGCAGCCGCGATGTTGGCCCGCATCAAGGATCCGCATGCGGGCGTGGCGCTCGTCGTCCTTCTCGATCATGAAGACGATGCCGTCCGCCAGGCAGGCGCCACGGCTCTTGAGCAGATGGCGGGGGTGCTCGATACGAACACGGCCGCGGCGCTGGTTGCCTTGCTCCCTCGGATCCAGGAGGGAGCGGCCAAGCAGCGCTTGGCGCATCTGATAGGCGCGATTCCAACCGCCGTGGCGCCGCTCTGCGAGATGCTCAACCATCCTGATCCGGACAACCAGGTGGCGGCGGCTGCGATGCTCGACCAACTTCTGGACCCCCGATCCGTCGATGCCTTCATCGAAGCGATGGGGCAGCCGGCCGTTCGCGATGTCGCCGTTGAGACCTTGAAAAAGCTCGGCGCCATTCGAGAGCGGATCGACGGTGCATTGAACGCCCTTCGCGAAGTCGAGGGGGCCAGCGAGCGTGAAGAGGCCCGCATGTCGACTGTCATCGAGCTTCTCGGCATCGGACGGCCCAGCGTGGAGATCCTCATCGAATACCTCGAAGACGACGACTGGCTGGTGCGCGAGGCGGCCGCGGACCTGCTAGGGAAAATCGGGGATGTACGGGCCGTGGAACCGCTGATGAACCGGTTAGCGCATGACAAAGACACCGGCGTGAAGGAGCTGTCGATCAAGGCCTTGGGGCTGATCGGGGACGCCCGCCCGACCCAATTGTACCTGGAGGCGATTCCGATCCGCCCGCTCCGCGTCTATGCAATGGAGGCGCTGGCAAAAATCAAGGATGTGGCGGCCTTGCGCCCGTATAAGGAGCTGTTCGATCAGTTGAGGGCGGATCGTGATGGATTGGTGGCTTACAACGCAGGGCTGATCGCTGATAAACTCGAAGCCCTGTCGGGGATGGATAGCCGCGCGCAGGAAGGGACGGAAGAATAGGAACATGAGTGAGGACACAGAATTCGATCGGATCGATCAGCTGATTTCGGCGTTGCGCGATGACAACGAGGCCTTACGGGACCATGTGATCGCCAGCCTCGGCCAGATCGGCGCCGATGCCATTCCGCGCCTGATTGGGTTGATGGCCGATGAAGACGCGGTGATCCGGGAAGCTGCGACCAGTGCGATGGTTCGGATCGGGCCGTCGGCTGTGGAGCCGATGCTGGAGGCGTTGCAGGATGACGAGTGGGCGGTCAGGGAGCAGGCGGCTTCGGCCCTCGGCAAGTTCAGGGATCCGCGCGCGGTCGACCCGTTGGTGGCCGCCCTCAAAGATAAGGATGGAGCCGTGCGGACCGCGGCCGTCTGGGCATTGGAGCGAATAGGCGATTCCCGTGCGGTTCCCGGATTGATCGAGGCCCTTGCTGACGGCACCGTGCGGGAGGATGTCGCGCGCGTCCTCAAGAAAATCGGGGATGTCCGGGCGGTGGAGGCGTTGATCGACGGTCTCCGTGGCGCTAATTGGATGGTGCGCCGCCACGCGGCGGAGGCCCTAGGAAGAATCGGAGACTCACGCGCCATCACCCCCCTGATTGATTCGTTGAAAGACGAGGACTGGTTGGTGCGCCGCAATGCTGCCGAATCCCTTGCCAGACTCCACGCAACGGAGGCGATTACGCCATTACTGCCGCTCTTGGAAGATGAGAACACGATGGTGCAGGAAACCGTCGAAGCTGTATTAGCCAGCTTCGGTTGGAAGCCGAGTGCGTAATGATCGAATGAAAACTAAACAAAGGACAGGGACATGCCAGACGAAGCACCGATGAAATTAATTCACATCGCTCCCAAAGGCGGAGAAAAGAAAGACGGATTCAACCTCGTCACCGAACGGGTGGTGG
>DKBD01000223.1:0-19708 GCA_002451055.1 Nitrospira sp. UBA6909 | reverse complement strand
AAGTATGCCGCTGAAGTCCTAGGCGAGCTCAAAGATCAGCGGGCCGTCGATCCGCTGGTGGGTGCGCTGACAGACGACGTCGGTGACGTGCGGCAGCGTGCTTATGACTCTTTGATCAAACTCGGCGGTGTCTCCGTGCCCTCGATCATTCCGCTGCTGGTGTCGGAGGAGGATGAAATCCGTCAGGCGGCTACCGAGATCCTTCGAAAGATCGGCAAGCCGGCCGTGGAACCACTTGCAACGGCGTTGACGGATGCGGACGATCGATTGAAGACCAGGATTCTGAAAGTCTTGGATCGGATGGGGTACAAACCCAAAATGAAAAGCGACCCCAAGACCGAGTTGCCTCGATTGGCATAAATATACTCGCTCAAGAACCAGGCCTCGGATCCTGCGTGCAACGTCCTACCGAGATATGTTTGAACCCGGCCGTGGCGACCCGTTCGGGATCATAGATGTTTCGCAGGTCGAGCAACACCGGATGGCTCATCACGGCCTTCAGGCGTTCAAAATCCAGGCTGCGGAACTGATTCCACTCGGTCATGATGATCAAGGCATCCGCACCTTCGGCNNATGGCCACCCCTTCCGCCAAGAGTTCCTTTCCAATTGCCAGCGCCGGCGCTTCCCGAAGATCGTTGGTATTGGGCTTGAACGAGAGCCCCAGCATCCCCAAGGTTTTCCCTTCGAGCCCTCCGACGGCCTCGCGGATTTTCGCAACCATTTTACTCAGCTGAGCTTTGTTCACTCGCGACGCAGCGAGAGCGATCTGCATGGGCGCACCATGGCGCTCGCCCGTTTGAATGAGCGCAGCCAAGTCCTTGGGGAAACAGGAACCGCCGAATCCAGGCCCCGCGTGCAGGAATTTCGAGCCGATCCGGTTGTCCAACCCCATCCCTTTCGCCACAAGCTGGACATTTGCCCCGACCTGCTCGCACAGGTTTGCCATTTCGTTGATGAAGGAAATTTTCGTTGCCAGAAAAGCGTTCGACGCATACTTGATCAATTCCGCCGTTGAGACGTCGGTCACCACGATCGGTGTCTCGATAAGATACAGCGGCCGATAGAGATCCTTCATGATCGCGATGGCTTGTTCGCTGTCTGCGCCGAGAACAACACGATTCGGCCGCATGAAGTCCTCGATCGCAGAGCCTTCGCGCAGAAATTCCGGGTTTGAGACGATGTCGAAGCGATGCGCACTCGCTTGCGTGTTCTTGATCACCTCGCGAAGCTTTGCTCCAGTCCCCACCGGCACCGTCGCTTTGGTGACGATGACTTTATAGCCGGTCATGTTGCGGGCGATCCCCTTGCCCACTTCCTCGACATACGATAAATCAGCAGACCCGTCGCCGCGGGGTGGTGTCCCGACGGCAATAAAGATCACCAGGGCCTTGTCAACGGCTTTGGCAATATCCGTGGTAAAGCTCAACCGGCCTTCTCTGACACCCTTGGCGACCAGCTCCGTAATACCCGGTTCATAGAATGGGACCTCGCCCTTTTCGAGTTTTTCGATTCTTCCCGCGTCATTGTCCATACAGGTCACGCTCACACCGAATTCGGCGAAACAGGCACCCGTCACAAGTCCGACATAACCGGTTCCGATCACGCTGATGTGCATACATCCACCTCTCCCGTTGCCTAGATCACAGCGTACTATAGCAATGGGTACCGATCCAGGCAATAAATTGTCCTGTCCGGTCGCCTCTTCGAAGAAGATCCCCGTTGTTGCGTTGACTCCATGAAAAGCCGTTGAGTACAATCCGGCGCTCTTGCGATCCTACGATTACGCTCATGCGACCTTTTGATAGATTCATGACCGGCACTTGTTTGTGGGCCGGTTTCTCTCGATTGCGCAGCCGATGACTCGTGACGTCACACATATTTCTCGCGGATTTCTGCTCTTCACCGCGCTTGTCACGGGCGCAGTGGTGATGGCGTTGGAAATTGTCGGGAGCCGCCTCCTCGCGCCCGTGTTCGGGAATTCACTGTATGTCTGGGGGGCGTTGATCGGCGTGATCCTGGCCGCCATGAGCAGCGGGTATGCCTTCGGCGGTTGGATCTCCGATCGTTATGCCGGCGGGCCCGTCTTAGCCGCCCTGTTGCTCTTTTCAGGCGGCTGGACCTTTCTGGTGGCCTGGGGAAACCAGCCGGTTCTCTTTGAGATTGAAAAGGTCATACAGGATCCACGATGGGGCCCGTGCCTCGCGGCCACTGCGCTCCTTGCGCCTCCCGCGTTCGGATTAAGCGGTGTGCTGCCGGCGATGTTGCGACTGGCGGTAGGAGATATGTCGCATGTGGGATTCCACACCGGACGTATGATCGCGCTCTCGACGGTCGGCAGTCTGGCCGGCACATGGGGGACCGCGTTTTTTCTCCTCTCATGGATCGGCAGTCAGTCGCTGGTCGCATGGCTGGGCGCTATCCAGATCGGACTTGGTCTCCTGTGGCTCTTCAAAGGATCAACGACCCGTTCATCGGTTCGGCTGATCGCTCTGGGAAGCTCCCTTCTGATCGGCATACTGGCGCTGTATCCACTCCAACGCTTGAACCAACCGATCTATCAAGAAGACAGTCCCTATCAACAGGTCCGAATTCGTGACGATCAGTTTTTTCGGTACCTGATTTTGGACCGAACCTTCCACGCCACGATGTGGAAGGCCGACCCTGTCGCACTTTTTCTTCCCTACAGCCAGTTGATGGTGTCGTCGCTGGCACTGACGCCTGAACCAAAACGTGGGCTCATTCTCGGCCATGGCGGCGGCTCGCTGGCAAAGTGGCTCGCGCGCCATTGGCCCGAGCTGGAGTTGGACGTCGTGGAGTTCGACCCGGCCGTCGTGCGCATGGCGGAAGACTACTTCGACTATCATCCTCCCGCCAACCACTATGTCTCAGTCAAAGATGGGCGCGCCTTCCTCAATGGAACAGATCACACGTACGACGTCATGTGGATCGATGCGTTTGCTCGGGACATGATCCCTTTTCATCTGACAACCGTGGAGTTTTTCTCGCTGGTGCGTCAACATTTGAACCCTGATGGGGTCGTCGCGGTGAACCTGGCGTCTTCCGGCAAGGAAGGAGATCTCGCCCGGGCGGCAGCGGTGGTGCAAACCATGAAACGCACCTTCCCGGTCCTCCAAACCTTTGCCGTCGAAGGGCCGTGGAAGACCAACATGAGCCTCGCCAGAAACCTGATCTTTTTCGGAGGTCGCCCGATTGAAACCGGGTCGGCGGACGATGTCGTGACGAAAGTCAGCGAGATGGCCATGAGTCGCCAATTGCCGATCGAAGCAATCGCGTTGCTGAGCACTCGGCGAACGGAACCGTGGCCGGCGGGGTTTGAATTGACCGATGATTTCGCCCCCTATGATCTGCTTATCGGCAGAGAGCAGACGCCGTGGCAGCCTGAGTAAGAAGAGCATCGGCAACGCATTCCCGTTGCTGTTTGCGTAGTACCCCAGGAAACTATCACCTTCTTACGAACTACTGAAGGATTTCAGGAATAAGCCGCCGAAGATCACCACAAAAATGGCGCAAAACAGCATTCCACCCATGACCAGCAACATCCCTGGGCCGTCGCTGGTCCAATGGGCCTTTTGACCGACCAAAAAGAGCAGCCCCATCGCAATACCCGAGGCAAGCGCCACCAGTCCCGTAAGGACGCGTGCAAGGGTCCTGAGGAGCGCATGTTTGGACGCAATTGCCCAAAGGAGCAGCCCCAGGGCACCGGCAAAGAGCAGTTCTATCATGAAACTCCCCCCTTGCTTCGACCATGACGGACTCTACTCTATGCCAGGAGAAGGGATCCGAGAAGGAAAACCAGATTAGCTCCTTGAGTGTGATTGGATTCACTGGGCCAAGTCACGTATCCCCACGCGCATTTTGAGCGCCGGGTCGCGCAAGCGAGGCATGAGACTTAGAAACACTGGAAGCGTTTATCCGGCGGCGTCAATGAAGAGAGGCTACGCCTAATGAGCCGCCGGTACGCGAAAACGAGGTTTGGTGGAGGCGCCGGGAGTTGAACCCGGGTCCGAAGATCGTCAGTGCACTGCGTCTACATGTGTAGCCGATAATTTGAGTTTCGCAGCCATCCACGCCCACCGGCAGGCTTAGAACAGCCGCTAGCCCAGAACGTTCTCGTCCTCAGCCGCTGAGCACCGACTTTGGACCAGCCCGCTGCATCGCGCCATTCCACCCCCGCGGGCCTCAGATGGAACGACGTCNNTCAGTATCCCCGTCGAAACCGGTCGCCCCCTTTCTTCAAGATCGTGAAACGTGAGACGCAAAACGTGAGAGGGTTCAAACCCTGAAAGGATTCACCCTTTCCTTTCACCTCTCACGTTTCACCTTTCACGCGTTCATCATACCGCATAGGTCAAGGGGATGCCAGAGATTGCTCGGGCTCTCAGGCGCTCTTAAACCGAGAGACCTTCGCAAACGTGATCGCAAGAAAAGGCAGGGTCAAGCCCAGCAACAATTGGGCGATAAGGAGTGGGCCCAACTGGCTGTAGTCGGCCGGCGTTTGGATGGCACCGGAGGCTTGGTCACGGACTTCGCGGGTGACGACGAAGATCTCGTTCAGATACTTCGTGCCGAGTTGGCTCAAGGATAACGCCAGGTTGGTGAACGACGCCATCACGGCGAAGAAGGTGGCTTTCAAATTGGCGGGCGCTGAGCTGGCAATCCAAGCCAGCATGGGTATCATCGAAATCTGGCCGAGCGGTGACTCCAGCGCCGTATCGATCAAGGCGATGAAGCGCGCATCGACGATTCCGCCGGTCATGCGTGCCGTCCACTCGTGCAAACCATAGTACATGCTCACGATCGGCACCGCGAGAATCGTCCCGATGACGGTGAGAAACCCCACGACATAGGCGATCGACCGTTCCGCCATAAACCGCCGAAAGACGAACATGCCGGCCAACGTCAAGGTACTCCCGATCAACGACAGGATGGAGAGAAACTGCTGGTCGAATTTCAATTGATCGATCATCCACCAGGTGGTTCCTGGACCGGTCCCTGGGATTGCACGAAACATGAACACGACAATGGCTGTTCCAACAAGTGTGAATCGTTTCTCTGGTTCCAATTCCCTGACCAATTTCGCCATCAAAAACAACACAATCCCCATGGACCCGGCAAAGACAATCTCTTCGCGATAGGGAAAGCCGCCCAAGCCGATCGTCACCGTAAAGATTGCAAACAGCAGGCTCCCTCCGAGAATCCACCAGTTGGGCTGCGTTCCTTCTTCGGTTTCCCCCCGCACCTCGACCATTTGCGTGGCCTGTTCTCGTGTAAACCCTTGTCGGATGAGCATCTCCCGATGGCGCCGCCGGAGCACCCAAGCCAGCCCAAGGCCCAGCACGGAGACGAAGGGGATGACGAGCGCCAGGAGATAGATCCGTTGATAGATCTTCACGAGGTCTGTTTGGGGCAGCCCGTCTATGCCGGTGAAGACATAGACGTTGATCAACGCCACGATGATGCCGCCACTGACGATCGCCACACGTCCGAGCGTTTGCATCGTTGTATGCATCAGTTTCCGCTGCCGGTCGTCGAACGGCACTCCCTGGTCGTTCACACGCGGAACGGCCTCGACCGTCATGGCATCCGCCACGGCGTCCTGGATGACGTACCCGATCGGCGCCAGCAACACGCTCAGCACATACCACACCTCCGCAGGCAAAACCGCTGTCATCGCCTCACGATCGCCGATCAGCGCGGCCATGATCCCGAGGCTCATCGCGAGCAACACCGCGCCCACACCGACCAACCAACTTTTCCAACGCCAGAGGAGATCGACGGCATGGCCGATGGGCATCTTGAGCGCCCAGGGGATACCGGCCCAGAACCCGAGCGCAGCCAGAAACGAGGCGGAGAGGCCGAGATAGTCCTTGACGAAAAACGCCCCGACGATGCCGGTGAGGCCGGAGATCCCATAAGCCACATAAACCATGAGTGGCGGGAGATACGACAGCCGCATCTCCCGACCGAGCGAGAGGATGTTCTGATCGACCCAGTTGTATAATGGCTTCATCACGAGGCAGCAGCGTCGTCGTAAGAATACGGAGTGGATTGACTTGCGTTACATGACAATGCCGCCGCCGGCATGAATGTTCTGTCCCGTCAGCCAACGCGCTTCTTCGCTCACGATGAACGCCACCACATCGGCAATGTCTTTGGGAAGGCCGAGCCGCTTGAGGGGACAGAGTTCAATGCCGATTTGCCGATAGTGTTCCGTCATCATACCGGTTTCCGTGTACCCGGGCGACACCGTATTGACCGTAATGGCGCGTGGAGCCAGTTCTTGGGCCAACCCTTTCGTATACTGTTCCAGCGCAGCTTTGCTGCCGAGATAGGCCGTCGCTCCCGGAAAACTCAAATGGGTTCCGTCGGTCGAGATGTTGACGATGCGCCCCCCATCCTTCAGCACCTGCGCCGCTTCCTGCATCGCAAAATAGGGGCCTTTGGCGTTCAGCGACATGACCTGATCGAAATCCTCCTCCGTCGTTTCCACCAGCGGTTTCGGCATGAACTTGCCGGCATTGTTGACAAGAATATCCAGCCGACCGAACTGCGCAACCGTATCACGAACCAGACGCCGCGCCTCCGACACACTGCTCATATCTGCTTGGGAGGCCAGCGCCTTCCCGCCTCTGGCTTGAATGCCGATCACCACCTGCTGCGCCTTTTCTGGACTCTTAGAATGATTCACCACGACGATGGCCCCACTCTCGGCGAACCGCTCCGCAATCGCCCGGCCGATTCCGTTCGAAGCCCCGGTCACAATCGCAACCTTCCCGCTCAATGAACCCATGTCCTCTGTCCTCCCAGTAAACGTTCATGCCCCTCTTATCGATCGAACGCCCGACGAAAGACCACTACGGCGGTCAAGGAGATCTTTGATTTGCCTCTGCATCGCGTCTCCTGACAACTTGATACGTCCCCCATGGCCAGCCAAGACCCACTCGAATCGATAAGCCAGCAATTTCTCGATCGACGCCGTCAGCACCTTCGTCTCCCACACCCGCTGTTGAGGAGCTTCCAGTACTTGCGCCTGCGGATTCCACCACAGGTGATCTCCGGTGAAAAGAAACTTCTCATTATAGAGCAATGCCATGCTGCCCGCGGTATGACCTGGGACCGGGAGCGCCAGAAAACCGTCAACGAGAGGGATGCCACCTGCGCCGTCCACGATCCATTCAGCGTCGGGAACCGCCACGGCATCGCCGGCATGAATAATCCGTTTCGCTCCAAAATGCCTGGCATACCCTTCCGCATCAGCAACGTCGTCTTCGTGCGTGAGAAAAATGAACGCGATGCCGCCGATCTCCTCAAACACATCGATCAGACGCTTGAGATAGCGTGGCGAATCGATCAGCCAGTTGCCGTGCGGATGGCGAACGAAGAAGCTATTCGCCCCGAACGATTTCTCCGAGTTATACCCACAATAGTACACGTGATCCTCGAGGTAGATCGGGAAACTCGCCATAGCCGTGTGCAGCGACGGCTTGTCACTGCGTTCGGTACCGATGGACCCGGTCGGACAGGCAAGCAGCGCTTGATAGGCTTGATGTATCTGTTCTTCGTTGTCTGGTTGGTATGTGACGGCGGAAAACTCTCCCACTTCTTCAAAACTGTGTGGCGCCAACTGCCGACAGGTATCGCAGTTGATACAGGTCGCGTCGACGAAGAAATTGCCAGCCACGTTCGAATTGAGCCGCTTGTTCCGATCGGCCATGACAACACCTTTGCTTCCTGCTGTGCCCGATCGACAACGCACAGAAGATACCAGGCTGCGCCCAGCGATAAGATTTCCTCTTTCAAGAGACCGCAACATCGGCATCGGCGTCGGCATGTTCCTAAGCCCGTAGGCGATGCGGAAGCCATGCGGCACGCAGGACTCATCGATCGTCGGCGCCTGGGCAAGAGCGTACATAAACCAATCGCGCAGATCAATCAGCGCTCCACGGGATTGACGCACCTAAGACGTCGGGCCGACGATCGATCTGTCTGTATCATTTCAAGAAAGAAACGGCGAGGACTGGCCCCATTCTCCGGAAAACACGAATGCCGAGGCCTTGTTCCGTTCGCGTGGACCCAATTCACGCTGCTTGAGACGGTCCGGTAGGATGTTCGGATCACCAGGGTAACCGATGGCGATCATCGCAACAGGCTCATACCCGTCGGGGATTTTGAGATCGGCGCGCGCCTTTTCCACGTCGAAACCGGCCATCTGATGCGCGACGAGTCCGAGCGCCGCCGCCTGCAGCACGAGATTCTCGACTGCCATACCGGTGTCATGCATCGCATGCCGGTTTGGTTTGAGGTCATCCGCAAATTTCAGGCTGGCCACGGAGAGAATCAAGACGGGCGCGCGGAAAACCCATTTTCGGTTGCCTTCCAACAGACAGGCCAGCAGCCTGTTCCATTGAGGCTCATCGTCTCTGCTTGCTACAATGAACCGCCACGGCTGTTCATTATTCGACGAAGGCGCCCAGCGGGCAGCCTCGAATAGGCTCCGCACTTTGTCAGCTTCAATTGGCCGTTCGGCAAAGGCGCGAGGACTCCAGCGACGGGCGAGTAAATCATGTATCGGGAATTGTACCGGCGCCCGTTTTTCCATGAAGTCCTACCTTTTCTGTTCGGCCGACACCGTCTCCGGCGACCAACCTCCGCCGAGCGCTTTGTACAGCTGCACCACCGACGCCAGATGCAGTCGGCGAGTCGCAGTCATTCCAAGCTCAGCTTCGAATAAACTGCGCCTCGCGACAAGCACTTCGAGATAATTGGCTAGCCCTCCTTTGTACCGGAGCTCAGCCAGCTTCAACGCCGATTGGAGCGCCGTCACTTGCTGTTGTTGAGCTTCGTTTTGCGTTCGCGCCGTGCGAACCGCGACCAGCGAATCTTCGACCTCGCGAAAAGCCGTCAACACCGCTTGCTCGTATTGCGCCAAGGCTTGTTTACTTTGAGCTTCCGCCGCTTCCTGCTGAAATCCGAGCACTTGGCTGTTCAGTATGGGACCGGCCAAGGCGGCTCCGGCTACACCAAAAGAGGAGGCATCGGTAAAAAGAAGGGACAATTCTGGATGCGCGACACCGAGCAGTCCGGTCAAGGTGATTTTCGGGAAACGCTCGGCCTTGGCCACCCCGATACGGGCGGTCGCCGCCGCCAATTGCCGTTCCGCCTCCAGCAAATCGGGCCGCCGCTGTAACAACTCGGATGGTAAGCCGGCAGGCACATCAGGCGGCATGAGTTGGTCCTGCAACCCTTTCCCCCGAGGGATGGCGAACGGCTGACGTCCCACGAGCACACTCAAGTGATTCTCCACCTGCACCATCTGCCGTTCCAATTCAGCGAGACGGGCGGCGGCATTGGCACGTTCGGATTCGAACTGATCCAGATCCAGCCTGGAACTCAATCCTTGTTTCAGGCGAGCCTGCGCAATCCGGGCGGACTCTTCCCAAGACTGCAACGTGCGCCGTGCGATGTCGAGCTGCGCATCCAACTGCAGGAGATTGAAATAGGCCTCACCCACCGCGCTGACCAGCTGAATCGTCACCGCGCGGCGATTCTCTTCCTTCGACAGCAAGTCGGCCCGAGCCGCCTCATTGGACCGCCTGACACGGCCCCACAGATCGATCTCCCAAGCCAGATTGCCCATCAAGTAATAATTGAACGGGCTGGCAAATCCCGGAAATAAGAAGTTCGCTTTGCGGCCGGCCGGCAAACTCGTGACAACCGTCACTTGAGGCAGATAGTCCGACCTGGCGATCAGCGCTCTCGCCCGAAACTCTTCGACGGCGGCAACGGCGCGGTGAAGATCTTTGTTTTCCGCGAGAGCCAACCGGATGAGCTGCTGCAACTCCTCATCGCGCAAAAGATCCCACCAAGGCACATTCGCAAGAGACGGAAGGTCTGCGGACCCTTCTGCCATCCGGAAGCGGTCATCCCCTTCCATCTTGGGACGTTTGTAGTCCGGCCCCATGGTGCAGGACAGAAGAAGCAACGAGATTCCGATGACCAGTACGGTACGCACGGCTATGGTTCATCCTCTGCCGAAAGGCGGTGCGCCTCCGGCCGGCTCGCGGATGCCACCGGCTGAGTCCAGCGCTTCGTCAGTGTTCTTAGCAGCACAAAAAACAGCGGCACGAAGAAGATCGCCAAGAACGTGGCAGCCAGCATCCCGCCGAGGACCCCGGTCCCGATCGATTGACGGCTGGCTGCGCCGGCTCCCGACGCAATCACCAACGGGAACATACCGAAGATGAAGGCCATCGAGGTCATGATGATCGGTCTGAACCGCAACCGGGCTGCCTCGACCGCCGCTTCGATCAAGGGGCGCCCTGCTTCGTATCTGGTATTGGCGAACTCGACGATCAGGATCGCATTCTTCGCCGAGAGTCCGATCAACGTTACCAAGCCGATCTGGAAGTAGATGTCGTTCTCGAATCCTCGGAGCCAGACCGCCGTCAGCGCTCCGAAGATGGCAAATGGCACAGCCAGAATGACCGCAAAGGGGACGACCCAGCTTTCGAACTGCGCCGCCAGGACAAGAAAGACCATCAAGAGTCCGATCACGAAGACCTGGCCGGATTGTCCTCCGACCCGGCGTTCCTGAAACGAGATATTGCTCCAATCAATGGCGTAGCCCTGTGGGGCCAGGACCTCTTTGGCCACCCGGTCCAACGCGTCGAGCGCTTGTCCGGAACTGTAGCCCGGCGCGGCGGCTCCCAACACCAGGGCGGTGTTGTAGCCGTTGAAGTGGTTCACCGGGTCTGGGCCGCTCTTGAATTCTGTCGTGACCACGGTATCGAGAGGGACCATGTAGGTACCCCGCGCATTCTTGGCGCGCACGTAGATCTTGGATAGGTCCTGGGGAGTGGACCGGTATTCCTGATCCGCCTCCGTCTGGACATGATAGACACGGCCGAACTTCACAAAGTCGTTGATGTAGAAATTGCCGAAGTACGCCTGGAGCGTATCGAAGATATCGGAGATCGGAATACCCAGCGCCTTCGCCCGTTCCCGATTGACGTGGGCAAACAGCCGTGGCGACGACACACGAAAATTTGTCCCCACCCGACCGATGGCCTCCTCTTTCTGCGCCCGTTCCACAAATTGCTGTGCGACGGCCGCAAATTTCGTGAAGTCGCCTCCGCCCGGATCCTGCAACTGCGCCGAGAATCCTCCGACCACACCTACGCCGCGAATCGGCGGTGGATTGAAGGCCAGGAGCAACGCCTCAGGAATCTTCTCAAACTCGCCGTAGGCCGCCCCCACGAGTGCCTTCGCATGATACTGCGGGTCTTTTCGTTCGTCCCACAGCACCAGCGGAACGAACATAGTCGCCGCATTGGGCCCCCTGGTGCCGAACACGAAGTTCTGACCGGACAACGAATCGGTCGAGTGTACGGCGGGAATAGCCTGAAAGAACCCTTCGATCCTTTCAAGAACCGCGTCGGTACGTTGCTTCGACGCGCCATCGGGCAGTTGAGCCACCACGATAAAGTAGCCTTGATCCTCCTCCGGCAGGAAACTCTGGGGGAGCCGCTGAAACATCCCCGCACACAACACAAGAAGACCGCAGAACGCCAGCATCACCAGGACCGGCCTCACCACAAGCTTACCGACGGACCAGGTGTACCCCCGCTGCGTTCGACCGAATGCCCGATCAAACACACCCCAGAACCAGCCTCTCGTTTCATGTTGAGGAGTCAGCACCAGCGCACACAGGGCCGGACTCAGCGTCAAGGCCACAAACCCCGAGACGGTGACCGAGATGGCAATGGTCGCGGCGAACTCCTTGTACAGCGCTCCGGTCACTCCTCCGATGAACCCGACAGGCACAAAGACGGAAACCAGCACCAGCACAATCGCGATAATCGGCGCGGTCACTTCGCTCATCGCGCGTTTTGCCGCTTGTTTGGGCGAAAGCCGATCCTCCCGCATATGACGCTCGACGTTTTCCACGACCACGATCGCATCATCTACGACGATACCAATNNTACACGACGAGGACCACGAGGAGCATCGCTTCTGCCAGGGTCTTGACCACCTCTCTAATCGAAATCTCAATAAAGCGGGTCGTGTCGTAGGGGGTATCGTAAGAGACGCCAGGGGGGAAATGTTTGGCCAGCTCATCCATCTGCTCGCGTGTGCGGCGCACAGTATCGAGAGCATTCGCCCCCGGATCCAGAAACGTCAGGATGAAGGTCGTGGGTTTGCTGTTCCAGCGTCCTTCAAGCGAGTACGATTGGGCTCCCAGCTCGATTCGCGCCACGTCCTTGAGCCGAACAGTAGAACCGTCTGGCAGGGCGCGCACGATCATTTCCTCGAAGTCCTTTACTTCCGTGAGACGGCCTTTCGTAATGATCGGGATCGTCAGCTCGGTGCCTCTCGGCGCCGGTTCCCGTCCGATGGTCCCGGCCGGATAATCGCGATTCTGCTCACGGATGATGCCAATGATGTCGCTCGGCGTGAGCTCCAGTCTGGCCATGAGCAGCGGATTGAGGATGATCCGCATACTGTAATTCTGCTGCCCGAATACGAGGGCATCGCCGACCCCCTTGACCCGTTTCAAATCGTCGACCAGACGGAGAGTCGCATAATTCGACAGAAACACGGCATCGTGCCTCGGATCCGTGGACTTGAGCGCAATGACGACCACCAGATCGGGCGACAGCTTCTTGACGGAAATTCCCTGCCGGACCACTTCGGGCGGGAGCTGCGGTTCGGCGAGTTTCTCGCGATTTTGTGTCTGCACCTGCGCAATGTCCGGATCCGTTCCGATCTCGAAGGTGAGCTTGATCGACACATGCCCGTCATTGCTGCTGGTCGACTCGAAATAGAGGAGGTTATCGACGCCGGGGAGTGTGACCTCGATCGGACGCGCCACCGCCTCGGCTGCGACTTCCGCGCTCGCACCGGGATAATCAGCGTCGATCTGAACCACCGGCGGGGTAATCTCGGGGAACTGGGCAATCGGCAGGAACTGCAAGGCCAACAGCCCCATCACCACGATGATGATGGAGACCACCGAGGCCATGATCGGCCGGTCGATGAACGTGTGCGAGATCACGTGCTAACCCTGCTCGGAGGTGGGAGGGGGGGGAGGTTGAGTAGTCGTCGGATCAATCGGCACGGCCTTCACCGGCGCACCGGGTCCGATTTTCATGAGGCCGTTGACCACGACGCGATCGCCGGCTTGCAATCCCTCGTCGATGAGCCACTGCGTCCCTTTCCAGTCCGATGCCATCACATTGCGCATCTCGATCTTTTCCTCATCATTGACGATAAAGACGAATGGACCGGTAGGACTCTGGAGCACCGCCCGTTGAGGGACGAGCACGGCTTCAGGCTTCACAGCCCCTTTAAAGCGGACTTTCACGAACTGTCTCGGCAATAACGTCCGGTTGGGATTGGGGAATGTGATCCGGATTTCTCGCCCGCCCGTTTCCGTCCTCAAACCGGGCTCCAACAGATCCAGCACGCCCTCATGAGGATACAGAGTACCATCCATCAACGTGAGGGCGCCGCGCATCGCATAGTCGCCGGGATACTGAATGCGCTTGGCCTCGATATCCCTCCGGCGCCTGAGTATGAACGTCTCCGGGACACTGACGACGACGTACATCGGATCGACCTGATGGATGACGGTCAGGAGATCCGTCTGCGCCGAGACGAGCCGGCCTTCATAATAGCGACTCCGCTCGATGAGTCCGTCGATGGGAGCCGTAATCAGCGTATTGTCAAGATCGAACTGGGCCTTGACCAATTCTGCTTTCGCGGCCTGGAGGAGCGCCCTTGCAGCCAGGTCCTGAGCGATCGCATCATCGACATCTTTCTGGCTGACAGCCTGCTCCGCAAGCAGCGGCTTCACGCGGGCCAAATCGTGCGTGGCCTGTACCAGTCTCGCCTCCGCTTGAGCGATTTTGGCTTTCGCACCGGCCACGGCGGCCTGGAAGGGAACCGGATCGATCTGATACAGCCGATCGCCCTTCTTGACATCGCGGCCTTCACGATACAACAACGCCTTGAGGATGCCGGTGACTTGCGGGCGGATTTCAACCGGCCGCGACGACTCCGCTTGGCCAATGAACTCCGGTTCGTCAGGAACAGGCTCCGTCGAGACGGTGATCACCTCGACCTGCGGCACCTCCTGTGCCGGCATCGATCCGGCTTCCTGCTTGCAGCCGACTCCAAAAACCAAAAAGATCGCGCCCAGCGAAATAAAGATATGCACAGGGAATACCATCAATGCCGGCCCATCATTTGACCAAAGAAAACAGTGAGACAGTTTAACTCTTTACCTTTCCCATTCTCCACTATCGCTACCAGAAGAACAACCATCGGCACCCCGGCCATATTGGTCATTTTTTGAAGTGATACCCGGCCCTTTCCACAGCCCGACATACGGTGTTTATCACCGTCGTCGTATCGGAATAGGGCATCACTTGGACTTCCGGGGCCGCTTCAAGACGAGCCACGATCGGTTCTGTCTCCGCCGCCGCCAGCACGTCACACGTTTCATATAAACCATCCAGGCCCTCTTCCAATTCGTTATGGTCTGCGAGAATCCCGCGAAGCATTGCGATGATGGCGGCCGTGGGCGTCGGCATGAGCAGACAGGCGATGGCTCCATGATCAAGTCGGAGTTTGGCAGCCACGGGAAGCGGCTTTCCGCCGTGCCATCGCTGAGCGGCCGGCAGGAGGATCTTCTCTTCCATTCCGATGTGTCGCAAAAGACCTGCGCGAAATCGGTCGTAGGCGGCGTGATCCACCTGATCGATGTCCGCGACCGCCGACTGCAACAGCCCGTCAAGCCGTCGATGGTCCTCGGCCAAAAACCGCGTGATCGGCCCCTGACTTCTCTGTTCTTGCTCTCCCATTCCTCTCCCGTTGCTCCATTCACCTGTCGCGCAATCGTGTCACGAATACCGCTTCTTGGTGCAATCGATCTCTTCAGTTCCCCCCATGCTCCCCTGTGATCTGTTCAACAATGCACCGAGTCAAGCACCCCGTGGCGCGAAGTCTGGCCCCTTGCCGCCACAGCCTGTCTAACAGCGTTTTTCCCGTAGCGTCGATGAACGTGACACCGGACAAATCAATGAGGACATTCCCCCGTTGACTCACTGTCAATTGGTGCCACAAAGCATTCAGTTCCTCCACCCATGGGCCCGCCAAACGCCCCTCCAGGATGAGAGAGATGAAGTCATTTGCTGCACCGCTCTGTTCAGTAATCCTTAGCAATCCCGACTCCCTCCACTCCCGCAACCCCGCTCCGCGACGATGTCCGTTCCCCAGGGGTTGTCGACCACGAAGAGCCACCGCCCATCGGGCTGCTGCCGCAAGATACTGGATGATCGGCCGCCAAGCTGCACGTGAGTTCCCGTGGGGTCAATCCCCTTCAGACTCCATCGGGCGCAGTACTGTGCCACATCACCTGCTTGTACCAGCTGTTGAGTTTCAATGGTGAGCGTCGGCTTCAGCGCCATGAACCCCTCCAAAGCCTGTCGAATACCGCCGGTCCCGCTTACTACGACCCCAGGTTTAATCACGAAGGACGCACCCGGCTCAAACAAGGTCATAGCTGACTCCAGGTCCTGAACATTCATCGCGGTGACGAGTTGCGTGATCACACTGAGTGGATCAGACATTGCCGCACTCTCCTTTCTCATTTCCCCTCCAACATTCTCCAGCCTGGTAAAGATTCTCACAAAGCTCATCTCCTCCGCATGACGGCATAGAATGCCGGAACTTTTACGACCTCGCCCGTTGGAAGTCTGTGCACGGTGCTGACGTGACTCGGCCCGGTTTTCATGAGAAAAAAGCGATCAGGAGGGAATAACGAAGTGAGATGCTCCTCCTGTAGCATACCGGGAGTGATGTGATGCTGAAACACCCGCGCAAGGCCAGGAGGCGGTCCATACTGCTCGATCAGCCGGGCAAAGAAGGGCTCCGCCTCCGACGACAGTTCGACAAGATACAAGACGCCTCTTGCTCCAAGCAGCCGCTCGATACTCTGTATCGCCATCGCATGATCGGACGGGGACAGTTGATGCAACACCCCCCGCATATACACATTCGCATCGCCTATCTCCTCATGAAGAACGCCCGCATCATACGGACTCAGAACATCGAGCACCCGGTACGAAGCATTAGGGACGGCGTTCTTCGTTCGCGCGATCTCAACGGCGGCAGGCGCAATGTCGGTGCCTATCACCTCGGCGAAATGGTTTGCCAGAAACCTGGTTTGGGTTCCGCTACCGCACCCAAGATCAATTAGTGGAAGCTGAGGGTCGGCATAGTCCCGGAACAACGCCAAGTCCTGTTCGGCCGCATGAGCGGGATCGGCATCCCACAAGACTTCATCAGGAGCACCGCTCAACGAACCCCAAAACCCCTCCCATGATGCCAAGTAACGACTTGAAGACGTCATTTCGTCATTTCTCCCTTGCTGGAGTCCCTCATCAGAAACACTCGCCAGCATCCTTCCCCATGTCTCTGCCATACCACTCCAATGTCGCTGCTCAGTTCAGACCCGGTCCACACACTTTCCCGTCTGCAACCGACGGTTCTGCAGAATGACCGGGTCGATAACCTCACCGCACTGCACGCAACGTTGCGTCACGCAATCAACATGACCGCCATCACCGGCAAATTCGAAGCATTCTTCGACGACCATCAGACCTCTGCACCGCCAGCACCGGGCCTCATCAGTCTGTGGCCTCGCCTCCGCAGGATTTTTCTTTTTCTGATCATTCCCCGAGAACTTCACTGCCCTGGCCATGGTCGACCTCCCTTCTTTCACCGCTTGTAGACTCGACACATCAACTCGCGTGCCAGCACAGTTCATGAGCGTCATAAACCACCGATACCACTGACATTCCATGACAATTTGTCGCCCTCACCGAAAAATCAATATGAGGGAAAAGGGGAAATGCCAACGATGATCTGCCGAGGGGACGGCACAGTGCCGAATGGTCGGCGCCGTCGGGGTGCAAGGCTCCATTGCTGGCCATCTCTGAGGAAGCCGCTCGCGAGAGGCGCTCCGCCAGGAAATGTGCGATGGATTAGGAAGGACGGGAGATACCGAGTTTCTTCATCTTTGACTGAAGGGTCGTGCGTTTCATGCCCAATCGAGCAGCAGCACCGGCAGAACCACCAATGACCCATTTGGCAGCCTCAAGAGCTCGCCTGACGTGATCCCGCTCGGCAACTTGCAAGCTGGTGGCGGGCTGGGTCTCGATGGGCCCGGCTACCGTCAGCTCCGCGAGGGGCACACAAAGATCGGCACCCTGAGTAAGAATCACAGCTCGCTCGATCAAGTTCTCCAGCTCTCGGATGTTGCCGGGCCAATGATATGCTGAAAGCGCGGCCATCGCCTCAGCGGGGATCGTCTCGATATATTTGTCCATCCGGCGGGCCAACTTCTGCGCAAAATAGCGGACGAGCAGCGGAATGTCCTCCCGGCGGTTACGAAGGGGAGGAAGGGTCAACGGAAAGACATTAAGGCGATAAAAGAGGTCGTTACGAAACTGTTTCTCGGCAACCATCCCGAATAGGTCTCGATTCGTCGCAGCCACAAGCCGGACGTTGACTTTGGTCGTTCTGGTGCTGCCAAGGCGCTCGAACTCCTGCTCTTGCAGCACCCGAAGCAGTTTGGATTGTAAGTCGACCGGAATGTCCCCGACTTCGTCAAGAAACAGTGTGCCGCCATCGGCAAGTTCAAAACGGCCGACCTTCTGTGCAATGGCTCCGGTGAAGGCCCCCCGCTCATGCCCAAAAAGCTCGCTCTCCAGAAGGCCGGACGGAATTGCCGCGCAGTTCAACTTCACGAACGTTCGTTCCTGCCGCCCGCTTAGGTTGTGAATGGCGCGCGCGATGAGCTCTTTCCCCGTACCGGTCTCTCCCAGAATCAGTACGGTCGAGTCCGTCGGTGCGACAATCTCAACTTGCTTCAATACCCGTTTCAACGGCGGACTGTCGCCGATGATTTCTTCAAAGTTGTAATCAAGACGAATCTCATCCTCAAGGTAGAGCTTCTCCTTCGCTAGTTTGTCCTTCAGCTCGGCAATCTGTTGAAATGCAAGCGCATTCTCCACAGCAACGGCCACTTGCTTGGCAACCTGCTGCAGAAACTCAAGATCCTGTTCGCTGTAGGCCTCCTCCTGCAGGCTGAGGAATCCCATGGCACCCAACCGCCGTCCCGCCGTGGTTAGGGGTACGAAACAAAACGAGTTCGCCCCATCCTCCCTCATGCAGCTGATCACCTTCGGCCATCGACGTTCTTGTGTCACATTGGCCACGAGGAGCGCCTGCTGCGTTTGCCACACGACCCCGGCTGGGCTTTCATCGACCGGCCCCTCGTGACCACCGACAAGGTCGGCAGGCACGTTCGCCTGAATGGTGTGCAGCCGCATGGTATTCCTGACGGGATCGTGCAATGACAGAGCAACAAAATTGACTTGCACGACGCGAGGAAGATGCTGAGCAAGGTCGCGACACAATGCATTGAGATCGCGTTGCGCAGCAATTGCCTGAGCCACCTCCAAGAGTCCTTGATACCGCTCCGCAAGACTCTCACAGGGAGAAACGGATGGCTGATTCATAGCCGTTTAGTATGACCTATCAACCATCGACAGCTCAAGATGCCGTTGTTTGAACGGATATCGCGCGACACACTGTGCGCATCAAAGCGTGTTATGCGTCCCGTCGCAGAACGGCTGGTCTCTCGACCGCCCACATTGGCAACAGTAATAGGGCCCGGATCCAAAGATAACGCCACCGGCTGCTTCGCGACGATACGTGGCTGTACCCTATGCAGTCTTCCTCTTCGCGTTACAACAGTAACGGTTTGATGGGCGCCAAGACCGCCTCCGGATTCTTCTTCCAAATCATCTCGCTGGCATCCACATACACTTCCACTTCATTCCCGTCCGGATCGCGGAGATACAGACTCTGACTCACGGTATGGTCGCTCATGCCATCGATCGGCACACCCGCCTGCTCCAATTCGTGCTTTGCCGCACGCAGCTCATCAAGACTGTCTCCAATCTTGATACCGATGTGGTACAGACCGCGTCGCCGCCCGATCGGCGGTCTCGGCGCCTCGCCGACTTGAATCAGCAGCAGTTCGTGATGCGTACGCCCGGAGGTCAGTGCGGAAGCCGTGCCGTTAAAAATCCGCCCGACTTCCTGAAAACCCAACAGATCACGATAAAACGCCAGGGACCGCTCCAAGTCTTTCACATAAAAGACGACATGGCCAAGATAGTGGACCTTCATCTTTCCCCCCTTTCCTGTCCCCTTCCCTCATGTGATCACCGTTCGTTCGCCTGGACACCTTCCTGATGCAACCGAACTTCTTCGATAGCAGCGGCCAACACCTCAGGCGGCTGGGCACCGCTTATCGAATATGCCTGATTCAAGACAAAACAAGGGACTGAACGAATGCCGAGACGACGTCCCACAGCTTCTTCCGCTTGCACTTCGACTGTACCTTCGTTGCCGTGAAGAAATGTCTCCGCGCTTAAGCCCGCCTGCTCCGCGATGGTCGCAAGTACCTCGACCGATCCGATGTCGGCTCCTTCTTCAAAATATCCTTTAAAGAGCTGGTCCACCAGTTCACTCTGGCAGCCCTGCCGCCCGCCATACCATATGAGGCGATGGGCCAGGAAGGTATTGGGCGTCCGGGAAATCTTCTCAAAA
>DKBD01000128.1:19673-27602 GCA_002451055.1 Nitrospira sp. UBA6909 | reverse complement strand
GCAGCCGTTCGTTTGCCTTGTCGTGGATCACTAAATCGAGGATGCTGTCGCACTCCGGCGTCGAGTATTCCGGATGGCAGCCGGTATCTTGATAGAATCGCGCGTCATTCACCAAAAAGGCATTCGACGGCCAGCTGTTCGGGATGAGTCCCTCGAAGATATACCCCAGAACCTTCTCCATCGGAAGATAGATCCGGCCGTTCGGCGAGAAGATCAGGCCGTACTCGTTCTCAAGGCCATAAATTCGTTGTGTCATGGGGCCTGGACAAATCATGGATAATGAATTCAGATTACACGCCCATGTCCCGATCTGCAACAGAAGGCGCGGAACGGTGCCACATCGCTCGTCCGCATGTGTGACAAACGCGCTGCTCCAATCGCTGATACCGAGTCATGCGGAACGAGTGAGACCGGCGGGACAAGCGGAACTGGACTGGGCGAACGGTGCGGGCTAGGCGGAGAGGAGCCGATGAATATCGTCCACCGGCAATCGGCGAAATTTCCGGCCGGCTCGGTTGCGATCCAACACCGCGACTTCCAGCCCTTCGGGAGGCAATATGAGATTCGCGGTCTGTTCAAGCGCCGAAATGCAGAGGCGCAACGCAGACTCCAAGGCAGGGGCTTGGCCTGAGCTTTTCTCTTTCAAGACCGCCTGCACGGCGTCCGCTTTTCCTCCGATCACCGCGAAATTCTTTTCATCGATGATGCTCCCGTCGAATGAAATCCGGTAGATTTCGTTGGGATGACCGTTGACTCCGACCTGCACCACCAAAATCTCCACCTCGAGAGGTTTGATCTCCTGGCTGAAAATCGTCCCAAGGCTCTGAGAATACCCGTTCGCCAGCGAACGGCCGGTCACGTCTTCACGGCTGTACATGAAACCCTTGAGATCGGCATGCCGGATGCCGGCTTTCCGTAGATTTTCAAACTCGCTGTACTTGCCGGCTCCGGCAAAGGCGATACTGTCGTAGATCTCGGAAACTTTGTGCAGCGAGGCGCTCGGATTATCCGCCGTCAAGAGGATGCCGTCGGCGTACTCCATCGCGATGATCGACCGGCCCTTGGCGATGCCCTTCTTGGCATACTCGGCCTTATCCTGCATCATCTGTTCAGGGGACACGTAATAGGGCATCGGCATGGTTACGTCTCCCTCGAACGGCGCGCGGCAATCATGGCATCATAGACCGAACGGATCTTCTCGTCAGGCACGTCGGCAATGCCCTGGCCGGTGACGAACTTGGCCGTGGGATAAATCCCTCGCACGAGATCCGGCCCTCCCGTCCCCACATCGTCATCCGCGGCGTTGTACAGCGATGTCAGCGCCAGCTTGAGCGCATCCGGCTCAGACAGATTCTTTTGAAAATGCTCGCGCATGGTGTTGCGGGCATCCTTCCCGCCGGAGCCGATCGCGTGATAGTCGGATTCTTCATACCGCCCGCCGGTAATGTCGTATTTGAAGATGCGCCCTTCGGCTCGCTTCACGTCATATCCCACGTACAACGGCATCACCACCAGTCCATGAAACACCATCGGCAGATTGGCTTTGACCATCTGGCCGAGCTTGTTCGCCTTTCCCTCGCAGGAGAGCGGCATGCCTTCCAACTTCTCGTAATGTTCCAGCTCCGTTTGAAACAATTTGGCCATCTCGATGCACGGCCCGGCGGCGCCCGCGATCGCCATGGCAGACCATTGGTCGATCTTGAACACCTTTTCGATGCGGCGATCGGCGATCTGGAATCCTTCCGTCGCACGGCGGTCGCCCGCAATGACGACCCCGTCCCGGTATTTGATGGCCAACACCGTGGTCGCATGAGGCACGGCCATCGGTCCACCCGCGCGAGCCTGATCCAACGCCGCCGGTCGGCCGGTGGCGCCCGCCCCACTCAGCGTCAACCCGGGGTGATGCTTCGCGAGAAAGTCGAAAAAACTGGAGTCGTCATGGTTGGGAAGATACGGCAGCTTCATAGAAAATCACCCATCGGCGTATCAGCAGGATGCTCAAAATGGCCGTCGATCTCACCCGCCCAACCCCGGCGCGCCGAGACGCGCCCTTCCTCAGGTGCAGCCGCAGCGAGTGAAGAGGTGAGGCGTACGCTTCGGTACGTTGAGCCTCTGAACGATGCGAGAACGCCGCTGGCGGACTTTTTCAGCATCCTGTTAGGCTTTCAGCTTTTCGATCAAGGCATCAACCGAATCGACCGTGTCGAGCAACCCACCAGTCAGCGCTTGCGTGCCGCGATGCGGATCCATCAGGGGTACTTTCTTAATCGTCGCGTTGCCCACATCGAACAAGACCGAGGTCCAGCTTGCGCCGTAGAGCGACTTGGCGAACTTGCTTGCACATCGCCCTCGAAAATATGCTCTGGTGTCAGGCGGCGGAGTGAACTCGGCGCGCTGAATGTCCGCCTCCTCGACGATTCGTTCGAGGTGATCCCCGCGCTCCAACGTATAGAACAGTCCTTTCTCGGGGCGAACATCATGGTATTGGAGGTCCATCAGCTTGGTGCGTGAATCATCCCATCCGCAGCCCTTGCGTTCCATGTACGACTCGATCATATGGCGCTTGGCTACCCAATCCAACTCCTTGACCAGCAGGCGCGGGTCACGGTCGAGCTTGTCGAGGACCGCCTCCCACCGCATGAGCACATCCTTGGTTGCCTGCCCGTGGCCGCACGCGGCATAGAAGTCCTTCGCAGCCTTGAGGTAGGCGCGCTGAACGGCCACGGCTGTCGTCGGACGGCCGCCCAGCAGCTTGATCGTGTCCTTCATCT
The DNA here is from genome assembly GCA_002451055.1 of Nitrospira sp. UBA6909. GTDB lineage: Bacteria > Nitrospirota > Nitrospiria > Nitrospirales > Nitrospiraceae > Nitrospira_D. The sequence continues at coordinate 24,831 of DKBD01000128.1, read as the reverse complement.
CCAGATCCCGCGACACCTGTTTGAACGCCCGGACCGGTTCGTCCAGCTCTATCAGAGGCAACTCGGCCCCCGCCTCGAGAAGCTCCAGCACGATGTCCAAGGTTCCTACCTTCAGATAGGTGGATACCTCCGCCATATTGGCATCGCCCACAATGACATGGAGCCGCCGGAACCTCGCCTGATCGGCATGAGGCTCATCCCTCGTGTTGATGATCGGGCGTTTGACCATCGTATTGAGATCGACGAGGCATTCGAAAAAATCGGCGCGCTGAGAAATCTGATACTCGGCGGGACTGGTCTGATTTTCCGCTCCGACTTTTCCGGCACCGGCAAAGATCGGCCTCGTTACGAGGAACGGCGTCAGGACCCGGACGATTTGCTCGAACGGCACGGCTCTCGACACCAGATAATTCTCATGGTACCCGTAGCTGTTGCCCTTGCCGTCTGAATTGTTCTTGTAGAGGATATACTGTTCGCGCCCCAGCACTCGGGCCATTTCCCGAAGGCTCTGCGCAAGAATCCGTTCCCCGGCTCGTTCAAACGCCACGACTTCACGAGGCGTCGAACATTCCGGTGTCGAGTACTCCGGATGCGCCCCATCGACGTACAGACGCCCGCCGTTCGCCAACACCTTGTTGAGCTGCCGGTTGTAGTCCGGGTTGGGACGCTCCCGCTCCCCATCGATCTCGAATCCTCTGGCATCCAAGAGCGGGTTTTCGTTTTCGTAATCCCAGATCGCGGCGGGAGCTGGAAGCCCTGGATAATGCCCGATCACGGCAATGCAGCCGGACACCGGGTCGGAGGCGGACGCGTCCTTCGCCGCGATGCCGAACTCGGTCTCCGTGCCAACTACTCGCGGACGACTTGTCGGTGTGCGTTCCTGCATGAAGACGGTTAGAGATAGTGACCGGTGGTAATGGTTTCAATCTGACGAGACTCGCCGGGCCCACCGCTGATCGTCCTGATATGGACGATCTTTTCACCCTTTTTCCCGGCGACTTTCGCCCAATCATCCGGGTTGGTCGTGTTTGGAAGGTCTTCGTGCTCTTTGAATTCTTCCCGAATGGCACGCACCATATCATCCGACCGAAGACCGCTGCTTTCCTGCGCGATTGCTCGTTTCACGGCAAACTTCTTGGCGCGCGATACGATGCCTTCGATTAACGCGCCGCTGGCGAAGTCCTTGAAGTACAACACTTCCTTTTCGCCGTTGGCGTACGTGACCTCGATGAACTTATTTTCCTCACTGGCGGCGTACATGGTGTCCACGGTCAACGTCGTCAGCCGCTCGACGAGCGCCAGGCGGTCTCCTCCATGCCGATCCAATTCCTCCTGAGCAAAGGGAAGGTCCGTGGACACGTACTTTGAGAAGATGTCTCGCGCAGCGACGGCGTCCGGGCGCCCGACTTTGACCTTGACATCCAACCGTCCGGCGCGAAGCACCGCGGGATCGATCAAATCCTGCCGGTTGCTGGCACCGATGACGATGACATTGCGCAAACTCTCCACGCCGTCGATTTCCGAAAGGAATTGCGGCACGATCGTTGACTCGATATCGGAAGAGATCCCGGTCCCTCTGGTCCGAAACAGAGCGTCCATTTCGTCGAAGAAGACGATCACCGGATGGCCGTCTTCAGCACGATCTTTGGCCTTTTTGAATATTTCCCGAACCTGGCGCTCCGATTCGCCGACATACTTGTTCAGCAATTCAGGCCCCTTGACGTGGAGGAAATAACTCCGAATCTCCTTGCCCGATCGATTACCCAATTTTTGGGCAATCGAGTTTGCGACGGCTTTGGCGATGAGCGTTTTCCCGCAACCGGGCGGGCCATACAACAACACGCCTTTCGGGGCGCTTAGCTTGTACTCGGCAAAGAGGTCCGGGTAGAGAAACGGCAACTCCACCGCGTCGCGCACCTGCTCCAATTCCCTTTGGAGTCCGCCGATGTGTGCGTAGTCGACGTCTGGGACTTCTTCTAAAACCAGTTCTTCCGACTCTGACTTGGGCAACTTTTCAATCACATAGCCGGAACGAGGGTCGTACAAGAGATGGTCGCCGACACTCAGCGGCTCATCGAGCAGCTGACCGCCACACTCCGCGACCTTTTCCTCGTCGAAACGGAGCGTGACCAAGGCACGCCCTTTTCCCAGGACGTCTTTCAAGCGAACCACCTCGCCCTGACTTTCGAAGCCCTTGGCCTCGACAACGTTGAGCGCCTCGTTCAGCACAACTTCCTGCCCTTTCCGCAATCCCGAGTTCTTGACGGAGGGATGGAAGCTGACTTTCATTTTTCTGCCCGACACATATACGTTGCCCGTACCGTCTTCATTCAGGCCAGAAAAGATGGCGTAACTCGACGGCGGGGCCGTCAGTTTGTCCACCTCGGCGCGCAGGGACTCGATCTGTCCCTTGGCCTCCTGAAGCGCGGCGACAAGCTTTTCATTTTGTTTGTTGGCTTGATCGAGTTGATAGCGCGATTGATAGAGCCGACGGATTTCTTCTTCCATCGACTGAAGTTGAACGCGAAGCTTGTCGACTTCGCGGGTCTGTTCGTCATTCTTGTGAGTCATGTTCGTATCACCCTCGGACAACCGTTTGGTGATCTTCTTCACTGAATCTCGAATAGACCGGAGCTTGGTCGAGTGATCTTTTCTGTCTTCCATCGGGGCGTCCAACGATTCGCCTGCGATGCAATGACACTCGCGAGCAAATCCGCGTGCTTGTGTCGGATTCTAACACCCGACCTAGGGGTGGTCAACTAGACTGGCTGATCGCGCATACCGACATCGCACAAACACGCCACGGCACGCCATGGATGGTTACGACCCAAGCGACACCATCATGTCCCTTGTGGCCGCAGCAATGTCAGCGCGCCCGAGGATTGCTCCGATGACCGCGACACCGTGCGCGCCAGCTCGACGAACATCGGACACAGACGCCTTCGTAATGCCGCCGATGGCAAACACCGGAACAGCCGACACACGGCAGACCTCTGCCAGCCTCTCCAATCCGAATGGTGATCCAAACGGCCGCTTCGACGGCGTGTCGAAGATCGGGCCGAACACCACATAATCTGCTCCGTCGCGATTCGCGGCTTGGACTTCCGCGAGAGAATGCGTCGAGATCCCGATCAATCGATGGGTTCCGACCAGCCGTCGAACCGCGGCGATCGGCAGGCTATTCGCGCGGAGGTGTACGCCGTCCAGGTCCAGCGCCAGCATCAGATCGACACGATCGTTGATGAGCAGGGGAACAGCGTGCGGGGCAGTGCGCGATCGAATCTCTCTCGCCAGTTGAAGCAATTCACCCGTCGGCAGATCGCGCTCCCGCAGCTGGACTGCAGGCAACCCGGCTTCAACGGCCTGTTGGAGAAGAGACGGAAGAGTTCGACCACCCGTTTGAGTCCGGTCGGTGACGAGCAACAGGCGAAAATCAACGCGAGGCATGGGACCACAAGTGCTGAGATATGGGGCAAGAGGGTGAAGTGCTGAGAACTGAGTGCTGAGTCAGGAAAGAACTTCGAGCAACTAGCTCACTACTCAGCACTTAGGACTATTGTTAGAGCATGCCCTCGATCGGACTACTGGCCGTCGCATACAGTTTTCTGGGAATACGGCCCGCCTTGTAGGCCAACCGGCCGGCCCACACCGCATATTTCATCGCTTCCGCCATGGCGATGGGATCCTGCGCACCGGCGATAGCCGTATTCATGAGCACCGCATCAGCTCCGTATTCCATGGCCAACGCTGCATCGGATGCGGTCCCCACGCCGGCATCGACAATCACCGGCACGTTGACCGACTCCATGAGGATTTTCAGATTGTACGGGTTTCGGATTCCCAGCCCCGACCCGATCGGCGCGGCCAGCGGCATGACCGCCGGACAGCCGATGTCCACCAGTTTCTTCGCCACGATCGGATCATCGTTCGTATAGGGCAGGACGATAAATCCTTCTTTAATGAGAATTTTGGCCGCCTCGATCAAACCTGCCGTATCGGGAAACAAGGTTTTCTCATCGCCGAGCACCTCAAGTTTCACCAAATCGGAGACCCCCGCTGCGCGGGCCAAACGGGAATAACGAACCGCATCCTCCACGGTGTAGCAGCCGGCCGTGTTGGGCAAAATGGTGTACTTCTTGGGATCGATGTAGTCGAGTAAATTCTCCTTTGAGCGATCGGTGATATTGACGCGTCGCACTGCGACGGTCACGACGTCGGCGCCAGACACTTCAATGGCTTTTTGTGTTTCCACGAAATTCTTGTACTTGCCCGTCCCCACCCATAGCCGAGACTTGAACTCTCGCCCTGCAATAATCAGCCGATCGTCCCTCATAATGTCCTCTTGGAAATCCCTTACAAAGAATGTACACACTTCCGACGGTCTGTCGAACGGCGCGGCGACTCCCCGCCGCCGCCGATAAAACTCAGGATCTCCACCCGATCCCCGTCCTTGAGAGACCGCTGCGCGAACATCGCACGGTCCAGAATTTCGAGATTCACTTCGACCGCGACACGTTCGCTGGTGATCTCCAGATCCCGCAACAGATCGGCGACCGTCGCATCCCTGCGCCAATCCCTGGCCTCGCCGTTCACCTGGATTCGGATCGTGTCCTGCATCGTCCGTCATCCTATGAGACGCGAATTCGGCTTGTCAATCAAAGCCCCTTGCTCAAAGGACCTGGCGCATCGCACAATAGACCTACGCGAAGACGATCATGCACGAGCACAACCGACAGCTGGCGATTCTTTTCCGATCAATGGCCGATCTCCTCGCGGCTCAACGAGCCAACCCCTATCGGATCCGGGCCTATCGCCGCGCCGCGGACGAGCTACTGGCGCTGGAGGAAGATGTGGTCGCCGTCTCTCAGCGACAGGGTCTGGAAGAGATCGAAGGCATCGGGAAGGACCTGGCCGGTAAAATCAGGGAATTTCTTGAGAGCGGAACGATCCGCGCCTATGAAGAACTGAGAACTCCCCTCCCTCCGGAGGTCAAGGATTGGACGAAGCTTCCGGGGCTCTCTGAGTCGCTCGTGACGTATCTCTACTTCCGTCTGGGCATCCGCACGCTCCCGGACCTGGAACAACTCATCCGCTCCCATCTCCTCCGCACCCTGCCGGGGTTTACAGGGTCAGAGGAGCGGCTCCTCGACGCCGTCAG
>DKBD01000128.1:15225-19589 GCA_002451055.1 Nitrospira sp. UBA6909 | reverse complement strand
GCGGAGTCGTCTCTTTTCCGGTCGAAGGCTTTCCCCCCTTCGCGTCCGCTTCTTTCTCACCTGGTTTGCCGTCGGCCGTCTTGGCAGTCTGTGGCGGCAGCTTCACCACGATATCCGGAGTAATACCCGTCGACTGGATCGTCCGCCCCTTCGGCGTGTAGTACTTGGCTGTCGTCAAACGGAGACCTGATCCGTCGCCGAGCGCCAGAATCGTTTGAACCGACCCCTTACCGAATGAGGTCGTCCCGACAACGACCGCACGCCCCCAATCTTGAAGAGCTCCGGCAACGATTTCCGACGCGCTGGCCGATCCCTCGTTGACCAAAACAATCACCGGAAGATCTTCCAGCAGATCCTTGGCCTTGGCGAACCATTCATCCTTCTTGCCGTCCCGGCTTTTGGTGTACACGACGAGCTTCCCGCTTGGGAGAAATTGTTCCGACACATCAACCGCGGCGGTTAATAGACCTCCGGGATTATTCCGCAAGTCGAGAATGGCGCCCTGCACCTTTTGTTCTTTAAACTGTTTGATCGCTTTGGCCAGATCTTTTCCTGTCGCCTCTTGAAATTGGGTCAACCGCACATATCCGAGATTCTCAATGATCTTCGATTTCACGCTCTCGATTTTAATCGTATCCCGTACCAAGCTGAAAACCAATGGTTCCTGGGCCCCTTCACGTTGAATCGTCAAATTCACCTTGCTCCCTTTCGGCCCGCGCATCTTTTGAACGGCATCCATCAAGGTGAGATCCTTGGTTATTTCGTCATTCACCTTGATAATGAAATCGCCCGCCTTGATCCCCGCCCGGAATGCCGGTGTGCCTTCAATGGGGGCGATCACGGCTAGATGGTTGTCTTTTACACCGATTTGGATGCCGACACCGCCGAATTCCCCCTTGGTTTCGACCTGCATTTCCTTATACATTTCGGGAGTCATATAAGCGGAATGCGGGTCCAGCGTCGCCAGCATGCCCCGGATGGCTCCCTGGATGAGATCCTTCGGCTTCGTCTCATCCACATAATGTCGCTGAACTTGATTCAGGACTTCGGAAAAGGTCTTGAGTTCCTCGTACGTTTCACTGGCGTGGCCTGTTGGCTCCCAGCCCTTGCCGATGAAGAGCCCACAGAGAAGCGCGAGCGCAATCATCGGCCCGACTACCCAAGACTTTCGCCGCGGCTGCTGTTCCATCATCATCTCATTCCTTCCTTCAACAAGGACACCCCACCACACATGCGCGGATCATCGCCTCGCCAACCACTGAAGCGGATCCACTGGCTCGTCCCCTTCGCGCAATTCAAAGTATAAAGTATTTTCTCCTATCACGCCGGTATCTCCGGCCTCGCCGATCGGATGGCCTCCGGGGACCTGTTCGCCGACTTTTGCCAGAATCTTCGCGGCATGCGCATAGAGAGAAAAGAACCCATTGGCATGGTCCAGGATTATAACGAGTCCGTAACCTTTCAACCAGTCCGCATACACGACGGTACCGGGCATGACGGCGTGGATGAGACTTCCCTCGGTCGTCCTGATTTCAATTCCCTTGCGCTGCACATAGGTATTGAACGTCGGATGCTTTTGCCGACCGAAAAACGAGACGACCTTTCCATCGGCCGGCCACGGTAAGGCGCCCTTCTCCGCGCGCGAGGGGGCCGGAACGGTCGGAGGGCGCACCGCCAGCGCCAGCGCCTGACGGCGAGCTTCTAATTCACGCAACAAACTATCCACCCGTAATGCGGACCGCTCGAGCTCTTCGACTGTCCTATTGTATGCGTCCTTTTTGCGTGTGATCGTGGCGAGGTACGATTTCTTTTGTCTTTTAATCGATTGGATGCCCGCCAGCTTCTTTTCGATGCTTTCCTTGAATGCAACCATCCCGGCGCGTGCCTCCGCCCGCTGGCGTTCCGCCTCCTCCATGCGCATCATATCGGCCTTGAACTCGTCCATCAACTCATAGTCTTTTTGGGTCACCGTGGACAGGTATTGGAGGCGCCGCTGAAAAGCCACATAGGAGTCCGACGCCAAGAGCGCTTTCATGTATCCGAACCGCCCCTCCATATACTGCGCACGCAGCCGGGCCAAAATCGCGGCGCGTCGCTCCTGAATACCGGCACGCATCTCGCCGAGCCGTTCCGTAATGTCATCGATCTCACGGTCCTTGTTACGCAGCTGCCTCGTGATGTCACGGTGATCTTGGCGATGGTGGATCAGCCGCTCGTCCAGTGATTGGATGCCTTGCAGCACTGACTCCCGTTTCTTCTCCGCTTCATCCACCCGTTTTCGCTTCTCTTCGATCTTCCCTTTGAGCTGCTCCAGGGCTTTCCGTTCCCGGTCAATTTTATCGGCAATGGGATCACTTGCCGCCAGGGCGGACTCCCACCCGTTCCACGCCGCCACACACCAGATGACGGCCGCAAGCCACTGCCTCATCCCCGTCCCTCCCCAAACCGACGCAGAGAAACCATGCTGCCTGCCACACCCAGCCCCATCCCTACCGCGATGAAGATCAGACAGATGGAAAGGGGAAAAAATGACACCATGTTTTCAATGCCGCGGAAACGTCCAGCCGAGGCGATCTGATGTCGGAACAATTCAAACCCCAGTTTCAGCATCCCCAACGCCAACGCGCTCCCACAGGCCCCTAAGAGGGCTCCTTCGAGAAAGTAGGGGATCCGGATAAAAGCATTGGTCGCCCCGATAAGACGAAGGATCTCAACCTCATCTCGCCTGGCGAAGAGCGCGAGCCTGATCGTATTTGCGATGATGGTCAGCGCGGCTGCGCACAGAATCACGCCCACCCCGATCGCCGTCAGCTCAATGTACCGAATGAGCTCTGCCAACGCATCAATCCATTGTTGATTATAGTCGACCTTGGCGACCCCGGCCATCGTGAGGACTCGTTCGGCCCATCGACTCACTGCATCCGGCGACCGATAGCTCGGCGCTGGCGTCACGACGAACGACGCGGGTAACGGATTTTCCCCAAGACCTTCAAGCAGATGAGAGTCGGACGGAAATTGCGACCGAAATTCCCCCAAAGCCTCCTCTTTCGAGATATGGCGGATTGCCGCGACCATCCGGTCTTCCTTCAGCTTTTCCTCCAATTCCTGTGTCTCCGCGCTCGAGACTCCGTCGTCCAAATAGACGATGACCTTGATGTCTTCCTGAAGCCAATCCGCCGCGTTGCGGAGGTTCACATACGACAGGAGAAAGATGCCGACACAGGCCAGTGTAAAGGCTGTAGTCAGCGTCGCCACCACCGTCGTCGTGCGGTTCGTCCACAAATTCACCCAGGCCTCACGGAAAATGTACCAGAGCCACTTCATACTCGAACGCTCTCCCTTCCCTACCGCTCTTCAGCCAGCCCCCCTTGCGTCAGCGTAATCACGCGACGGCTGACCAACGCCATCACATGGGGATCATGCGTGGCAACGATCACGGTCGTCCCCCTGGCGTTAATCAGTTTGAACAGCTCGATAATCTCCGCGGTCCGTTCAGGGTCGAGATTGCCAGTTGGCTCGTCTGCAAGAAGCACGACCGGCCCATTGACGATCGCCCGTGCGATGCAGACACGCTGCCGCTCTCCCGTTGAAAGGCTGTGGGGAAGCTGGTCTTTATTATGCTCGACACCGACCGCCCGCAACGCTTCGGTGACCTTGCGCCGAATATCCGTGACTGACGCTCGTTGAACGATCAAGGGCAGTGCGACGTTTTCAAACACAGACTTTTGGGGGAAGAGACGAAAGTCTTGGAAAACCGTTCCGATCTTCCGACGGAGATACGGCACCTCCGCCTGTTTCAATCGGCTGACGTTTCTACCCTGAACGAAGATCTGTCCCTGGTCAGGCCGTTCCTCACCGATCAGCATGCGGAGTAACGTCGATTTCCCCGCCCCGCTCGGCCCCATAAGCAAGACGAACTCTCCCTTGCCGATTTCGAGCGTGACGTCGGACAATGCAATACGGCGGTCGTAGCTCTTGGAAACATGAATCAGCTGAATCATCGCATCCGTCGCCATCATCTGTGCAACATCGCCTATAGCAGCCCGCTCTCGGAAGCGTCGAACGCATTTTGCAGGTGTTCGATACGCCCTCCGGCAGACGGAGGCCCCTGCACCAACACCACATCAAACCGACAGGGCCTATCCGACCAGTGGCGCTGCGCCAAATACTGCGAGGCCAGCTTCACAAGTTTGGCCTGTTTGCGCCGATTCACGGCCAGTAACGCGCCACCGAAGGCCTCCGTAATCCGTCCCTTAACCTCGATGAATACCAGGACGCCCTTGTCCTCGGCAACAATATCCAACTCTCCAAGCCGAGTTCTCACATTACGCGCCAGAATACGATAGCCTTTGGCCAACAGGAAT
>DKBD01000128.1:0-15182 GCA_002451055.1 Nitrospira sp. UBA6909 | reverse complement strand
CATCCGCAGATGCTCCGCCGTGCCATACCCCTTATGCGACAGAAAATTGTACTGCGGGAACGTTTCGTGGTATGCCGCCATCAAATGGTCACGCGTCACCTTGGCGATGATCGACGCAGCGGCGATCGAGAGAGAAAGCGCGTCACCCTTGATGATAGGACGCAGCGGAACACGGACAGCTGGAAGGGTAATGGCATCCGTCAACACATAATCCGGAGAAGGAGCCAAGTCGTCGATGGCCCGGGACATGGCCAGGCGGGTGGCCTCCAAAATATTGAGGGAGTCGATCTCGCGGGCATCAGCCGACCCGATCCCCACACCCACCGCTTTTTCCAGAATGACACAATACAGCCGTTCCCGCTCGTCTTCAGACAGCTGTTTGGAGTCATCGACTCCCGCCAGCCCGGCATGGACCGGCAAAATGATCGCCGCCGCGACAACTGGGCCGGCTAAAGGGCCGCGCCCAGCCTCATCGACGCCGGCGATCCGACGGAACCCACGCCGCCTGGCTTCTTGCTCGAACTCCTCAGCAGGTCCCACTAGGTTCACACGCCAAAGAGGTCCCTTGCATGAATCGGCAACCACCCCGCCTTGATGAGGCTGGTTTTAGCGGGTGGTTACGCTTTTGCGGGTTCTTCCGGAGCAGCAGCCGGTTGCGCGGACGGCGTGCTCGCTCCGACGAATTCGCGCTCTTCCACTTTGGCGAACCGTCCCTTTTTCCCGCGCAGATAATAGAGCTTGGCCCGACGCACACGCCCTTGCCGAACAACATCAACCTTTGAAACAATCGGCGAATGTACCGGGAAGATCCGCTCGACCCCGACACCGTAGGATATCTTGCGGACCGTAAATGTCTCCGTATTCAAGGAGCCCTGCCGAGCGATCACCGTTCCTTCATACACCTGAATACGTTCTTTATCCCCTTCGACCACCTTGACATGGACTCTGACCGTATCCCCGATTTCAAAGCTCGGAGCCGACTTTTTTGTAAAGGACCGCTGCACACGTTCCAGCTGATTCATGAACTTACCCCTCCTCCCCACTACGCATCGACACCGTCGAAACACCTTCGCTGATCAATTCATCCAACAACCGCCGATCTTCACTTGTCAGGACCCGATCCCTCAAAAGATCAGGGCGTCTGAGATACGTGCTGCACAACGCCTGCTTCCTGCGCCACAAACGAATCACTTCATGATGTCCAGACAACAGCACCTCCGGGACACCGAGGCCGCGCACCTCAACCGGCCTTGTATAGTGCGGATACTCCAATAGTGAATCCGAAAATGACTCTTCGATCAGGGAATCCGGATCGCCCAAGACGCCGGGAACCAACCGTGCCGCCGCATCGATCAGAATCAGCGCCGGAAGTTCACCTCCGGTTAACACATAGTCGCCGACGGACACTTCCTCCGGCGACAGCGCCGTTCTGACTCGCTCATCAACCCCTTCATAATGACCGCAGAGGATCACCATGCGACGCCGTTCCTCAGCGAGACGCCGGGCATAGTCTTGCGAGAACGGCCGGCCATGTGGAGTTGGAAACAGCAAGCGCATCTCATCTCCGTCCGCCTGAGTTTCCTCGGTCAGCGCGTCGATCGCCCGAAAAATCGGCTCGGCCTTCATCACCATGCCTGCGCCCCCGCCATAAGGCAGGTCATCGGCCGTCTTGTGGCGATCTTCGGTAAAGTCGCGCAGATTGTGCACCCGCACATCAAGAAGACCCTTTTCCTGAGCACGCTTGAGGATACTCTGTCCCAACACGGGACTGATCATGTCCGGGAACAATGTCAGGACATCGAACCGCAGCATGCTACCCTTCCATCCCCTCGATCATATGAACAGTCATAAGCCCGCGTTCGAGGTCGACCCGAGTCACCCACTCCTTGGCCGCCGGAATCAAGGTTTCCTTGTCCCCTTGTCGAACGACGAACACATGATTGCCCGGCAATTCCCAGATCTCTTCCAATACCCCGATCGACCGCCCCTGCTCGGTCTCTACTGCAAGCCCCACCAAATCGCACTCATAGTACTGTCCGGCTGGAAGCGCGGGCACGGTCCCACGGGGAACCTGAATCAGGCCGCCACGCCATAACCCCGCCTCTTCCGGCGTGGTCAGGCCCGCAAACCTGACAATGAACTCCTTGCCGGCACGCCTAACACCGGTCACGCTGGTGTCCATCGCCTTGCCGTTCTTCGCCACAAGACTCACGTCTGTCAGCGATTCAAGTCGGCCCGGAACATCGCTCAAGGGACGAACCTTCACTTCTCCCTTGACGCCGAACGGTCGTTCGATCCGTCCGACCGTCACCGTATCAAGCTCGCCCACCATTCAGTCAGACAGAGCGTTACTTCGCAACCGTCCCTTTTCTGGCGGCCTTTTCAGCCTCGAACTGCTTCCACACACCGGATCGGCGAAGCAACGTTCGCACGGTGACCGTCGGTTGCGCTCCCTGGTGCAACCAGGTCAGTACACGCTCTTGCTTGAGCTCCGGCGTCCCGGCTTCTTTCAATGGGTCGAAGATTCCAAGAATCTCGATGAACCGCCCATCCCGCGCTTTGCGGGAATCAGCCGCCACCAGCCGATACATGGGCCGCTTGTGTCTTCCTGTCCGCGCGAGTCTCAAATGAACAGCCACGCTCTCCCTCCTTGTGACGACAATTAACGTTCAGGTTACGGCTGGGGCGACGTCGAATAGCCAATTTCGACGTTGGTTTCGATCTCGGCCTCAGCCTGGTTCATTACATCGATCGCATCAGTTGGGCGAGATGCCGCCGCCCCCCTGCGCCCGTCATGGCTTTTGCCAGTTTCTTCGCCGATAAAAATTGTTTGATCAGCCGATTGACCTCCGGCACGCTGGTGCCGCTCCCACGCGCGATCCGTTTCTTTCGGCTTCCATTGATGATCGTATGATCGCGACGCTCGCGGATGGTCATGGAGTCGATGATGGCGGCCACCCGGCCCATTTCCCGCTCCGGCTTGTTTCCCTCAATCGCGCTCTTGAGTTTCTGCCCACCCGGGAGCAGGCCAAGAATCTGATCCAATGAGCCAAGACGGCCCATCTGGCCCAGCTGGGTTCGGAAATCCTCCAGCGTGAACGTATTGCTCGTGAGCCGCTTTTGTGCTTCCTCGGCCTGTTCCCGAGAAATGCTTTCTTGCGCTTTCTCGATTAGCGACAACACGTCGCCCATCCCGAGAATGCGCGAGGCCATACGGTCCGGGTGAAACGGCTCGAGCGCATCCAGCTTTTCACCCATGCCGAGAAACTTGATCGGCTTGCCGGTCACGGCCCGAATGGATAACACCGCGCCTCCGCGCGCGTCGCCCTCGACCTTCGTCAAGATGACGCCGGTCACGCCGACCTTCTGATCGAACTGGCTCGCCATCGCCACTGCGTCCTGACCGGTCATGGCGTCGGCAACCAGCAGGACTTCGTGAGGATCCACTGCACCCTTGACCGCGACAAGCTCTTCCATCAACTCATCGTCAATGTGCAGCCGCCCTCCCGTATCCAACACAACCAGATCGAAGCCTTGCGTTCGCGCCTGTTCGACGCCGCCTTGACAGATGCGCACCACATCCGATCGAGAAGCCTGCGCCTGATCGACACGGTAGACGGCGATGCCAAGATCGCGTCCCAGCGCGCTGAGCTGCTCACCGGCCGCAGGCCGGCGAGGGTCAGCCGCGACCAAGAGCACACGTCTGCCTTGATTCTTAAACAGGCGGGCCAGCTTGCCGCAGGTCGTCGTCTTGCCGGCTCCCTGCAATCCGACCATCATGACGACGGTTGGCGGCTGGGAGTTGAGCGCAAGCCCGGAGCGTTCGCCCCCCATCATGCTGCTTAATTCGTCCCGAACGATCTTGACAACGTGATGACCGGGAGTCAGACTCTGCAGCACTTCTTGGCCGATGGCCTTTTGCCGAACCCGTTCGATGAACTCCTTCACGATCTTGAAGTTCACGTCGGCTTCGAGGAGCGCGAATCGCACCTCCTTGAGCGCCTCGGCAATATTCTCCTCCGTGAGCACACCTTGCCCCCGGAGTTTTTTCAGAATGGTCTCGAATTTGTTGCTCAGTGTGTCGAACATGGGCTCACAAAGAAAGAGGCCATCGAAGCCTCACGCCAGATCTCCGATCGCCTCGAAAAATCTAGAAAAAGAGCATTTGGCAGTGTATAGAACCGAGTCTCACAAGTCAAGGCGGTACTGAGGTTGCTCAAGTTACCGGTTTTGTTGACTTGCCTGTGACCTTCCGATATGGTGCCGTGGTATCATCGCCGCAGTCGTAGCGACTGGTTCGTATGACGGAGGATCCGCGCGCTCGTGCGAAAGTCACCTTGGGTGCTGTTCATCTTCATCATCATCGGAGGCCTGCTGGGTGGAATTCTCGGAGAAATTCTCCACCTCATGGCGCCACAAGGCACGATTCAGAGCATCTTCTCAACACACTTCACCCCCGGCATCAATCCTCCCCTCACGATTGATCTCATCCTTCTCACACTCACCCTAGGCTTCAGCCTGAAAATCAACATCATCAGCGTGTTGGGCATGTTCATCGGAATCTATCTCTACAAGCACGTGTAACAGGCTAGGACTTCACTTCCAGGTCCCTCAGCTTCAGCGCCCGGATTCGGTTGCGCAGCTCCGCGGCCCGTTCGAACGCGAGTTCCTTCGCCGCCGCCTTCATCTCCGTCTCCAGCCGCTGAATGAGCTGATCCGTCGTCCTCTCTTCTCCATATCGCTCAACGGGCTCCGCCGCCAATTCCAGCTGGACATAATCCAGATCGGCCACGGCGTACTCCAGCGCCGGAATCCCCTTTTTCACGCTGGCGGGTGTGATGCCATGCGCGTGATTGTACTCTCCCTGAATCGTACGCCGCCGCTCCGTTTCCTCGATCGCGAGCTTCATGGAGTCCGTGACGGAATCCCCGTAGAAAATCACCCGACCCTCGACATTGCGCGCGGCACGGCCGGCCGTCTGGATGAGCGAGCGGTACGAACGCAGATAGCCTTCCTTGTCCGCATCGAGAATGGCGACCAAGCTTACCTCCGGCAAATCGAGCCCTTCCCGCAGCAAATTGATGCCGACCAGCACGTCGAACCGGCCGCGCCGAAGATCCTGTACAATCTCAGCCCGCTCAAGCGTTTTGATATCGGAATGCAGATATCGCACTTTGACGCCGAGATCGTGGTAATACTCCGTNNTCGGCCATGCGCTTGGTCAGGGTGGTGACGAGCACGCGCCCGCCCTTGGCGACTTCGACGCGCACCTGCCCCAACAAATGGTCCACCTGCCCCTTGGCCGGCACCACTTCGATCGCCGGATCCATGAGCCCGGTCGGCCGGATGATTTGTTCCACCACCTCACCCTTGGCATGTTCCAGCTCATAGGGGCCAGGCGTCGCCGACACATACACCGCTTGATTCAGACAACGCTCGAACTCCGCAAATTTCAACGGACGATTATCGACGGCCGAAGGCAGTCGGAATCCGTACTCGACCAACGTCCGCTTCCGTGAGTAATCTCCCTCGTACATCCCGCCCACTTGGGGAACAGTCGCGTGCGACTCATCGACGATCAGCAGGAAATCTTTTGGAAAATAGTCCAGCAGCGTGGGCGGCGGTTCCCCCGGCGCCCGCCCGCTCAAGTGGCGAGAGTAGTTTTCGATGCCGTGGCAATAGCCCATGGCACGAACCATTTCCAAATCGAATTTCGTGCGCTGTTCGAGGCGTTGGGCTTCCACCAGCTGACCCGCTTTTTTGAAATAAGCCACCCGTTCCTCAAGCTCTTCTTCAATGCCCGTGATGGCTCTCTCATAGCGGTCCGGAGCGATGAGGTAGTGTGTGTTGGGATAGATTGCAATCTTCGGCAACTTGCCCAAGGACTTCCCCGTGAGCGGATCGATTTCATGGATGGCATCGACCACGTCGCCGAACAGCTCGATCCTCACAGATTTCGCCTCCGACGAGGCAGGAAAAATTTCGATCACATCCCCCCGCGCCCGAAATGTCCCGCGATGAAAATCCACATCGTTGCGTTCGTATTGGATCTCCACGAGTTTCGCCAAGATCTTTTCCCGCCTGATCTCGTCGCCTTCTTCCAGATACACGAGCATGTCGTGATAGACCTCTGGAGATCCCAGTCCATAGATGCACGAAACCGAGGACACGATCAGCACGTCGTTGCGCTGTAACAGGGAGGTCGTCGCGGAATGCCGCATCTGATCGATGGCATCGTTGATGGACGCGTCTTTGGCGATGTACGTGTCGCTCTGAGGTATGTAGGCTTCCGGCTGGTAATAATCGTAATAGCTCACGAAATATTCAACGGCGTTCCGCGGGAAGAACTGCTTGAACTCTTGATAGAGCTGCCCGGCCAGGGTCTTGTTGTGGACGAGCACGAGGGTAGGTTTCTGCACCCGTTCGACAAGATTGGCCATGGTAAAGGTCTTGCCGGACCCCGTGACGCCGAGCAACACTTGATGTGGTTTCCCAGCTTCAATCCCGGCCGCCAGTTTATCAATCGCCTCCGGTTGATGACCGCAGGGTTTGAACGGTGCTTCAAGCTTGAACGGCGGCATAGCGAGCTCCAGCGGTCATCTTATCAAACGTCATGTTCAGGTGCCGTTGAGATTCCCTGCTTGGGATCACAAGGCATAAAAAAAAAGGGCTGCCGGATTGCCGGCAGCCCCTTCCGTCGAACGAGCGTAATCGGATCAGCTCCGACCACCTCCAAATCCTCCACGACCTCCGCCACCGGAACGGGGCTCCTGTGGGCGGGCTTCGTTCACCGTCAACGTGCGACCACCGAACTCCGTGCCGTTCAACGCGGCAATGGCAGCCTGTGCTTCGGAGTCAGACGACATTTCCACAAACCCGAATCCTCGTGATTGTCCCGTGAACTTATCCGTGATAATCCGCGCTGAGGACACCGCCCCATGCGNNAATGGTGTTGTTTTGGACGCGAGAAAGAAACGAGGAAAGAAATGGGCCGAAGACGTCAGCAACACAGCGTCGACTTAGCTCTGGCTTCCGATCAGATTCTCTGGCCGGACCAAAACAACATCCGTTCAGGCCTTGCCACTTTCCATGCTCGTTTGCCAGGCCTTTCGCAATCAAGCCTGCGTATGCTACTCCAGTCACACAAGGAAAGGCAAGCTTTGGAGCACCCCCTTTTTCGCTCCCCCCGAGGTCTAGTACGCCGGTGGTGCCGAAAGAGGGCGATGTGAAAAGAGGGGAACGGCGTGGAACGTATCAAAAAACAGGGATGATTTCCCGCGCGCCAACAGTCCGACTTCCCCCAATCCAAGCGTCTGATCTTCAACGGTCAGCACGAGCGCCCCGTCGACGAACATCTCGATGAAGTCCTTGCTGATAATCGTATTTCGCTGTGCCCTGAGCGAATGCCAATCTGTTTTTTTTAGATTGATCGGAGCCTCGGCAAGCACTCTCTCACTTCCCGCTGCGAAGTGGATCACTTGCGCCGTGGAAGCGGCCAGATCGACCACCGCCCCATAAAAATTGGCGGCGTCGCTCGCCCCAAACACGACACCCCCGCTCCCTCCCCCTCCTTCAGAGGCACGGAAGCGCACGACAAGGTCAGGGTACTCGTAATTGAATCCTTTCGCCAACAGAAGCTGGTAGCACTGCTCCGCTCCACAGTTCGATGATACCGCCAGCACATTGGACGGAGACGGCGACCCCGTATCAGCCTGAACGGTCCATTCCCCAGGCAGCCCATCACCGGCGACAAACACGGCAAATCCGGCGGGCACTTGATTCAGCTGATCCTGATCGAACGTCCACTTCTGGAAGAGTCCACCCTTCGCTTGCTGCTTCAGATTGGACTCTTTTTCCTCGTGCGTTTCCCGTTGTACGGCCCATACCGTATCGACAACCGCCAGCACACTCCAGCAGGCCAAGAACAAACTGCATAAGATCTTGCTCATGCACATGGACGGATACACACCTACATGCGCCACCGACCAGACCGATTCCGGTCTCAACCTATCAATAGTCATTCTTACAACACCAGGGAATACTCGGCTCACGCTACTTCGGTCGAGCCGGCTTCTTGATTTGTAGGATTTCCTGTTGCAGCTTGTCTCGCTCGGCAAGAAGCTTTTTCCGCCGTTGCCATCGATTCCACGTCCACCATTGCAGTTTCTCACTGAATGTAACGGTCGGAGTCGGTGCGCTGCCCCCGGGAGCCTGCTGAAACGAATAGCCTTCGTGGGTGTCACGCTGTTCAAAAAATCGTTTATAAAGATGATCGTACAGTCCGTTGCCTGATCCGCCGCCCGCCACCGGAACTCCTCCTTCGAGAATACACTCGACGCTGCCCGCTTCACATACGCTCAATCGCCGCATAGTACCGTGTCACGTGGAGATGGTGCAATGGCTTGTGCCTCCTGTGCTATAGTTTCGCTCACGGCGCTCGGTCCCGTTCAGAGCTCGCAGGCACTATATGAGATATTCGACGATTGTCCTGGCCTCCATCTGCGGCGCTGCGTCGATCATAGGAGGCGCGCCAACCGGCGCGATCCTCGATTCAACCATCTACGCAGGCAACTGGCTTGAGAGCGGGCTGGAACAAGTCTCCGTCGATCGGATGCTGGCGGATATCAAGGAACTCAGCGGCCCAACGTTCGGCGGCCGACAAACGGGTACCGATGACGATCACGAGTCGGCCACATTCATAGCCGACCGGTTCAGCGATCTTCGGCTACATGGCTTGGGCGCCTCTTCCCTTGAAAACCGATCGAATCCCCTCCCTGAACGGGAATGGAAACAGACCGCTCCGGTCGTCACACAGACGATCCAACGCGATCCTCTTCTGCGCATCGGCCTGACGTCCGACCACCCTCCGCTACAGATAGGGTCTGATTTCTTGCCTATTTTGGATTCGCCATCGGCTGAGATTTTCGCACCGATCGTGTTCGTCGGGTACGGACTCTCCGACCCGGCCCAAGGATTGGACGACTACGCCGACGTCGATGTTCGGAATAAAGTTGTCCTGTTTCTTCGTGGAAAACCGAACACGTACAAAGGCAACGCTGCGCATGGGGATAAGGAGCGGATAGCCAGGGAGAAAGGAGCCGTCGCCTACCTGACTGCGACAGGTCCGGTCCTGACCCCGTACGAACTTCGTCGCGGAGTCACCGGCGTGCCGACCGCCTTTTATGCCGGCACCGACCAGGGACCCCGATTACCGGGCGCATGGATCAGCACCGACATCGCCGAGGCGATCGTCCAGAGTGGAACACAAGGGAACCAACAGCTTCGCGATCTTCAGAGTGAGATCTCCAAGAGCGGCACATCACGATCGTTCGCGACAGGCGTGACGGCACGACTGCGTTGGACCACGCTGTCGTCACCAGGAACACTCTACAACGTGCTCTCGCTCATTCGAGGATATTCTCCGGCCGCGCAGGAAACCGTGATCATCGGCGCCCACCGCGACCACTTCGGCAGGCAAGGCGGCCTCATGTTCGCGGGAGCGGACGACAACGCCTCCGGCACCGCCGTGATGCTGGAGGTCGCGCGGGTTCTGGCGTCGGCCCCCTCCGCACCGAAACGCTCCATTCTGTTCGTCTCATTCAGCGGAGAAGAACGAGGATTACTCGGGTCGCGGCTCTACGTGTCCCAACCCATCGTCCCGCTGACTTCGACACAGAGCATGATCAATATCGATCATGCCGGAGTCGGCAACGGCCGGCTCACGGTCGGCGTGACTGGACTGGACAAGGATGTCGCCATGGAGGCGGGCCAGGCTGCTGGATTGTCCGGCCAACTCGACCTGTTCGGCTTTTTCCCCGGCGGCGACCATGTGCCCTTCAAAGAAGCCGAAGTCCCGACGATCACGGTCGTCAGCGGTGGAGTCCACCCTCATTTTCACCAGCCCACTGACACTGCCGACACAATCGATCCCGACGTGCTCAAAACCGTCGCGCGGTATGTCCTGGCGTTGACCTGGAAGCTGGCGAATGAGCCGTGAAGCCAGGGGACTGCCCCCTTCCCCGCGCCCGCCTCGGCGAGCCGCCGGGCCCTCGGCTTCGCTCGCCTCGCAGAAAGGCAGGGAGAGAATTCGTCAAGCATCCTTATCACTGCGAGTCGTCCATAAAGTTAACATAACGCCGGCAAGCAAGTACGCGACCACCGCGATCACCGCGCCCGTGTTCATCTCATAATACGTGCCCTGCCACGTGTTTATTCCAAGGAGCAGCTCCATTTCTCCTGGAAAGAAGACTGGAAAAAGGAGCGCCGATATCAACATCACGAGGCCAGTCCAATTGAGCCTGCTCACGATGAGCCTCCTTTCTATTGATGACCTTTACCTGGTGTACGTGACCGGGTCGAAGAACCTCCTTTCTTCGCTGTACAAAACTTCTACGCCACGTTCATCACAAAAAACCAGAACATGGTGGATGGCATTTTTGTCGTTGTTGGAGTTCATGTCCAGCACCTACCAGTCTGCGCAGGAAGCACCGGCCGTGCTACTGCGGGGGTATGCACAGCACGAGAGAGAAGAAAGAGAAGAGCGAGAAGGTCAGCAACTGTCTTCCGGACGACGGACTTTTCCCTCGGCCTGAGGCTCAGCCTGAACCTTCCTGAACACACCTACGGGATATCGTCGAGGATCGTCGATTGAATGGGGAGCAGCGGAGCCGTTTGCCGCGGCGGACCTGGCAACACAAGGGAACTCCCCGTTTGATTGGCGCCTTGAATAAGCCCGATCGTGAGCTGAGGCCCCATTGTCCCTACCGCTCCGCTCCACGCCTGCCCTGTGGATGGATTGCGGAAACTATACGATTCAAAGTTTTGACCAGGTGTATACAGAAAACCCTGCGTGCCCTGGGAGTCAATATACAGGCTCCCCCCGGGGAATTTGACCAGCGGCGCGACACCGCCTCCAAATCCGCGCACGCCTGACACACTCTGAGCCCAGCCGGGCGAAGCCATGCACAGTGTCGCGAAGAGCAGCACGCACAGGCCCCCGCTTGCCAGCTTCCAGCAATAATCCATCACCGGCGTGACCAAGCGAGCGCGCACAACCTGCATGACAGTTTCCATGACGACAGATTATAGTATGGTGACGTAGCGCCTGTCGATCCAAGGAGGCATGCATGGATCTCCGACCTGTGACTCGCTGTTTTGATCGCCTTGCAATCGTGATCACCCTCCTCTGGACCATGTCGACGCCGGCCGCCGGCTGGGGATCAGAGGCGACGAAGGAGGTTCCCGCCGAGCGGCGCGAAACCCTCTCACTGGCCGACGCGGCACTTCGCGCGCTCCAAAACAACCTCGATATCAGCATCAGCCGGCACACGAGAGAAAGCCGACTGGCCGACATCATCATCGAACAATCGAAATTCGATCCGACGTTCAGCATCAATGGCCAATACAACCGAATCGTGAACCCCCTCAACCGGCCGGTCTTCGGGGGTACCAACCCCAACCTCAATCAGATCCAGATCTTCGATCAACGCAGTCATTCCGTCACTGTGGATGCGACCCAAAACCTGATTACGGGCGGCAATGTGGATCTGAACTATAGCCCGTCACGATCCAGTGTCAACCAGGACGTCGCCAGAGGATTTTTGTTCAATCCCTCGTGGACAGGGGGCCTGTCCTTGACGCTCACGCAACCGCTGCTCCGCAACGCCGGCATTGAGCTGAACAAAACGTTCATCAAGGTGGCTCAGAACAATGCGCAGGTGGAACACCATGTGTTTCGAGATCGCGTCATGACCGTCATCGCGTCGGTCGAGCAAACCTATTGGGAACTTGTCTTTGCGAACGAAAACCTGAAGGTCGCTCAAACAGCCCTCGAAGCAGCGGAAGAATTGTTGGCGTCCAACCGCGCCAAGAAAAAAGCCGGGATCATGTCCATCGTGGATGTCCTGCAGGCCGAAGCCGCCGTCGCCTCGCGGGTGGAACAGGTCTTGATAGCTGAGAGAACGATCCACGACCAGGAAGATCAACTTCGACGACTATTGAACCCGGGAGAGGAGAGTCTTCGGCAAGATATGCAAATTACGCCCACCGACGCCCCCGTCACCGTTCTTGAACCCCTGAGCCTCCAGGAGGTGATCGACACAGCAATTGAGCAGCGGCCTGAAATCATCCAAGCGAAGAAGAATGTCGAGTCGGGCGAGATCAACAAGGAATTCGCCCGTAACCAACTGCTCCCCACCCTTTCGCTCCAAGGAACGATCGGGCTGTCCGGATTGGGCGCAGACTACGGCGACTCCGTCAGCAGAAACTTCAGCGGCGATTTCTACAACTACGGGGCCGGCATGGTGCTGAGTTATCCTCTCGGCAACCGAGCCGCGATCAGCACCTACAACAAGCGCCAACTGGAGGCCAAGAATGCCGAAGCCACGCTGACCAGCATCCGCCAACAAGTCATCGTGGGGGTTCGGGAAGCGGTGCGCCGGGTGCAGACTGATTTCAAGCGCATCGAGACCACCAGGTCCGCCCGCCTCATGGCCGAAAAGCAGCTCCAAGCCGAGCGTGAACGGCTGAGGGTCGGGCTCAGTATCACCCGATTCGTGCTCGACTTCCAACGCGACCTGGCCACGGCGCAGGCGAACGAGCTGCGGGCCATCGTCGATTACAATAAGTCGCTCTCGAATCTCGCACGGCACAAAGCGACGACGTTGGACCGCTACACTCTTCAATTGGAGTAGCTGATGGATGGCCACTGAGGCTGATCAAGTCTCGCGTCAGACTCACGCCTTGGAACAGGGATCGGCATGGGGGCTGCTCCCCGTTGCCGCAACAGTCGGCTATTACCTCCTTCCCGCTTCCCTCCAAGACCGAATGCTCGTTCAATTCACCCCGCAGCTACTCGCCTACGTTGCGCTGTTTCTCTGGGCTTCCCGCAACCAGGCCGTTCCGTTTCGACTAGGGCTCGAGAAAACGAACTTCGCGAGCGGTCTGCGCTGGGGGTCCCTCACCGGCTTGGTGCTCGGCGGTGTGAATGCGTTCGTCATTCTCACGGTCTATCCCTCTCTTGGATACGACATCACCTTCTTGAAACAGACGCCGCATGGCCGGCTCCCCCTGCCGGTCATGATCCCTTGGTTCACGGTCGTGATCGCACTCTTTGTGGAACTGAACTTTCGAGGCTTCATTTTAGGCCGGCTTGCCGCGCTGGAGTCACGCCTGTGGAAATCCGGCTTATGCCGGCGGCTCTCGCCTCTTGCCCTGCTCACGAGTTCGCTGATATTTGTGTTCGATCCGTTCATGGTGCAGACGTTTCAACACCTTCATTGGATTGCGTTGTGGGATGGGCTGATCTGGGGAAGCATCCGGCTGCGGACAGGGAATCTCTCCATCACCATCGTCGCACATGCGATCGAAGTTATCGTGATGTATGTGGCGGTACGGGCGGCGATCAGCTGACGGCCGTCGATGAGGGCGAGTTCAATCAACAATGAACCCATCATTTTCCAGCTACCTGATCAACGACGTCTTCGGCGACCCCGGTGTCTATGTGGAGATCCGCTGGTCTAAGCGGGCCCTGCTTTTCGATCTCGGGCACAATGACGGGTTGGGGCCCACCAGATTATTGCGGGCCGGCGACATCTTCATCTCTCACACGCACATGGACCACTTCATCGGATTCGACACCCTCCTTCGTGTGACCTTGGGGCGCGGCAAGACACTGAGACTGTTCGGCCCTCCCGGGTTGATCGACAANNGTGCAGGAGTTCCACACGGATACGGTCCGGCACACCTTCTTCCATGCCGGCAACGGGTTTCAGCCGTCGGATTCCGTGGTCGGCCCTGGTCCGATGCAATCCTGGGATCATCCCTTCCCCGTGCTGGAAGACCCCATGTTCGCCGTCAAGGCCGTCGCCTTGAATCACCGGATTCCCTCCTTCGCCTACTCGTTGGAAGAACAGTTTCACATCAACGTGAACAAACAGAAACTGCATGAGGCCGGACTGCGGGTCGGTGCCTGGCTCACAGACGTGAAGCAGCACATCTGGCAGGGCAAGCCGGACGATTTCCGCTTCACGGTACCGCTCTACGACGAACACCGGCGGGAAGACCGGCAATTTGTGCTGGGTGAAGTCAAAGAGCGGTTTCTGACGATCTCGCGGGGTCAAAAGATCGCCTATGTGGTCGATGCGCGGTACGACGAGGAGAATGAAGCAAAAATCGTGGCACTCGCCCAAGGCGCGGACGTGTTCTATTGCGAATCACCCTACCTGGATGTGGATGCCGAAAAGGCCCGCGACCGGTATCATCTGACTGCACGGCAGGCCGGGCTCATGGCGCGCAAGGCCCACGTCCGCGACTTGGTCGTGTTGCATTTCTCGCCACGCTATACGGGCCAGGGCGAGACGCTGGAGCGGGAAGCGATGGACGTGTTTCAAGGAGTTTGAGGAGGGACCGTGAACGAACTTATGAAGTATGCGGTGTATTTTCTGCTGGGCGGAACAGTCGTCAGTGTTTCGACCTATCTCGGCTCGCAAGGTAGATCGTTTCTTGCCGCCTTCGCCAGCACGTTTCCCGCGATTACCGGCGCCACATTTGTCCTCATGTATCTGAACGGCGGAAGCGACATGATCGTCGGGTATGCCAGAAATCTCTTGTGGTTTGTGCCGCCCTGGATTGTGTATGTCAGCGCCATGATCACGGGCGTTCCCCGCTTCGGCTTCTGGCCGTCCATGGCCGGTTCCCTCATCTTGTATATGGGCTGCGTCGGCGCGGTGCGGCTCTGGCTCCGCTGAGNNGCTCCACCGTCACGGAACGGCTCGCATGGTGGGATGGGCCGTCGGCCCCAGCCCAAATGTCTGGCGGGTTCTCGAACTCCTTCACGTTCCGGCAGAACCGGCCGATCATGTGCTTCCACTGGATCTGCCCTGATTCCTGGTCAAAGACGTGGCTCCTATCATGTGCGAACGCCTGCTCAAATTCACCGGCCCTCGCCTGCCAGACCTGCTCCATGGCTTGCTGACGGTCCTGGCTCAACTCCAGCTCTCCGGCCCGCTCATTGAGCGCCGCAACGAGACCTCCCACGACGTGATCCACTTCGGTTTCAGGAAACACGCAGGCACAGGCCTGCATGAGCAAATACTTATTGAAGAGAAACACTTCGGCGCTGATCCGTGATTCGTTCGCGGCAGGATCGTAAGCCCAGGCCAGCTCGCGCAATCGATTGGACA
>DKBD01000190.1 GCA_002451055.1 Nitrospira sp. UBA6909 | reverse complement strand
CCCTTAGAGAACAGGCTTACGTCTCGCAGGCCGAGTTCGACCTTGCCGAAACCAATTATCGTGATGCCCTCGCCCAGGTGGACGTCGCTCAAGCCCAGGCCGACCAGGCCGAAGCGACGCTTTCATCCGCCGAGTTGGATCTTGGTTACAGCACAATCTACTCGCCGGTAAACGGTATCGTCATTTCCCGCAACGTCGATGTCGGCCAAACCGTCGTCGCCAGCTTTCAGACCCCGACCCTGTTCGTGATTGCGCAGGACTTGACGCAGATGCAGGTCAACACCAACGTGAGCGAATCCGACATCGGCGGCGTGGCGGAAGGCAAACCGGCTCACTTCCGCGTGGACGCCTATCCGAAACATACGTTCGACGGTATGGTGACGCAGGTCCGCAATGCGCCGATCAGTATCCAGAATGTCGTCACCTACGATGTCGTCATCACGGTAGACAACCGGGATTTGAAACTGAAACCCGGCATGACCGCGAACGTCACGATCGTGACCGAAGAGAAGGAGAATCCTCTCAGAGTCCCGAACGGAGCCTTGCGGTTTCGGATGCCTGGCGCTCCGATCGATCGCAAAGCGACCGATGTCTGGGTGGAGGACCGCACCGGCCAGGTCCGCCGAGTGCCGGTGGCGACTGGCATTGCCGATTCCCTCTCCACGGAAATCGTGGAGGGCGCGCTAAAAGAAGGCGATGCGGTCATCGTCGGCATCGAATCCCCTGATGAACAGGGAGAAAAAAAGTTGCCGCCGGGGTTTGGACTCGGGCCCAAGGTGAAATAAGCACCGTTTGTCTGGTTCATAGGGGTCATCTGGTTTGTTTCATGATCGTGACTCCGACCACATGAACCACACAAACAGAACAAACCATCTCAACCAGTATGTCTTTCCTCTGGCTTACGATTCTTTCCGCTCTCCGCGTCCTCAGCCGCAATCCCTTGCGAGCCGGCTTGACCATGCTCGGCATCATCATCGGCATCGGCGCCGTGATCGCCATGGTCAGTCTCGGCCAGGGAGCGACGGCCTCCGTCCAGTCCGAGATCGCCAGTCTCGGCACCAACGTGCTGATCATCGTGCCGGGGGCGACGACCGTCGGCGGTGTCCGCGGCGGCCTCGGCACCGTTTCAACCCTGACCGTCGATGATGCCGAGGCCATCGAGAGCAAGGTCCACGGTGTCACGACCGCCATGTATGCCAACCGATCGGTCCTCCAGGCCGTCTCGGAATATAAGAATTGGAGCACGGTGGTCTTGGGCACCACTCCTGAATTCATTGACGTCCGGAATTGGCCGATTGCCGAAGGAAATTTCTTCACCCAATCCGATATGAACTCCGCCGCGAATGTCGCCGTCCTGGGGAAAACCGCCGTTCAAAATCTCTTCGACCCTGGTGAAGAGGTCGTCGGCGCTCAGATTCGCATCAGGAATGTGCCGCTCCGCGTCATCGGCGTGTTGGCTGCAAAGGGCCAATCGATCACGGGCCAGGACCAAGACGACCTGGTCGTGCTGCCGTTTTCCACGGCGGAGCGGAAGGTTCTCGGCACTCAATTCCTTGGGACCGTCGGAGTCATTCTGATCACCACGCTATCGCAGGATGACATCCCTGTGGTTGTCGACGACATCAGGGATCTCTTGCGGACGAAACACCGGTTGCATCCGTCAGATGAAGACGACTTTACGATCCGCACCATGGAGGACATCGCCAAGGCCATCGCCGGCGCGAGCCGGACGATGATGCTCATGCTGATGGGCATCGCCTCCATTTCACTCGTCGTCGGAGGCATTGGCATCATGAACATTCTGTTGGTGTCGGTCACCGAACGGACGAGGGAGATCGGTCTACGCATGGCCGTCGGCGCAAAACGGACCCATATTCTGCTTCAATTTCTGATCGAGGCGATCATCATGACGGCGATCGGCGGGACACTCGGTATCGCCGCGGGAATCGGCATCTCCCGCCTGCTTACCACCATGATCGGCTGGCCCACGATCATCAGCACCCAGGCGGTGGCCGCCTCCTTTCTCTTTTCCCTCGTCGTCGGTCTGTTCTTCGGCCTCTATCCGGCCAACAAAGCCTCGAAACTGAATCCAATCGAGGCGCTCCATTACGAGTGAGGACAAAAGGCTCGCATGCCTATTGCGGAGAATCTCGAGATCGCCAGGAAGTTGAGCGAGGTAGCCTTACTTCTGGAGGAGCAAGGCGCGAACCGCTTTCGGATTCAGGCCTATCGGCGAGCCGCGCAGATACTTGAAGCATTGGATCGCCCCGTTTCTGAACTCATTGAGCAGTATGGCATGGAAGGGGTGGAGGCGCTCCCCGGAATCGGCGTGAGTCTCGCCCGGTCGATCCATACGCTCGTCCTGACTGGCAACCTGCCGATGCTGGAACGTCTGCGTGGCGAATTGGACTCGATCGCCCTGTTAGCCTCCATCCCCGGCATCGGCCTCATCCTCGCAGCCCGTTTGCACGACGACTTGCATATCCAGACATTGGAACAGCTCGAGATGGCGGCGCACGACGGACGACTGACTAACATCGAAGGAGTCGGGCCCAAGAAACTGCAGGGCATCATCGAGTCCCTCGCCGCTCGTCTTGGCCGAATCCGCAAGCCGCTTCCAGCCCCAGGTAGTCACAATTCCGAAGATGCGTCGATCGAGGAGCTGCTGGATGTGGATCGGGAATATCGAGAGTCGGCGCAAGCCGGCCTGGTCAGGACCATCGCGCCTCGGCGGTTTAATCCCAAGAAGGAAGCGTGGCTGCCCATCCTACACACGCAACGGGGGCCTCGACACTATACCGCGTTGTTCTCCAACAGCCCACTGGCGCACCAGCTCAAGAAAACGCGCGACTGGGTCATCCTCTATTACGACGACGACCATAGGGAACACCAATGCACGGTGGTCACAGGGCGGAACGCCCCTTTTGCGGGGAAACGCATCGTACGGGGGCGAGAAGCGGACTGCGCCGCTTATTATGATGCAGGACGAACAGTATAGGGATGATGGTCGCTTCGGGGGAGGCACCGCGTGACGGCGAGCAAATCTCCCGTGACAGAATCAGCCGACGCGCAGAGCGTAGTCTCTAGCAAGTACGGTAACGTGTCCGCTGAAACATGTCATCGACTGACGCGCACGGCTTTCACAATCTCCGTCTCCCTGACCTGCTCCAAGAACCGATCCGTCGGAATGGACGGCTGCACGACCTGTACCTCCTGCCATCCTTCGTTGAGCGCCCCCTTGTGTCCCTGCATCTCATTCACCCACTGATCAATGCGTTCCTGGGTAGTTCCCTCGCTGAAGTTGACCCAAAAGAGGAACGGCTGGGCGTTGACTCGCGTATCGACAACCAGCGGTGGTGAGGTCAATTGCTCCTCTTCGGGATGGCGGGCCGTCATGACATCACCCTGATGCACAGCGGTAGCTTTCGACACTTCGAGCCCCGCTGACTCGAGCTTTTTCTCGAGATCCCGATTCTGCTCCACCAGCCCGGCCATGTCTTCGGACAGTCGTTCGTTCATCACAGCCAGACTCTGGATCTCCGCTTCGAGCTGTTTCTGATCCATCTGCCCCTTGTTCATGACCATTCGGGGAGTCTGATCTCTTTCACGGTCGCTGCCTGTCTGCCGTTTTTCCGTCTCCCGCCTCACGGTCAGCACGTCGGAGGGAACTGTTTCTTTGTTCGGCGCCAACTTGGCGATTGCCCGTTGCAACTCAGCCATGCCTCGTTGTTGCGACTGAATCGTATCCACAGCTGTCGCCTGCATCCGCGAGAGATCGCCCAGTTGCTGTTCAAGCTTGGCCACTTCGGCCAGCGTGGCCGCCCATGGCGCTTCGGCTCGTGTCACAGGAGGCGGGATCCTCTCCAGGGTCATCCAGGCAGTGATCCGGTCAGCCGCCAACCCCAGTACGATGATCGCCAGGAATGCCTGAGTCAAGGCACCGATTCGCATGCTGGGAGCGATCGCCGCTCCGGACGGACGCGGGATCACAGCCTGTGCGGATCCGGCGATGGCCCTCAAGATGTGGCGCCATCGCCGCGGCGCAGGGATAAAGACCGCGCTTGCTGATCCGCTTTGGACAGTGTTGTGGATACGGAGCTCGACCGCGTCCCGCGACATCGAGATGCGGGCAGCCCTAAACCCATATCCGGGCGCCGAAAGACCGCCGAGAAGCACGCCGTCTTCCGATCGAAGATGCACAGTATCGACACGGCCTTGGCACTGGAACTGAAACGTGGCTTCGGCCTCTTTCCCGTCTAGAACTCCGACGCGACGCTCGTTGACAAAGACCTGGATCAAATCAGATGGGCCGCAGATCGAACGGCGAGCACTCACGTTCAACCCGTCGAGCAGGCGTGCGCGATAGTCCGCTAGATCTTGTTCCTGTTCCATGCTTCCTCCATGGCTTCCTGCAGAACACTCACTTGATGGACATCCACGCCTTGCCTAAGGTCGCACACGGAGTTCCAGCCTCGGCTTTTCAACGGTCGACGCTTTATGACGGCCAAGATCCCACGTCATCTGAACGCAATCCACGCAGAGCGCCAGATGCCAAAGTCGGTAATTGCAGCCATACCCCTCCAAAAACATCGATGCCCATTCGCTGCGTGAGAGGCAAGGATAGTGATCCGGTTCACTTTTTCGATAGTGGTCATGCGCGAATCGGATGATTCGTTCGGCCTCATGGTTGAACCGTTGAGGATGGCGCTCTTGCCGGACGATGAGCTGCTCCAGCTCCGCATCGGTCATGCCGATTTCGTCCATTGTCCGTTGCCACCCGGACTCACGCCAGCGGCGAAAGTTTTTATAAATGCGCTGGCTTTCCGATTCATTCAGCCCTGTGACCGCAATCACGTCCCGCGGACTCATTCCGTAACAGTGGTGATACAACGCAATCAGCGCGTCACGGCTGATCACGGCCCGCGCCACGAGTCCATCAAGAAACCGGCCGAGCGGGGCGAGCAACTCCGGATGATAGCAAAATGGTTCCGGCTGGCTATGCTGCTTAGCGACGAATGAATCAAGAAGAAACAGCGGCCGGCACGGCACCTCGCTGCGCCCGTAGAGCATGAATCGCTCGAGGTATTCAGCGCTCCAGCGGAGCACGAATTTCTCATGCGCCGTATCGTCGCTCCACTGGCCGGTTTCTCGCAGAAACCGCCTCGTGCAATTCCCGGCTCGTTCCAGGAGAATCGGCAAGGCTTGGGACACGACTCGGTCGAACTCCTCTGGAGTTGATGCCACATCCTCAAGTCGTCCGTGAGCCGCCGTGCGGTCAGCCATCGCCTTTTCTCTGCTATCTATACAACGCATCATTGTCATTCTGCCTCGGGACAGGGAGCAGCCTGCATTGGACAAATATTGAGGAGCGTGAGGTACTTTTGTCCGTTGCTCTCGTCGGAACGTGGTTTGTAAAAATAAAACTTTGTCGTGCGGGCATGCATGACCCAAAACTATTTCACATCATTCATCTTTTATGGAGGTTACCATGAATCGAGTGACCGGGTTAATGGCCTTGATTGCGTTCCTTTCGCTGAGCCTGATGTCCCCATTGGCATTTGCCGGAAATGAGGAGAAGAAGGAAGAGCATAAGGGTGGCCACGTCGTCGTATTCAGCGATGACAAGAAGGAAGAAAAGAAAGACGGCGGTCACGTCGTGGTGTTCAGCGACGAGAAGAAGGACGAAGAGAAGAGCGGCAAGTAAGCTCGAACAGAGGGGCGCGGCGGTCCGTCGCGCCCCTTCTGCTTCATACCACGCCTCATCACATCACCCACAGTTTCTCCGGCACGCACAGCCTCAAAATCGCACATCAGCAGATTCGCGGCAGTTGTTCTCCCGACAACAGATCGAGAATCCGGTTCGTGCCCAGCACTGTCCGCAGGACGACCGGCGGAGAATCGCGATCCGTCACGGTGCCGACCCTGACCGCCTTATCGGCCACCGCGTGGCGGCGCATCACTGCCAGTGCGGCTTCCGCCTGCTGTTCAGGCACCATCGCCACGAATCGCCCTTCATTCGCCACATAGAGGGGATCAAGCCCCAACAGCTCGCAGGCCCCGCGTACCGGTTCCAGCACGGGAATGGCTGGCTCATCGATCGACATGCCGACCTTCGCCTCCACGGCCAGTTCATTCAAGGCACTGGCAAGCCCCCCGCGTGTCAGATCCCGCAGACAATGGATGTCGATGCCGCCCTCGATAAGGTCGCCGACCACTTCGTGCAAGGGCGCCGAATCGCTTTTGACGTCACCGGCGAACGCCAGCCCTTCACGTACACTCAGCACCGCCACGCCATGGGATCCGAGATCGCCGCTCACAAGGATCGCATCGCCCACCCGCACCAATTGAGGCAATATGCGGACGCCGGACGGAACCAGCCCGACACCGGCCGTGTTGATGAAGATCCCGTCGCCTTTGCCCTGATCGACGACTTTTGTGTCTCCCGTGACGATCGACACGCCGGCAGCCCGCGCGGCCTGGGCCATCGAATTCACAACTTGCCGGAGCACATCGACTGAAAGTCCTTCCTCAAGAATGAATCCCGCACTGAGGTACAGAGGCTTCGCACCGCACATGGCGAGATCGTTGATCGTGCCATGGACCGCCAAACTGCCGATGTCTCCGCCCGGGAAGAACAAGGGATGCACCACGTAAGAGTCGGTCGTGAAGGCCAGAGTGCCTTTCTCCACGGGCCACGTGGCCCCGTCGTGCAAGGGCGCGAGCATCGAGTTGTCGAAGGCTCGCACGAACACATCCCGGATCATCTCCTGCATGAGCCGCCCGCCTCCGCCATGCGCAAGCTGCACAGTCTTCTTGTCCGAGACCGGCAGGGGACAGGCTGGCTCAAAAGATTTTCTGTCTGTCATAATCTCTTCCTGGCATCTCGTAACTCGTCGCTCATATCTCGCATGGGACGGCAATGCATGATGTTCAATGTTGAATGTTCAATTGAACATTGAGAATTGAGCACTGAACATTTCCGGGCAAGACGAGATACGCTTCACGCTTCACGAGTAACGTGGCCTCTGTATCGATAGTAGGCGGAACAGGCCCCTTCGCTCGACACCATCGGCGCGCCCAGCGGCCGCTCCGGCGTGCATGTGACCCCGAAGGCCGGGCAATCCGTCGGTTTGAGCAGCCCCTGAAGCACCAAGCCGCTTTGACACTCCGGATCCTCCTGCGCGGCCGGACCGAATTGGGCGAGCACGTCGTGGAACCGTACCGCCGCATCGAAATCGGCATAGGCAGTGCGGATCTGGAGACCACTGCGCGGGAT
>DKBD01000154.1 GCA_002451055.1 Nitrospira sp. UBA6909 | reverse complement strand
GTGAGCGTGCTGGATACGGCCTGCGCCCGCGTGGCCTTGGGACAATTGGCCGAGCCTGCTGCGCTGGAAGATTGCCGCCGCCGGATTTCGCTGATCAATACTGAGATCGCCATTCGGGAACGAGAAGCGGTGACCGGGGGGGATCACCACGAACGGCTCGAGGAATTGAAAAGGGAGAAGACGGACGAGGAAGCGCGCCTGGCCGAACTTCAAAAGCGTTGGGAGGGCGAGAAGAAACTCGTGGGGGAGATCGCCGCGATTCGCGACAAGCTCGAGCAGCATCTCCGTCCGCCCAAGGATCAAGGCAAGGACGCTCCGGCTCCCTTGACGCCACAGGACGTCTCTTCGCTGCAGGCGGACCTGGCCCGACTGAACAAGGAGCTCCGTGCAGTCCAGGGAGAAGCCCCGTTACTGATGCCGTGCGTGGACAATCAAGCCGTGGCGGCGGTGATTTCGGCCTGGACCGGGATTCCCGTCGGGCGCATGGTCAAAGATGAAATCAACACGGTCCTGAATCTGAAAGAGCACTTGGAAAAGCGGATCATCGGTCAGTCACATGCGCTGGAGGCCTTGGCGCAACGGCTGCGCACGGCGCGCGCCAAACTCGAAGACCCCCGGAGGCCGATCGGCGTGTTCATGTTCGTCGGGCCCAGCGGGGTGGGGAAGACGGAAACAGGACTGGCGCTGGCGGAGTTGTTGTTCGGGAGCGATCAGAATCTCACAACGCTGAATATGTCGGAGTTCAAGGAAGAGCATAAAGTGTCGCTCTTGATGGGCTCGCCGCCCGGCTACGTCGGCTATGGTGAGGGCGGTGTGCTCACCGAAGCGGTCCGCCGGAAACCCTACAGTGTCGTGCTGCTGGATGAAATGGAAAAGGCGCATCCGGGCGTGCAGGACATTTTCTATCAGGTGTTCGACAAGGGCATGATGAAAGACGGAGAGGGCCGTGACATCGACTTCAAGAACACCATCATCATCATGACGTCCAACGCGGGAACGGACACGTTCATGAAGCTGTGCGCCGATCCGGAGACCAAGCCGGAGCCGGAAGCACTGGCTGAAGCCATCAGGCCCGATCTGCTGAAATACTTCAAGCCGGCCTTCATGGGGCGGGTGATCGTCGTGCCCTATTACCCGATCTCGACGGATATCATGCGCCGGATCATCGAGTTGCAGCTCGGTCGCATCCGCCAGCGGATCAGGGAAAACCATCGGGCGCAGTTGACCTACGATGAGTCAATCATTGCCGCGATCGCGGCCCGCTGCACCGAGGTCGACAGCGGAGCCCGGAACGTGGATCATATCTTGACGCGGACCATGTTGCCGGAATTATCGAAAGAGTTTCTGGCTCGCATGGCCCAGGGCGAGCCGGTCTCGAAGGTACACATCTCCGTCGATGGCGGGGGCAACTTCCAATATGCGGTGAGCTGATTGGAGGCTGATGTCTGTGACCTTCTATCTTTCAAGATAGCCGAGCTTGTCGAATNNTTTGGTTAGAAGACAGGCGGTCAACCTACTGAATCAGACTGACGGGCTGGAGACCGGAGAATCGCATGGCGCTTACGCAAGACAATCGACTCATCGCCATTGACACCCCATTAGGCAAAGATGTGCTCTTGCTGCGGGGGGTCACCGGACATGAGTCGATCTCCCGCCTGTTCAGTTTTGAGTTGGACCTCCTTTCGACCGACCCAGAGGTCAAGTTCGATCAGATCATCGGCCAGAAGGTGACCATTCGGGTCAGGCTGGGGAGAGAAAAGGAACGATTCTTTCACGGGGTCATCAGCCGCTTCATGCAGACCGGGAGTGATGCCGGCCTCGCAAATTACCGCGCGACGATGGTGCCGGCGCTCTGGTTCCTGACGCGGACGGCCGATTGCCGGATTTTTCAAAACAAGAAGATTCCGGACATCATTCAAGAGGTGATCAAAGAAAACGGGATCACGGACATCAAGACCATGCTGAAAGGGACCTACGAGCCGCGGGATTATTGTGTGCAGTATCGCGAGACGGATTTCAACTTCGTCTCCCGCCTGATGGAACAGTACGGCATCTTCTACTTCTTCGAGCATGAGGAAAAGAANNACCAGCCTGCAATGGGAAGAAAGCTTCCGGTTCGGCAAATATGCCGTCACCGACTACAACTTCGAGACGCCGAGCACGAGCCTGCGGGCCGAGATCAAAACCCAGATCGAGGTCGGGGGCAACAGCAAGTACGAGATCTACGATTATCCAGGGGAATATGGGAAGAAGGCGGAGGGGGACGGCATCGCTAAGATTCGGATGCAGGAGGAAGAGGCGCAGTATAAGGTGGTGAGCGGTTCCGGTTCGGCGCGGGTGTTTACGACCGGCTACAAGTTCACGTTGGAGGACTATGTCCGGAAGGATATCAACGGCGAATACGTCCTCACGCAAGTTCAGCATCATGCCTCGGTGGGCAACACCTATACGACCGGTGCGGCTGGGGGTGGCGACGAGGCCGACTACTCCAACTCCTTTTCCTGCATTCCCGCCAAGACTCCGTTTCGCGCGACGCAGGTCACGCCGAAGCCGATGGTCCAAGGACCGCAAACCGCCGTGGTCGTCGGCAAGAGCGGTGAAGAGATCTGGACGGATAAGTATGGCCGGGTGAAGGTGCAATTCCACTGGGACCGTTACGGGAAGAAGAACGAGGAGAGTTCCTGCTGGGTGCGCGTATCGCAGAACTGGGCCGGCAAAAACTGGGGCGCCATGTTCATCCCCCGCATGGGCCAGGAAGTCATCGTGGAGTTCCTGGAAGGCGATCCCGACCAGCCGATCATCACCGGCCGGGTCTACAACGCGGAGCAGACAGTCCCCTACGACCTGCCGGCCAACCACACGCAGAGCGGCATCAAGTCGAACAGCTCCAAAGGCGGCGGGGGCTCGAACGAATGGCGCTTCGAAGATAAGAAGGGCAGCGAAGAAATNNGAGACGCTGCATGTCAAAAATGATCGCACCAAGACGATCGATCATGATGAGAACAGCGAAATAAAGAATAATCGGAATAAAACCGTCGGAGTCAATCAGACCGAAGACGTCGGCTCGAATAAGACCATTACGGTTGGGGCCAACCACACCGAGTCGATCGGGGGCAATAAAACGCTGAGTGTGACCGGCAACCACACGGAGACCATTGGGGGCAACGAGACCATTACGGTCAGTACGGCCTCGGCCCATACCATTGCGGCAGCCAGAGCTTTGACCATCGGCGCGGCCTATCAGGTGAGCGTCGGCGGGGCGATGAACGAGACGATCGGCGGCTTAAAGGCGGAAGAGATCGGTGGCTTGAAGTCGGTCAATGTGGGCGGCCTGAGCAGTGAAAATGTAGGGGCGAACAAGTCGGTGGATGCCGGTGGAAGTATTTCTGAGGATGCAGGGAAAAATATCACGATGACCGCTGGTGACAATCTGTCTGGCACGGCGGGGAAAGATGTGACGATCAAGGCAGGGAAGAAGCTCCTGATCGATGCTGGCGACCAGATTACCATCCAAACCGGCAGCGCCCGTATTCAAATGAAGAAGAACGGGGATATCGTCATTGAGGGGAAGAAAATCACGGTGAATGCCTCAGGCGATATTGTGATGAAGGGCCAGAAGATCCTGCAGAACTAAAGGGGGGCGGGTATGGAGCGTCGGCAGTCCGAGCAGATCCTCGAACTTCTTATCGAGCAGAATCAGCGCGCAGATCACCAGGCAGCGGCTCAACCTGAAAGGATCGCCGGAGTCTATCGCGGCGTGTTGTCGGACATTGATCTGGGTGGCCTAATCAAAATCGTGATTCCGAGTCTGTTCGGCATGGAGCCGGTCGCCGCGCGTTCCATCGTGCCGCTTTCCAAGGAAAAACTCGGGGGAGAAGTATTGGTCGCATTTGAGGGAGGAGATCTCCGTTTGCCTTATGTCATCGGATCCTTGTGGCAGCCTGAGCAGCCTCCAGAGGCATCTCAAGCCCCGATGGATGCAAAAGTGGACGGGGAGCAGGTCGTGATCGAAGGCAAGAAAGAGATTGTACTGAAGTGCGGTAAGGCCAGTATCACGCTGACACGTGCGGGGAAGGTGTTGATTCGTGGTGCCTATGTGTTGAGCCGCTCATCAGGCGTGAACCGTATTAAGGGCGGGTCGGTCCAGGTGAATTGAAATGGTCTGGAGGAGACGATGGCTGGAATTAAACAAGAGGTCATCAAGCTCGTGGAATCGCTGCCGGAGACGGCGACGTTGGACGATATTATGGCAGAGCTGTACTTCAAGATGCAGGTGGATGCGGGGTTAAGGGAGCTGGATGAGGGAAAAGGGATCACTCACGAAGAGGTTGAAAAGCGAATAGGCAAATGGCTGATGCATTACAAGGGGGACAGTCCCTCTTCCCTAAAGGGACTGTCCCCTTCCTGAAGTCATGGAACTCCTGAACGCCACCAAGATGCAGGCCGGATATACGATGGGGATGGCGCCGGATGGGCGTGAATCCCTCGTCGTGGTGGTGAAAGGCACGTTCCGGTTTCCGGACAAACCCGAGCAAGAGCCTGCACTCGCAGAGGAACAGGTTCCCCTCGTCATGGCCGACACATTTGAGGGAGAGCCGGGATTTTCCGCGCCGATCTATGAGAGTGAGTTCCCTCCAAAGAAACCGAAATGCGATGTGCTCCTCCACGGCAGCGCCTATGCGCCTGGTGGGAGAGCGGCAAAGCGGGTCACGGTGAAGTTGCAAGTGGGAAGCTGGAGCAAATCGTTCACTGTGGTCGGCAATCGGACTTGGAAGAAGGGCGTGTTCGGTGTCTCTGAGACCGTCCCGGAGCCCTTTACGGTCATGCCGATTTCATACGGGAAAGCCTTTGGGGGGACCGACACNNCTACTATCAATCCGCGCCGGTAGATCAACAGATTTCCTATCTCCGTGGCGGTGAGCTGGTTGCCTTGACCAATCTCACAGCGGAAGGTACGACCAGATTTGCAATTCCAAAGATCGACATGCCGGTCGTGTTTTTCCCAAAGAAAGGCGAGAAACAAGAAACTCAGGGGGTGATCGATACCCTCATCATCGAGCCGGACAAGCAGCGGTTCATGCTCACCTGGCGGCAATCGTATCCGCTTAAGCGGAATATGTTCGATGTGGTGCAGGTGGTGGCGGGGGTGATGCCAAGGGGGTGGTACCGCGCGCGAGAATTGGGGAAGACCTACTATCCCTCGTTGGGGGCACTGGTCGCGGCCAAGATGCAGGAACGGGCGGAGGCAGAAGCATGAGCCGGCAGCCGGTTGCCATCCTTGCATCAGGAATGGTCACAGGTGTGGGCCTCACTGCTGCTTCAACTTGTGCCGCAATCAGATCCGCAGTCTCGAACTTCACCGAGACGAGATTCATGGACAAGGGCGGGGAGTGGATCATTGGGGCTCAAGTGCCGCTTGAGGAACCCTGGCGGGGACGGACCAAGCTCGTGAAAATGGTGGCACCGGCCATCAAAGAATGTCTGGCTTCTCTTGAGGGTATTTCACCGGCCAAGGTGCCGCTGTTTCTCTGTGTTGCGGAGCCAGAGCGCCCCGGACGACTGGACGGCCTGGATCAAACCTTGCTAATGGAAGTGCAGGTTGAATTAGGGATGCAGTTTCATCCCGAGTCAAAAGTGATTGCGGAAGGCAAAGTGAGCGGAGCCATCGCGTTAGCGCTTGCGCGCCAATGG
>DKBD01000131.1 GCA_002451055.1 Nitrospira sp. UBA6909 | reverse complement strand
GGGCTGCTCACCGTCGCGCACCAGAATGTCACGGGTCACGGCGACCTCTTCAGTTTCACCTACGGAGGATCGCGCGGAGTTCACCCGATCATTGACACGTCTTACACCCTCCCCTTGAACCGCTACGACACGACCTTTACGGCCTCCTATCGACGGAACGACTCCCTTGTCGTCACCGAACAATTTGGTTTTCTGGACTTGAAGGCCCAATCCGAAATCATCGGTTTCACGATCCGGCATCCCATCTATCGCACACTGTCAGATGAACTGGCCGTCGCGGTGACCGGCGAACATCTCTACAACAAAGTGACCTCGACCTTTGATGTGCCCGGCCAGCCATCCATTTTCATCCCCGGGTCATCCGATACCGGCGTGAGCACGGTCAGCGCGCTCCGCTTTATCCAGGAGTACGTGCACAGAACGACCTCGTCCGTTTTTGCCGCCCGCTCCCGCTTCAGTGTCGGGCTCGATGTCCTCGGCGCCACGATCAATTCTCGCGACGCCCGCACCGCCGCCGGCGACCCACTGCCCAGCGGACAATTTGTTTCCTGGCTCGGACAAGCCCAAGCGGTCAAACGGCTGAACGACTGGGGAGGCGTGCAGATCCTCGGGCGAGTGGATCTGCAACTGAGCAACAGCCGGTTGTTTCCGCTCGAGCAGATTCCTGTGGGCGGACGGTTCAGTGTCCGCGGCTACCGGGAAAACACCCTGATCCAGGACAATGCGCTCCTCGCCTCGCTTGAAAGCCGGATTCCACTGTTCAAATTCGCCAGCGGGGAGGAGATGGTTCAGTTTGCCCAGTTTGTCGACATGGGGCACGCCTGGATGTCGCGCGGCAACACCCAGGGCATCCAAACCCTCGTCAGCGTCGGCCTCGGCATCCGTTGGAACGTGCTGCCGAAAGACCGAGCCAGGTTCGAACTCTATTGGGGGGTGCCGTTGAATCACGTCNNTCCTGCTCCCTCCCGTCGCACGATCGGAAGCGACAGGCAGCACAGCATCCGCCGGCTCGTTGATGCAGCAAGGAGGACAAGCGTTCCACCGCGGCGCCTTTGCCGAGGCCTTGTCTCATTGGAAACAGGCTGCGGCTCTCTATAAGGCTGATGGAAACGCTCAGGCTCAGGTCGAAGCGCTCGTCTTTTCCGCTCAAGCCTCGCTGGAGCTAGGGCAATCCAAACAGGCGCTCCTATCTCTGGAGTTGGCGCTGACGCTCGCGCACGAACATGGCAATCCTGCCTCGGAAGCCTCCGTCCGTGGGCACTTGGGACGGACCTATCTGACGCTCCGCCACACCGACGCAGCCGCGGACCATCTTCAACAGGCGTTGACATTGGCGAGAAGGCAGGACTCCCCGTCACTGGCGGCCACTATGCTGAACGATCTTGGCATTCTGTCCGCGGTGCAGCGGCACGACAAGGAGGCGTTGGACGCGTTTCAGGAAAGCGCGCTCCTCGCGCAGAAGGCCAATCTTCCACTGCTCGCGGCGACGGCTCGCACAAATGCCGCGCGGGCCCTCCTGAGACTCGGCCAACCAACCAGCAGTCGCACCACCCTTGACACCGCACTCAACCCATTGAAGGGCCTTCCGCCATCCCATCAGAAATCGCTCGGATTGATCGGCATCGCGCTGGCCTACCAGCGTCTCATCCCTCAGTTGCCGGAGGAACGGGATCCTCTCGTACTCATCACCGCGGACGTGCTTCAGGAGGCGGCCACGGTTGCTGAGCAACAGCACGACGGAAGGATGCTGTCCTATGCCCTTGGATATCTCGGGCATCTCTATGAAATAGAATCCCGCCTGGACGAAGCAATGCTCCTCACCAGGAGAGCGTTGTTTGCCGCACAATCGGTGGACGCACCGGAGTCGCTCTATCGCTGGCAATGGCAGTTGGGACGTCAACTGGCTGCAACCGGGCAACTCGATAACGCCATTGCCTCGTACAGGCAAGCGGCGTCGACACTCCAACCAATCCGGATCGAAGTCGCGCAAACCTCTTCCGAGGGGGCCCTAGGGGGTCAGGAAACCGTGCAGCCCTTGTTTTTCGAGTTGGCCGACCTCTTGCTCCATCGGGCTTCGCTCACCGAGGATGGCCCGGCAGCTGAGGGATATCTCCTGGCTGCTCGTGATGCGATCGAGGCCTACAAGACGGCAGAATTGCGGGACTATTTCAAGGACGACTGTGTCGATGCCATCCGTTCACGAGTGACCTCATTCGACCGGTTGTCACCGGACACCGCCGTCATCTACCCCATCATGTTCGCCTCTCGGCTGGAATTGCTCATGAGCCTGCCGTCAGGACTGACGCGCCTCTCCGTACCCGTGCCGGCCGATCAGCTGACTCAAGAAATACGAGCGTTTCGCCGACTGGTCGAAAAACGCACCACCCAAGAATATTTACCCCACGCCCAACAGTTATATGATTGGCTGGTGCGTCCGTTAGAATCGGAATTGTCACGGCTGCACATCACGACATTGGTCTTCGTCCCGGACAGCGCCCTGCGGACCATCCCCTTGGCGGCACTTCACGACGGATCCTCGTTCCTGATCGAGAAGTTCGCCCTTGCATTGACACCGGGGCTCACCTTGACTGACCCGCAACCGCTGAACCGCAATACGTTGCGAGTCCTT
The DNA here is from genome assembly GCA_002451055.1 of Nitrospira sp. UBA6909. Taxonomy (GTDB): domain Bacteria; phylum Nitrospirota; class Nitrospiria; order Nitrospirales; family Nitrospiraceae; genus Nitrospira_D. The sequence continues at coordinate 5,133 of DKBD01000131.1, read as the reverse complement.
GCCGTCGGCCTCACGAAATCGGTACAAGGCTTCCCCCCTCTTCCCTACGTGGCAGAGGAGGTCGAGTCGATTCAACAACTCTACAAAAGCAACCAACTCATGAACGATGCCTTTCAGGCTCTTCGCCTGGAACGGGAATTACGTGACGGACGGTATGGCATCTTGCACATCGCGACACATGGCAAGTTTTCGACCGACGTGAACGATTCGTTCCTCCTGACATTCGACGGGAGATTGACCATGCAATCCCTCAATCAACTCGTCGGCCTCTTCCGGTTCAGGCAAGAGCCGCTCGAACTCTTAACCTTGAGCGCATGCCAGACCGGCGTCGGCGACGATCGTGCGGCTCTCGGTCTGGCCGGCGTAGCCCTAAAGGCCGGCGCCCGCAGCGCGTTGGCCACCCTCTGGTTCATCAACGACGAAGCGTCGGCGACATTGATCTCCGAATTCTACCGTCAACTCCATAATCCATCGTTGTCCAAGGCCGTTGCGCTCCAACGCGCGCAGATCGCTCTATTGAGCGATCCGGTGTATGCGCATCCGGCCTACTGGTCTCCGTTTCTGTTGTTGAACAACTGGCTATGATTCGCCGGATGACTATGCTATCGTTTCGGAACAGAATGCATCTCATCCTGTGGCCACGGTGATGACTCCAACGAAAAACGGATCTGACACGATTGGTACCAGTTCCAACCATCCGCTCAAGCAGATACGTCACCGCCATCAAGGAGTGTTCGTGCGGTTTATTGCCGATTTCTTCTTACTCGCAGCGTTGAGCCTGATCCTCGCAGTTAGTGGATGGCATACGTCGGCAGCTGCGGCGGACAAACCGGACACGCCACAGTCAGTTCAGCAGAATGACTTGCAACTTCCCATCTATTCACCGCCGAAACATGTGACTCCTCGTGCACGAGTCGGAGGGACCCTGCGGGGAGCGGAAGGTAATGAGCCGGAAATCGTCGCGCTGGTTCCTGACCACGTCGGTCTGACCGTCAAACGAACGCCGACTCTCAATTGGTTTCTCTCAAAACAGACGACCTACCCGCTATTTTTCACACTCAACGATGCCCAAAACATTCTTCCGATCTATGAAGGTCTCCTCCCTGCTCCGACCACACCAGGTGTGCAATCCATCGATCTCAAAACCCTTGGGCTTGCGCTTGAGCCCAACGTTCAATACCGATGGTTCGTCTCCGCCAGACGGAACCCAGACTCCCCTTCCCAAGATATCGTCGCCGGAGGGATGATCGAGCGATGTGAGTTCAGCGAATGTCTCATGATCACCTCGGTGAATACGACCTGCGATCAGAACAGTGTACGCACCAATGCCATGGCCTCGATGTGGTACGAGGCGATCGCCTGTGTGAGTTCGCTGATTGATCAAGAACCGAAAGATCCCTCGCTTCGAAGGATGCGAGCGGCTCTCTTGCGGCAGGCCGGCCTCAACGGCGTAGCGGATTGGGATCTGAAATCTATTCAAGCCAAGAGCAACTAATTCTTCGCTGGCCTTCTTGCCGCCTCCTTTCCCTCCGCGAGGTCAGGCAGATCGTATCGATTCTGCCTTCATCGAATTCACATTCAACCTGCCTTCACAAAACCGCACACTCAACATGATCGCATGAATCCAATTTGATTCAGATTGAATCTATCTCGATTCATTGTGAATCTATTTTGATTCAGGAACTAACCTGAGTTTCGATCAGCACCGAGCGTATAAGGCTCTCCTCTCATGCGTAAATAATCTTCTCACCTGGTGCCTGTGACAAGCCGCCAATTGCGGCACAAAGCTTGCCTATCCATACGGGGCAACACCGTCAGATTGAAGTATCACCGGTTCACAGCGCGGACAACCGCTTCTTCATGCCTCTTTCGCTTTCATTCCTTGCTCACCCTCCAGCCGTTCTCACACAATGATGAAATTCCCGGCTTCCCAACAGTCGCCAGTTTCACATGCCACGCCGCAGAGTGCCGCACGCTCGGGCAACAGAGACCGCGCAGAATTCGTGAGTCGGAGCAGGTCACGCCATCTGGCGTCCCACGACGAGACCCCCTATAATTTTCTCTATCGACCCGTCACGAGAGTGATGTCAACCTGAGAAGGCGCCTAGAGTACCATATCGACAAGATCCGTGAACTCTGCGCGCACGGCAGGCTTATGATTGCTCTTCTGTATAGAGGCTGCGAAAGAATACGGCGGCGCCCTTCCTGCGGCTGGTTGGGGTCTCTCGCTCTCACCGCGCTGTTGTGCGCCTTGTCCGTTCCTGCGGGAGCCGCCGGCCCGGAAATCGCCATCCTGAGATCCTCCGACCTGAACTCCTATAACGACGCCGTCAAGGGATTCAAGGCGACGGCTCCAGGATCAGCGACCTATATTGAGTTCGACCTACAGGGCGATCTTGAACGCGGCAAGCAACTCGCAAGGAAAATTCGGCATTCGGACTTTTCTCTCGTGGTTGCCGTCGGCCTGAAAGCAGCGCTGGCGGCGAAATTGGAAATTGTCGATCGGCCGGTTCTGTATATGATGGTTCTGGATCCCTCGAAACACCATCTCACCGGCGGCAACTTGACCGGCGTGCTGCTCGACATTCCGCCGGAGAAGCAATTCAAGATTCTGCGCGCATTCCTGCCAAGCCTGCAGCGAATCGGCGTTCTTTACGATCTTCGCAAGACCGCTTCCGCGCTTCATGAGGCGAGCTCGCAGGCCGCCATCCACAATTTTCAGTTACAAGGGTTTTCCGTTGAGAACGAGAAGGAAGTCCCCCAACAACTGCGCGCGCTTCTGTCTAGGTCGGAGGCATTATGGCTCATACCAGATTCGACGGTTCTGACGAACGATTCGACTCGTTTCATCCTCGAATCCGCCTTGACAAAGCAGGTTCCCGTCATCGGATTTTCCTCCGAGTTGACGCGCCTGGGCGCCCTACTGAGTTTGTCGATCAGTTACCGCGAAGTCGGCCGGGAAACCGGACGCCTTGCCAAGAGTATTTTAGACAAGGAAACACTGCTTCCACTCAAACCAATCCCCGTCGAGCACGTCAGACTCTCGGTCAACCTCAAGACCGCGCGCTATTTAGGCGTGACGATTCCCCAAGAGATCGAGAGCCTTATCGATGAAACGTACTGAATGAACAGGTCCGTGAACACGAGATTTCACCAAGAAGGACAGGATCCCGGATCAAAGCCGACGGCTCGATTCTTCAGCCTTCGGATGAAGTTCGTGGTGTTGTTCAGCCTCATCCTCATCGCGGCCTGTTCGTCCCTGAGCTGGTATTTCATCGAAACACGACGAACGGCCATGACAGACAACCTGCAAGAACTCGGGACCATCCTATTGACCAACACCGTCCGTAACGACCATTTTCGGATCGGAGGCGTGGTTCTTGAAGATCGCGAGACGCTCGATCAATTCATGCAGAGCCTGATGGCGATCGACCATGTCACCTATGTCGTCGTCACAGCCTCCGACGGCCGCATCCTTGACCGGCAAAGCAAACGTGCGCGTACACCGTCGAACGGCTCCCCTCCAGGAGCGGAACAACCGATCTATCCGGATGCCCCCACCACAGAATTGCTGCTGCGGACTCCACGGACTGCCCCGCTCATCACCAAACTCATTCTTACCCAAGAGCAAATGCTGGTTCCTCACAGCACACCGGACTGGCTTTCCTCCTTTTCCATCTGGCAAGAGAGCGTGTACGACTTTGCATTGCCCGTCATTCGAGAATCTTCCTCGACAACCGCGCTGCCCCAATATGCGGTCGAACTGGATGACCTGATTGGTCCCGCGCCTCCTCGAAATACATCCCCGGTTGTCGGTCTCGTACGCATCGGAATCTCCGACACCCAGGCCAAACAAGCCTTGCTGGTGATCGTTCGCAACGTCTTAATCCTCACGGTGCTCATTATCGCAGCCGGTATCCTCGGGGCCAACCTGCTCACATCGAGGGTGACAACACCATTGCGAAGCCTGGCCGCTGCCGCCCGTCAACTCGCGGCGGGGAACGAGACAGCAGTGTTGCCCACTCCCGCCACACACGATGAAGTCGGCCAGCTGACTCACCTGTTCAACGTCATGACTCAGTCTTTATACGATCGCAACAAGGCGATCTCCATGAACATCGAGACGATCAGTCGGCAGATCAAACACCTGACCACCGTGCATCAGGCCAGCACCGCGATAGCGAGTACCAGCACGGTCAACATGGACCAACTGCTCAACACCGTACTCCATTTACTCGCCGCCAACCTTGGGTTTTCTCGGATGGCGGTCGTGCTCCACCATGCAGAAGAGAACCGCGCCTCTGTCGCCCAGCTCATCGGGGTCTCGCCGGATGTCGCGGAGGCGGCTCGCGAACTCCACCTCCCTGTCGTCCACAACGACGGCGGCATCACGGCTGATCTCCTCAGTCACGGCAAGCCATTGCTGATTCATGACATTGACAGCATCGCCCACCGCTTGCACCCGCCGGTGTTGGAATTGATGCGCCGATCCGGCGTGCGGTCGCTGGTCGCCGTGCCGCTCATAAGCCATGCCAAGAATATCGGGTTTGTGATGGCTGACCGAGGCGCGCACTCGTGCAACAAAGACGACCTGCATATCCTCTTGACGATTGCCGGCCATGTAGCCGCGGCCGTCGATAACGCCAGAGCCTACTCTGACTTGACCGAGCTGACCCAGCATCTGGAAGAGCGCATCGCACAACGGACACAAGAGCTGTCCCTCGCGAATGCGCAACTCCAGGAACATGATCGACGTCGATCGATGTTTCTCTCCGTTGTCTCGCACGAGCTGCGGACACCCATGACAGCGATTCGAAGCTTTGCAGAAAACATGCTCGATGGAATCGCCGGGCCGCTGACAGAATTGCAACACACTTACCTGACACGTATCCAGCACAACGTCGCCCGGCTGGGAAGAATCATCGTTCAGTTGCTTGATTGGTCTTGCCTCGACACCAGGACAGTCGAGCTTTGCCTGGAACAAGTCTGCATCCATCAAATTGCCACGATCGCCGCAGAAAGTTTACAGACGGTCGCATCGGATAAGAACGTGGCCCTCACCGTAGCCTCAATCGATACACTGCCCCTCGTCACAGGGGACCGCGACAAATTGGAACAGATCCTATGGAATCT
>DKBD01000117.1 GCA_002451055.1 Nitrospira sp. UBA6909 | reverse complement strand
CGGAGATGGTCTGGATATTCCGGTCGACGAGTTCGAACGACATTTCACCGAGCACCAGGTCTCTTATTCCAACGCCCTGCACTGTACGTTACAGGGAGCACCCTATTTGGTGGGGCCTCTGGCCCGTGTGAATCTGAACCATGATCGCCTGCCTCTGTCGGTCAGACACGTGTTGGCGGACGTTGGCCTGTCGCTGCCGCTTGTCAATCCATTTCATGGGATCGTCGCCCGCTCGATCGAGGTGCTCTATGCGCTGGAGGAGTCGCTGCGGTTGATCAACCGGTATGAGCCGCCGCCTCTACCCTCCCTGCCGGTTACGGTCCAAGCCGGCACCGGCACGGCCTGTACCGAAGCGCCACGCGGGATTCTCTACCATCGCTATCGGGTGGATGCCGACGGCGTGATTCAAGAAGCCAAGATCGTCCCTCCCACCTCGCAGAACCAAGGTCGTATCGAACAAGACCTGCGCCTGTTCATCCCTCGTGTGTTGGACCAATCAAATGAAGAGGCCTCGCTCGCCTGCGAGCGGGTCATCCGCTGCTACGATCCGTGCATTTCCTGCGCGACGCATTTTCTGCGATTGAAAGTTGAACGCGAATAAGAAAATCCGGGCTTACGGAGTATTCGAAGTCAGGCAACATGTCGTCGATCAGACGGACGAGATAGACCAAATAGGCCAGACAAATCATGGCGACAATGCGAGTCATCGGTCTTGGCAATGAGTTGAGAGGCGACGATGCGGTGGGTCTCCTTGCAGTCCGCCGGCTTCGAGGATCGGTCGGCGACCGTGCCGAGGTGGTCGAAGCGGCCATGGTGGGGGTGGAGCTGCTGGAATTGATGAAAGGGGCCCAAGTCGTGCTCCTCATCGATGCCGCGCGCAGCGGACGGACTCCCGGCATGATCCACCGGCTCGATGCCTCGGCTGGTCCGATCGCACCAGAACTGTTTCCACGCTCCACCCATGCTGTCGGGGTGGCGGAGGCGGTGGAGTTGGCTCGAACCTTGGGCGTCCTTCCGGCCAAGGTGATTGTCTATGCGATCGAAGTCGGCCATACGGAAGTCGGACATCCCCTGTCGGCACAGGTCGGTCATGCTCTGAATGACGTGATCAAACTGGTTCTCAGAGAGATCGAGTCGGTGACATGCACGAATTTCATCTCATGACGCAGGTCGTGAAGGCCGTGGAGGACGGGCTGCGAGGCGAAGCCCAAGCGAGGCCTGTACTGGTGCGGTTGAAGATACAAGCGGCGTCTCATCTGCTGACCCAAGATCCATCCGTGCTCCAAACCGCCTTTGACTTGGCGGCCAAGGGCACGAGGGCCGAAGGCGCGAAGCTGAACATCACTCCCATATCCGGCGAAGCCTGGTGCCCGCGTTGCAAGACGGAAGTTGCGGCCAGGGGGGCGGATGGCGTCTGTGCATCGTGCGGAGGGCCGGTTGTGACGGGACAGGCGGCGCCGGAAGTGATGGTGCATGAAGTGGTGGTAGAGGAATGAAGCGGACCCAGGCCCAACGTGTCCGAATTAATCTAGATGGAACGGTCCAGGGTGTGGGGTTTCGGCCGTTCGTCTACCGGCTGGCGCGGGAACTGGAGTTGGCAGGCTGGATCTGCAATACGATGAGCGGCGTGCTGATGGAAGTGGAAGGAGATTCGCAAGCTGTCGAGACCTTTCTCCGGCGGCTGCTGGTTGAAGCGCCGCCAGCCGCCTGCGTGGAAGCGGTGACTCAGCATGCGATTCCAGTGCTGGACGAGACGGGCTTCGCTATTTATTCGGGCGCGGAGTCTGGTCGGTGCGCCTTGGTTATCCCGCCTGACTTAGCCGCCTGCGCGGACTGTCTGCGTGAGTTGGAGGATCCATCAGACCGTCGGTTTCGCTATCCGTTTCTCACCTGCACCCAGTGTGGCCCGCGCTACAGCCTGCTGACGCAAATGCCCTATGAGCGGCGCCATACGACGATGAACGGATTCAGTCTTTGTTCCGCCTGCCAAATCGAGCATGACACCAAGATCGATCGACGGTTTCACGCCGAACCGATCGCTTGTCCTGTCTGCGGGCCGCATGTCCAACTGTGGAATGACCAGGGCCGTGAAACGGAACGTGGAGAAGAGGCCCTGCGCCAAGCCGAAACGTTGCTTTGTGAGGGGCTCATCCTCGCGGTGAAAGGATTGGGCGGTTTTCAGCTCTGGGTGGATGCAGGATCAGAAGAAGCGATCCGACGCCTTCGTGCCAGGAAACAACGACTCGAGAAACCTTTTGCCCTGTTGTTCGCGTCAATCGAGGCCGTTCAAGCCTGTTGTCTGTTGACTTCGCACGAGGAGGCTCTGCTTCGTTCGCCGCGAGCCCCGATTGTACTTGTGCGGAAGCGTCCAGAGATTCAACTGGCTGATGCAGTGGCGCCGGGCAATCCGTACATCGGCGCCATGTTGCCGGCAACAGCGCTGCATCATCTCTTGATGCAAGATCTCCAGCGGCCCATGGTGGCGACGAGCGGCAATCGGTCCGAGGAGCCGATCGTGACCGACGAGTGGGAGGCGGTGGTTCGACTCAAGGGAATTGCCGATGCCTTCCTTGTGCATGACCGGCCGATTGCGAGGCCGGTCGATGATTCGGTGGTACGGGTGGTTGTTGCAGGGTCCTCTACAACAACCGCTGAATCGGAAGACAAGCCGAAGGCAACTGTAATGATCCTCCGCCGTGCGCGAGGCTACGCGCCTCAGGCGATTCGTTTGAAGAACGGCTTTTCTGAGAACAAGGTGCCAGGATCGGTTCTCGCCGTGGGGGGGCATCTGAAGAACACGGTGGCCTTGCTCCGGGACGATCAAGTCTGGCTCAGCCAGCACCTGGGAGACCTCTCCACCCTTGAAGCGGACGTAGCATTTCGGCAGGCGGTCGATGATCTGCCGCGGTTGCTCCAAGCCACGCCGCGGCTTGTGGCGTGCGATCTCCATCCCGATTACCGTTCATCTGTTTTGGCGCGTGAATTGGCGTCCGCTTTGTCTGTGCCGCTGATCCCCGTGCAGCACCATCATGCGCATGTCGCGTCTTGCATGGCGGAGCACGGACTAGACGGCGAGGTGTTGGGTATCGCCTGGGACGGAGCCGGCTATGGAACGGACAGGCAGGTCTGGGGCGGGGAGTTTCTGATCGCGAGCTACAGGCAGTTCAAGCGGTTCGCACATCTTCACCCCTTCAGGCTGCCAGGTGGAGAAGCGGCCATGCGTGAGCCGAGACGGTCTGCCGCATCAGTTCTGTGGGAGCTCATGGGAGAACAGATGCCGGCATATCGGCTGCCGTCGTGGGATGCGGAGAGCGATGAGCGGGGGCGGTTTGCGGATCTGCTCAGATCGGGTATTGCGTCGCCCTGGACGACAAGCATGGGACGGCTGTTCGATGCCGTGGCGTCGCTCACGGGGCTGTGCCACCATATCTCTTTTGAAGGGCAAGCGGCGATGGCGGTCGAATTTGCGGCGGAGCGTGTGCCAGCATATGAAGGGGATTTCGCGGCAGGATATCCTATGGATCTGGCTGGACCACAATCTCTTGGAGGCAGTCGGGTTGTCGATTGGCGTCCGACCGTGAGGGCCGTTCTGGATGATCTGCACCGGGGTTGCAGCCTTGAGGAGATCGCAAAGCGGTTTCATGCAGGGCTGGCCGCTGGGATTGTGCTGGTCGCGCAAGCGGCAGGGCTTCCTCGTGTGGTCCTGACCGGCGGCTGTTTTCAGAATGGGTTGTTGCTGTCGTTGGCTCGGCGCCGCTTGGAAGAAGCGGGATTCACGGCCCATAGTCACAGCCTGGTTCCACCCAACGATGGAGGGCTGTCTTTGGGGCAGGCGGTGGTCGCAGCACAGTTGCCGAATGAGGCTCAGTAAGAAAGGTATGCAAGAGAATGTGTCTCGCAGTCCCAGG
>DKBD01000197.1 GCA_002451055.1 Nitrospira sp. UBA6909 | reverse complement strand
GACTTCGTCCTGCTCCGGGTCGCGATTGTTCGGAGGCCGGCACTTGATGACGTTGGCGATGTAAATCTGATCGCGTGACAGTCCCGCCGAAGCGAGGAGATCATTCAACAGTTTGCCTGCCGCACCAACGAACGGCTCCCCTTTCTGGTCCTCGTTGAATCCCGGCGCTTCTCCCACGAACATGATGCTCGCCTGTGGGTTGCCCACGCCGAAGACGACTTGGCTGCGTCCCAGCTTGGCCAGCTTGCACCGCTGGCAATTATGAAGCGACTCGGCGAGTTCTTGGAGCGGTGTCGTGTTCATAGTGCGACAGGTGTGTGGGAACTCGGCGTCATCTTAGGAAGGATGGCGAGAGGTTGTCAATCTTGAAACGGTGTTTCGGAGGGCGTTTCGCCGTTCAATGGGCGGCTTGACCGGATATGATCTCCGCGCAGCGTGTCGCGCTGACGATCGCGCTTTCAATGTTGGCGGGCCATCCGGTGTCGGTCCAGGCGCCAGAAATTAAAAGGTTTTTAAGAGGGCTCTGCTGAATGGGGCGGCGAAGGGAAGCGCCAGGTTTGAGCAACAGCGCCGCCTGGTTGTTGCGATCAATCTTGCCGGATAGTCGTTCGTCCTGTTCGATGTCCGGAGCCAGCAGGCGAAATTCGGTGCGTCCAAGATCAAGCAGCAGCTCATCGTCTAATTCCATGAGGGCCGGATTGCCGATGGCCGAGAGCCGGCAGCTGACTTCGTTCGGCCCGATCGGCGCAATGGTCAGCTGCTGGAACGGCTGCTCTGCGAGCAAGAGCAGTCGTGGGGAAGGGCTCATCGCGCGGCACGTAAACCGAACGGCAATTTCTGGCAATGTTTCCAACTCGCCAAGTTGTGCGAAATAGGCGTACCTGGTCAGCAGACCCTCCGGCAGCAGCGCGAGCAGTGTTCGATGGGGAAGGGCCGCGACATACCATTGGGCATGCAGCACTGTGCCGTCATGGAGCCGGACTCCGCCGACCCCGTCCGGTCTGATCCGAAAGTCGGGCACCTCTGTTTGGGGCAGGATCTGGGTGTCGTGCCGTGCCAGCGTCTGTTTCAAGGGATTGATGAATCTGTCTCCGACGGACCCGTGAAGGTAAGTCAGTCTGGCATCTATCGTTCGGCCGAGAAACAGGGTCGAAAGTTGCCGCACGAAGATGGCGGCGGAGAGGCGTCTTAAAGCATTGCCCGTTAGCCATCGACCGAGTGGGTTCCAGATGTGTTCGCGAGCTCCCCGGCTTTGTCCGATTGAGGTCAGCCATTCATCCGCAATCCGATTGTCCAGATCGGCCGGGAGAGTCTGTGCCTGTTCCCAAATCTGTTCCAGATGAGAAAACAGTTTCCATCGGTCATGCCATGCCAGGCCGCGAAAACTGAATAGGCTGGTCATCCACTGAAGGGCTCCAGGAAGATGGATAGATCGGTAGGCGGTGGCTCGTCCCTCCGGAAGCCAAAATTCGAGTGGAATCGTCCGGTCCGGTTGAGAGGCTATGTCGCTTTCGATCGCGCGGAGCAGGCGCCATGTTTCCCGGTGGCGTCCGAACAATATCGGTGCGGCGTCGGTTGCGTCGGTGTTGTAACCATCCTGCCATGCGGGATAGTCCAGCAGAGTGACTCGGTGGCCTTGTCTGCTGAGAAAATAGGCCGCTGCCAGTCCGGTCAGGCCGGCACCCAGAATGAGTACGGTGTGTGGAGCTTGAACGGTCACGAGAATCGGGAGCGAAACCAAATGCTCAATGCAACGGCAAGCCGATGCTTGGCGGAAAGGCTGATGCGGGGTCCAAACACCTGATAGCCGGATTGTTCGATCATGGCTAAGATTCGGCTGTAAATGCCGCGCATGATTTCGGCGACCGTGAGGGCTCGGCGTTCGGACGGGGGCAAGGCCTCGAAGGCGGCGTGAGCCTTCTCGTAATAATGATGGGCTCTGGCGGCTTCTTGCTGCATGAGCGCTGTGAATTCCGGCGAATAGGTCTTTTGCAACAGGGCCTGTTCCGGACAGTTGCAGGCGTGCAGATCATCGAGGGGAAGGTAGATACGGCCGTCATCCGCATCGACACCGACGTCTCGCAGGATATTGGTCAACTGGAATGCCATACCGAGCGCCACCGCATAGTCCTGTGCCCGGGCCGATGTGGCGCCGAAGATATGCAGGCAAATCAGGCCGACGACGGACGCGACGCGATAACAATAGAGAGACAGTTCTTCGAACCTGACATATCGTTTGTTGGAGAGATCCATTTCGACGCCCTTGATCAGCTCCTCAAAATAGACCTTGGGGATCGAGAAGGTTTTGACGTGGTGCGCGAGGCTCACGGCAATGGGGGAATCCGGCGTGCCGTCGTACGCGGCATCCAGCTCGAGTCGCCAGCGGTTCAGTTCTTCCTTGGGATTGCTGCCGACCGGTGGTTCGTCGACCGCACTGTCCACCGCTTTGCAAAAGGCATAGACGGTATACATGGCATTGCGTGATGCCTTGGGCAGGAACAGAAACGAGTAATAAAAGTTGCTGCCGCTTTCCTTGGTGTAGGCCGTACAAAAGGCTTGTGCTTCGGCGGCAGTCATGATGGCCACAGGCGGGTTCGCAGTTCGGCCAGCCGTGTTTCTCGTAAGCTGGAGCTGATTGCGTCGGCTTCATGCAGGTCTTGCACGGTATGGGTGTTGGTCACGGCCAGGACTTTCATGCCGGCCGCCTTGGCGGCCCTGATGCCGGGCAGCGAGTCCTCGATGACCAAACACGCATCCGGCGGCAGCGCGGAGTCGGCGAGCTGCCGATTCAGGCCGGCCAAGGCATGCAAAAATGGTTGAGGGTTCGGTTTGCTTTTGGTCACGTCTTCCGCGCTCGTGATGTGACGGAACGCGTTCCTGATGCCGGCCTGTTCCAGTATCAGCTCGATTTCAGGCCGCAACGCGCCGGAGGCGATGGCGATCGGATAGGCCGATGCGGCTTCTTTGACGAATTCTCTCACACCGGGGAAAATGACGAGGTGGTCTTTGATGGAGGATAAGTAGGCCTCCGCTTTTGTCCGCATCAGATCTTGCACGATCGGTTCGGTGACCGGACGCCGATTGATTCGAAGCGCCTCCAGAATACAGCCGCGATCGTCGAAGCCGAGATAATTCGCATAGTAGTCCGGTTCAGTCAACGTAATGTCGATCGCGGCGAACGTGCGCCGAAGCCCTTCATAGTGCAGGGGCTCGGTGTCCGCGATGACTCCATCAAAATCGAAGATGACGGCACGCATGGGTTTGTTGGCGCTCCTTTCACTCAGGTGCGAGAAGGGACGCTGAGCGAGCGGCATTATAGCACAGAGGGCGACGGCACAGCTTGCGTGCCGCCGCCCTCTGGTATGGGAAAATTTGCAGCTCCGCGATGAATCGATCAGGGTTTTGCCTTGAGTTGGTTTTCGTCGAGCCACCCTTTGGTGCCATAGTCGCTGCGGACGTAGTACACCCACCCGCGGTCCTGTAAGTCGCCGTCGAGTATTGTGAAATTGGTTCCCGGTGGAACGGCCGGTCCAGGTTTCTCTCCCTCGGCATCGCGCATGAGCGCGACCTTTTGATGCGGGGCACCAGGGGAGGGAAGCAGTGTGACTCGCTGCCCTTCTGCAAAGACGGGGGGTGGTGAATCAGTGATCGGCGGTAAGGCCTCGGCGGCTGGCGGCGGAGCCATTGGTGCCACAGGACTTGCTGATGTCGGAGGCGAAGGAACTGAAGCTGTCGGCATGGTCGGCGCTGAAGGCTGTCCCGGAGCCGGGATTTGTTCGGGAACCGGAACTGGCGCAGCGGCGTGTGGCGATTCGGCAGGTGGGACAGCAGGGGCTGTTGCGGACGGTTCCGGTTGAGCCGGTGGTGCGCTTGGAACCGGCGGTCTTGGCGGAGCGGGTCTTCTGGCTATCGGGGGTGGTGGTGGCTCCGGCGTTTCGCCGATGAGCGGTCCCACCACATCCATGACCATTTCCGGTTCCATGGCAACATAGGCGCCGCCGCCGATCAGGACCAGTAAGAGAATCCAGAGCAGAGAACGTCCACCCGATTTTTTGTTTTTCGGAGATTTCTTGGGAGACGACGATCGAATGTTTGATGTTTGCTCCAATTCTTCTTCCGTGAATTCCAAATCCGGTTCCGGCTGACGCGCGAAGAAGAGACCCCAAGTCAGAGGACTGCTGGCGCAAGACGGACCTCCAGCGGTAGCGAACATCCAACACCTCCCTATGGCGAACTTTTTTTGATCGGAGAACTTGGCAAGGTACTTATCACCAACCCCATGATGTGTCAATTTAGCAGAGAATTTTGGCACGCCGGCGTATTTGGCGTTATTGGCTGCTGTGAGCAACGCTTGCTCGNNTCAGCTCTTGCCTTTCTAGCTCAGCAGGACTGCACATGGGAGCAGGCCAAGACCTGGTGCTCTCGGCTGCCAGACCGATAGACGGTCAAGCCTTTGCAGTTGAGTTCGTGGGCGAGCAAGAAGGCGGACGCCACGTCTTTGAGCGTGGCGTCAGAGGGCAGGTTGATCGTTTTTGATACGCCGCTGTCGCTGTGACGCTGGAAAACCGCCTGCATTCGGACATGATGGGCCGGCGTGATATCGTGCGCGATGACAAAGATCCGGCGCAGGTCTTCCGGGATCTGCGTCAGATGTCGAATGGATTCCCGCCGGCCGATTTCTCGGCGCAAATCCTCAAGAGGAAGTCCTCTGGCCTGGGCCTGCTTGAGAAACTCAGGGTGCAGGCTTTCCAGTCGGATATCCTCCATGATGGTGCGGACGATGCTGATCCCGTAGAGCGGCTCGATACCGGCGGAGCAGTCCGCCAGGATACTGATGGTGCCGGTCGGAGCGATGGTCGTGACCGTGGCATGGCGACGCCGAATCCCTTGGGTTTGAAGGCGGCTTCCCTTATAGGCGGGAAAGACTCCCCGTTCTTGGGCGAGTTGGAGGGAGGCGTCATGGGCTTGAGACTGGATGAATCCCATCAGCCGTTCGGCGATCTGTAACGCATCGTCCGTATCATAGGGGATGCCCAATTGGATCAGCAGATCGGCGAATCCCATAATCCCCAGGCCGATCTTTCTTGTCTGCTTGGTCTGTGTTTCGATAGCAGAAAAGGGAAATCTGGTGCGGTCGATGACGTTGTCAAGAAATCGGACGGCAAGCGGAATGACGGCGGCGAGCCGATCATAGTCGATGGCACGGATGCCGCCTCGGGTGGTAAGGCACCGAGCGACGTTGATCGAACCCAGGGTGCAGGATTCGTAGGGAAGCAGGGGCTGTTCGCCACAAGGGTTGGTCGCTTCGATGTCGCCGAGATGTGGGGTGGGGTTTTCCCGGTTGATGGTGTCGAGAAACACCACGCCTGGTTCGCCGCATTGCCAGGCCGCTTCAACGAGTCGATCGAAGACCGAGGCGGCCGGAAGTCGCCGTACCGATTTCCCGGTGCGCGGGTTGATGAGTGCGTAGGAACGGCCCCGCTTGACCGCCTGCATGAACCGGTCGGTAAGGCCGACTGAAAGGTTGAAATTCGTCATCTCCTTCGGCTGCCCCTTCAGCGCGATGAATTCGAGAATATCCGGATGATCGACCCTCAGGACGCCCATGTTGGCACCGCGCCTGGTTCCGCCTTGCTTGATGACGTCGGTGGACATGTTGAACACGCGCATGAATGAAATGGGGCCCGATGCCAGCCCGCTTGTCGTGGCGACCAGATCAGCCTGCGGGCGCAGACGGCTGAACGAAAATCCTGTGCCTCCTCCGGACTGATGGATGAGCGCCTGATGCTTCACGGCCTCGAAAATGGATTCCAGCGAGTCTTCCACCGGCAGCACGAAGCAGGCCGAGAGTTGTTGGAGCGGACGGCCTGCATTCATGAGCGTCGGTGAATTCGGGAGAAAAGTCAGAGAGGCCATCAGATCGTAGAGTTGACGCGCGAGATTGCGCGGGCGCGCGGCGGGTGAGTATTGTCGCTCGGCTGAGGCGATATCAACGGCCACACGCCAAAACATGCGGGCCGGTGATTCGGTGACGACACCTTTGGCGTTTCTAGCCAAGTACCGTTGTTGTAAGACCGTCCGAGCGTTCTCTGAGAGGCGGGGCGGTCGTATGCGGGGGTGTATGGTCATGCCGGCGATATTATCCCATATTACTCGTGCCGGTTCGTCACGAAATTGCGGGGGCGTGCGGCGGGGTGGGCCGGACATCGAATTCGCCATCGCGGACGAGGTGTTCGAGACCGAAGTGCGATCACGTCTCTTCCGGACTTCATAAAGGGCCTCCGAAAAGAATCGTTCCCCCTCTTGAATCTCGTACCGTACGGTAGGCAGAATGTGCGCATTCACATCCCATGAAATCCTACCGAGAAGAACTCTGGTTCGAGACGACAACCAGACGCGCATATCTCAATATCACTCCGCAAGTCGAAGCCGCGGTCAGGAAAAGCGGGGTGCGGGAAGGATTGGTGCTGGTGAATGCCATGCATATCACTGCGAGTGTGTACATTAACGATAACGAGCAAGGCCTGCTGCGCGACTACGATGAATTTCTCGAACGGCTTGCTCCACACGACGCGCGCTATCGGCATAACGAGACCGGCGAGGACAATGGGGACGCTCACCTGAAGCGCCAAGTGATGGGGCGAGAAGTCGTCGTCGCCATCACGGACGGCAAGCTGGATTTCGGCCCCTGGGAACAAATTTTCTACGGCGAGTTTGATGGACGCCGGCGTAAGCGGGTGCTGATAAAAGTCATCGGTGAATAGACCGGAAAATCTCTGCAGCGGCATCGGGAGTCCGGCTGGAACCGATTCCCCGCTTGCACCTCGCTGGAAAGTTTGGCAACATGGTTTTTGCGCGCGGGAAATCATCTCTCTTTCGTACGTCAATAGGAAACGCCAATGTTAGCCTGGTCTCGTCCTGATCCACTTACGCGCGATCTCATCCATCTGATCAATGCTCGGCGCCACGACCATGGCGATACTGACGATGCCATCGATACGCTGCAGGCGTTTCTCGAGCAGGGCCGGGAGCACGATTTGCTGACGGTACTCGCTGCGCTCGATGAAGAGATGGCGGAGTGGTTGTTCGATCTGGTGGCAGAAGCCAGCTGCACGTTAATGTTGGACGGGCCGGGAGATGAAAAGCCGTCGTACGCCACGATGGCTGCCCTGGGGTTGCCGCTGCAGGCCAATCTCACGTCCCCGTTCAAATTGAAAATCGATCCGATCGCGACAGCCGAGTTGCTCCACCGGCACTTACAGCTTCCTGCGGGCACCGTCGTGCGTGTGGAGCCGCGGTTGCTGACGGATGCCACTCTGGAAATGCTCAATCTTCAATTGCTCCATGAGCACATCGCGACGGTTGCCGATTCGCGCCGTGCCCAGGCGGTGGCGGCACGGCTGCTTCCGCCGGTCGAAAACACGGCCTTTCTGTTGTTCGAGTTGATCGGGGCGCCAGACCCCGGTTTACCCGACTCGTGGGAGGACGGCCAGCGGCGAGCGATTCTTCAAGAGCTGGTGGAGCAGTGCCCGGAGTTGGCGCATGCTCCAGATACGATCGATGCGCCGGTCTATGCCGCGTATGCGATGTTCGATGCCCAGAATGCGGTGCGGCTTCACCACTTGGCGGATGAAACTGCGGCTGTCTGGAGGGAATTGGACCCGCTTGTGAGGTCCCGCACCATCGTGCATCTGCACACGCAATGTGGCAATGGGGTGTACATGCCGGTATGGACTGATCTGTTCGACCCTGAGTTGCCGGAAGATCATGGTCCGGTCTGGACATCGTCCGACGTATGGGTCTTCACGGCCGATCTGCCTATTGAATGGCCCGGCGAAATGTTGACCAACCGCTTGCTGGCAGAGGGCTGCACCAGGTTTGAAAATCATATCGTCGAAGCCCCGGAGAACTAGCCTGGAATTCTATCATCGTCGCCCCACCCTCCACAGATAAGCCCAAAATCATTCCCGGCGACTGTTGCGTAAAAAGCGCGATTCAGTGATTTTCGCGGCGCCCTGTTTTATCCTCGGCAGGATGAAGTCGGCAATGCAACCGGAGCCACGCGGCAAACTTACCGCAATCTTGGCGTCCATGGTCGGATTGGTTTTGGTCTGGACTGTCGTGTGGGCCAATCTGCCTTCCCGTGAGAAATTGCTGTCGGAGCAGCCGTATCTTGGCGACTCCGTTCCCCCGCCAGTGCCTGAGCTGGACTTAACGATTCCCGGAGTCTCCCCTGTCCGTCAGGCGGGGGAGGCTGGGCTTACCAGCAGACCGGCCGAGTCAAAACCGTCCGGCGCGGTTGCCGCCCCCGATGATACCCAAGCCAAGCTTATTCGCGAATTGAAATGCGATGCGGAAGTGCAGCAAGTCTGCCCTATGTCTTTGAGGGAAGAGGAGCGGCGGCAGTGCATGGCTCGGAGCAAGAAGCAGTTGTCCGTTCCGTGCCGGCGCATGGTTCAGGAACGGCTGGCGAATAGAAAATAAGCTAAGTTATGCAGCAAGTTTCTCGATACAGGTGCGGAGATCTTGGGCCAATTCGCCGGCGCGTCGGTGGCGATGCACCGGATCTTTCTGAAGCGCGCAGTTTAAAATTTCCTGCATGTTAGGAGGCAGGCCTGGGCGGAGCGCCTCCAGGGCGGGATGTGGAGTATTGGCGATCGCGAACAAGACCGCTGGCACGTTGTCTCCGATGAAGGGTGGACGGCCGGTCAAGAGTTCAAACAGCACGACACCTAGCGAAAAGATGTCGGAGCGCCCATCCACCTTTTTTCCGGCGATCTGTTCCGGCGACATGTAGGTGGGAGTCCCCAGCACGGTTTGAGTCGTGGTTCTTGACGATGATGCCATCTTCGCAATGCCGAAATCCATGACTTTCACGAAGTGCCCATCCGTCAGCATGATGTTGGCCGGTTTGATGTCGCAATGAACAACCCCTTGTTGATGGGCATAGTCCATGGCGTCGGCGACGGTGGCGAGAATCGGGATCAGCCTATCCAAAGGCAAGAGATTCGGTTTGCGTGACCACTCCTTGAGGGTGGTACCCTGCAGGAATTCCATCGCGATGTAGCCAAGATCGTTCTCTTCTCCGGCATCGAATATGGTCACGATGTTCGGATGGGATAGGCGGCCAGTCGACTCGGCTTCGCGGAAGAACCGCGCTTTCGCTTCCTGCAGTTTATTCCTGTCGCCGACGTCGTCAAGCCGCATCGTTTTGATGGCGACAAATCGCTGAATCGTGGGATCTTTTCCAAAATACACGACTCCCATCGCCCCCCGCCCGAGTTCTTTTAAGACTTTGTATCGGCCGAGCGTGTTGGGCGGACTTCTGTGGGCGGCGAGAAAGGCGGCGTCGGTGTCCTCCTCGGCACTGAGTTCATCCGAA
>DKBD01000236.1:5185-5521 GCA_002451055.1 Nitrospira sp. UBA6909 | reverse complement strand
TGGTTTTGCTGGTTTCGGAGGTAACTCTTCTATTGGCCTGTTGGATGCGATCGGGAAGATCGAGCTCGATGAAAAGTTGAACCTCTGGGTCGGTCGTATGCTGCTTCCGACTGATCGAAACTCCTTGAACAACGCCTTCTATACGGCCAGCTACAGTGGCCTGCGGGATGCAGCCCATGCCGCCAGCTACAGCTCTAACTTCAATGCCGGTGCTGGTCTCTATGGCCGTGACAATGCGGCAACCATCTGGGGTAAGGTCCACCCGGGTGGCATGCATCTGTTGTATGCCGTTGCGGTGTCGCAAGGGTTGCGTGGCGCGGCGAACAATGGCAATAG
>DKBD01000236.1:0-5132 GCA_002451055.1 Nitrospira sp. UBA6909 | reverse complement strand
GAACGGCTGCTTCTGCGTGTTCAACGGCCATTCTTGGACGGTGCAGGCCTTGTACTTGGTTCCTGGCAAGATCGGCGTGGGACGGTTCCAGCCCTATGTGCAGTACACGGCGATCAACCCGCTGGACAGCGCAAATCGTAATGAGTGGCAGGGTGGCGTGAATTATGTCATCGATGGCCACAATGCGCGTGTTGCGGTGTTCTATACCTATGGCGACATCCGGAGCAAGGGCGCGAACTATGCCTCGAATGCGGCCGGAGACAAGGTCGATTCGTTCCACGTGGCCTTGCAGGTGCAGTACTAAATTAGAAGAATTGATCTAGCATCAGTTGTTCTCGGAAGGGCCGAATCCCATCAGTGGGGTTCGGCCCTTCTGTTTGTGACGAGCCTCAAGTGATGGAGCGGCAGGGTTCAATGTGCCCCCATCTATTTGAGACGGATGAGAGCGAGGGAATGATCGTGTGAGGATCGTACGCTATCTATACGAGCAGCAGCCCGGCACACCGAATGGTTTTCCAAGATGGGGTATCGATGAACTGCTCAAATTGCCGGATGCCCCCTGGGAAATCGGCTGTGGCGGATCGAAGAAGAGGATAGGCTCGTGAGGGACGATTCCGCGGTGTCGATTGTGCGATCAGCTCTTCCAGCCACGTGGCTTCCTGGTGATCAAGTGTGACGGCGTAACTGCTTTTTCGGCCAGGCAGCATGAGCGAGATAGTGTGACCGGACGTTGTGCTGGCCGGTGTATCTCCAAGCCACACGAAGCGGCGTACGGCTGTGATGTCGTCGACTACCGTCCGGTCCTTGAGGAGGCGGCGAATCCACGAAGAAGCCACCTTAGGTTTGGGCGTCGGATGATCGAACCAGAGGCGGACATCCATATCCAATCCCCGCCCTTCGAGAAAGTTGAGCATCGATCGTCGTAGTCCTTCGCCAAGCCAACCTGGGGTATCGCCGATTCGATCTTTATGCACGAGATCGTTTTCCGCGAAACCCTTAAACTCTGGGCCGATGATGCGCACGCCATGAGCGGCCGGGTTGAGGCCGATCGGGCTGTGGGCTGTGGTCGTGAAGCGATGCCAAAAGGCCGATTGAATCAAGTCCGCAGCCATCAATTGGCGCACCCGTTCCAATGCATCCATGGTTTCTTGGATCGTCTCGGAAGGAAACCCGTACATCAGATACGCATGGACGAGAATGCCGGCGTCTCTGAATGCAGCGGCGACAAGCGCAGTGTGATCGACCGTAATG
The DNA here is from genome assembly GCA_002451055.1 of Nitrospira sp. UBA6909. GTDB lineage: Bacteria > Nitrospirota > Nitrospiria > Nitrospirales > Nitrospiraceae > Nitrospira_D. Next base: position 3,881 of record DKBD01000236.1, on the reverse strand, counting down.
CCTTTCTTCATCTTGTCCAAGAGGCGATCGGAGGCTGCTTCAAGGCCTGCCGTGACCGCGATACAACCGGAGGCGGCCAGCAAACGGCAAAGGTCCGGCGAGAACGCCTCTTCAAATCGGATGTTCCCCCACCATGAAATGTCGATGCCCCGTTCGAGCAAGGCCAGCGCGAGCGATTTGAGGGCTGCGGGCGGGGCCGCTTCATCGACGAAATGGAATTCCCGTCGCCCCGTCTCGGCGATCAATTGCTCAATTTGCCTCACGAGGCGATCCGTAGGCGTCATCTCGTATCGTTGGATGTAATTGAGTCCGACGTCGCAGAACGTACATTGCTTCCAATAGCAGCCGTGCGCCACGGTGAGTTTATTCCAGTGGCGCTCAGACCAGAGCCGATGCATCGGGTTGGTGCTGTCCAGAATCGTCACGTAGCGATCCAGTGCAAGGCCCTGATATGTCGGGCAGCCGACGTCGCTCATCGAAAAATCGTGTGCCGAGGGGTCGTCGGCAAAGCGCACTCGACCATTCTCTCGGTAAAACGTGCGGCAGAGGGTCGTGCGGGGCCGCGATCCTGACAGATGTTCGATGAGGGACAGCAGCGGCCGTTCGCCGTCGTCGAGCGTGATGAAGTCTACGTGGTCGAAGACGCGCGGATCGGTGACACGGCGCAATTCGGTATTGACGTAGCCGCCGCCCAGCGCGATCGGCAACGCAGGCCGTTGCCGCTTGATCGCCTGTGCGATGCGGAATGCTCCATACAGATTGCCTGGGAACGGCACGCTCAGGCCCACGAGCGTCGGATTGACTCGGTCGAGGTGTGTCTGAAGCGAATCCAACATGAACTCATCGGTGAGTGTCGGAGCCTCTTCCAACGCAGCCATGATGCCGTCGAACGATGATGCGGACCGTGCGATATGTTCCGCGTAACGGCTCAGCGAAAAATAGGGTGAGACGGTGGCTTGAACCAGGTCGGCCAGGTCTTCGAGATACAGTGTGGCCCATTGCTTGGCTCGATCCTGGACCGGCACAGAGCGGGCGAACCTGGTTTTCCCTCGAAAACGCGGGCCGCGGGGCAATGCTCCTCGTTGAAGCAGTGTGTCGGCCGCAGAAGGATTCTTTCCTTGAAGAAAGGAGACAACCGTGTCGATCTGGTCAAGATAGGACTGTTCCATGGAGAGCATGGCCACCGCTTCCGGCGGCAACATGTCATACTCCCTCCGCACTTCAGCAAAAACGCGGGTCAATCCTGCCCGGCTGAACAGCTTACGCACCATCTCAATCCCAAGATCTGCCTGTTCGGCTGCGATCGCGCGTGACCGAAGAAACCCGGTAAGGTAGGCGGTGGAAGGGTAGGGGGTATTCAGCTGGGTGAGGGGCGGAATCAGTAATAGAACTCGCTGGGCTGACATGCCTTCGACATAGCACAGAGGGGAGGGGGAATGCTATTCGGGAGCCAGCTCGCGCATGTCAGGCACTCACCGTGTGTGTCCGCGGAAGATAAACAGCACGGCATGCTCGAGCTTCAACCGCGATAGGTTGGCTCAACTACCGGTGGACTCAGTGCGTGAATTTGAGTAGAGTAGCGGCATGAACAATCCCGATGGCTCCTTTCTTCTGTACAGTGATTTCAACTGTCCGTTCTGTTATGCGTTGCACGAGCGGCTGCACGATTTGAATGTGATTGATCGATGCGAATGGCGTGGGGTGCAGCATGCGCCGCACTTGCCTCGCCCGATGAAGCCATGGAGTGGATCGTTGGGCGCGGAGTTGCGGCATGAAGTGGCGGTGGTGCAGCGGTTAGCATCGGGATTACCTATTGCGCTTCCGCCAGGGAAGCCGAATACACGACCTGCCATTGAACTGGCGGTCGGATTGTTGCGCGCAGATCGAAAGCGGGGAATGGAATTCGTGCGGACAATCTACCGCGCCTTCTGGTGCGACGGGAAAGATATTTCTGATTCGTCGGTGTTGAGCCTGCTCGCGGACGGTCCTCTTCCAAACAGTCACGAGGGGGACAGTCAGCGGATCGCTCAAGAATGGGAAGAGGCTTGGCACGCAACAGGCCGTGGCGGCGTTCCGCTGATGGTCTCGCCGGATGGCGACCTCCTTGTCGGCTGCGTGCCGGAAGAATCCGTCCGACGATTCTTCGCGTGATCGTCAGGTCAGCGACCGATCCGTCCCTTGAACGTCAGCTCCGCCACCGCCGATTTATCCCATTCGCCCTTGCCCCAGTCGATCAGACGGCGGTATTGGCTGAGCGTCGCCTCGGCAACGGGAAGCGAAAGACCGGCTTGCTTTGCTAAGTCGAGAGCGATCGCGGAATCCTTTGCCGCATGGGTGGAGGAAAAATAGCACTCATGCGCCCGATGCTGCATATCTTCTCCGTCGGTTTCGAGCACCCGTGAGGCCGCGCCTGTTTGGCTGAACACTTCACGGAGTACGGTCAGATCGATTCCCAGGGCCGCGCCCAACCCTAACCCTTCGGCAAGGGCCGCTGTATTGCTGTTCATCACCATATTGACGAGGGCCTTCACCTTCGCTGCTTCTCCCGTCGAACCGAGGTAACGGATTGTCGTGCCGAGAGCCTCGAGGATGGGCCGAGCTCTGGCGAAGACATCCGTCTTGCCCCCGCACATGANNTGAACCGCCGGCGTGATGGTCGCACAGTTGATAAACAGCCGATCTTTGGCGTGGGCGATCAGGCTGGCTGGGTCGTGTTCGGCAAAAATCTCGCGCATCGCCGCGTCGTCCGATACCACCGTGACGACGATATCAGACATTTCAGACACCTGCGCCGGTGACACGGCCGCCATGCATTGCAGTTCATGGCTCATCGTTTCTGCGGCTTTGGTATGGCGATCCTGAATCGCTGTGATGCGGTACCCCAAATCTTTTAGGCGCCTGGCCATGTTGGCGCCCATTCGGCCAACCCCGACAAATCCGATACGCACGGCGGACGGTTTCATCGTCTCTCTCCTGGGTGAATTTTCATGGGTCATGGTGCGTGGAGGGGATTGTACACAGGCAAGGCGAGAGTCGCACCTACCGGGGAAAAGCGGTGCGGAAATTGGATACGGCGGTTCGTCCGGTCAAGAGGCGACGAACTTCAGTGCGACGCCGTTAATGCAGTAGCGCAGTCCGGTCGGCTTGGGACCATCCTTGAAGATATGCCCTAAATGGCCCTCGCAGCGGGCGCAATGAACTTCGGTGCGCGGCAGGAACAACTTGAAGTCTGTGCTCGTTTCGACTACTCGGGGGTCGATCGGCTGCCAGAAGCTTGGCCAACCGGTGCGGCTGTCGTATTTATGTTCCGACGAAAAGAGCGGCAAATCACAGCCGGCACAGTAATAGATTCCCTCTCGTTTGTTGTCGTGCATGTTGTCGCCGAACGGACGCTCAGTGTCTTCATGCCGCAGCACGCGATAGGCGGCATGCGACAGCAGTTTTCTCCATTCCTCATCCGTCTTTGTGACCTTGATAATCGGGCCGACCTCGATGTTCGTGGACATATGGCACCTCCTGACATTCGCTTGGGGCGCTTTGAGCCGCCCGTATCATACCTATTACCCTGATACGGCTTTATGTGCAAGGGCAAGGTTGTGCTGTCAGAGGTTCTTCTGCTATCGCCCTCGGCTTCCGTCAAAACTCACCAATTGCTGTTCAAGTCATCATTGTCGAGCTAGAGTCGGCGGTATGAAACAGATGATATGCGTAATAGGGCAAGAGCAGGGCCAGTGGTGCAGCTATTTACAGGATTATCCCGATCAGAAGATACAGGCGGAATTATTGAAAGATCTGCAGGCCAAGCTTCGCCGCTTGCACGGTGATCGTGCCGGTGTGAAAAGTTCTGGACTGCAAGGGCTTCCACGAGCCGCGTGAAGCTC
>DKBD01000235.1 GCA_002451055.1 Nitrospira sp. UBA6909 | reverse complement strand
CTGTCAATTCCCGCCACACAGACGGTGGCCATCGTGGGCCCGTCAGGAAGCGGAAAATCGACCTTGCTGGGGTTGATGGCCGGACTCGATCGCCCAACGACAGGGTCGATCGAGCTCGACGGAACAGAGATTACAACGCTGTCTGAGAGCAGCATGGCTGAGTTTCGGCGGGAGAAAGTCGGTTATATTTTTCAATCATTTCATCTCATTCCTACCCTTACCGCAATTGAAAACGTTGCGGTTCCCTTGGAGCTCAGCGGAGACCGGCATGCCGGCATGCGAGCCGCGGAATTATTGACGGCGGTAGGGCTTTCCGATCGCATGGGGCATTACCCGGTTCAGCTGTCCGGAGGAGAACAACAACGGGTTGCGGTGGCTCGTGCCTTTGTTTGCCGCCCGCCCATACTCTTGGCTGACGAACCGACGGGCAATCTGGATAGTACGACCGGCGCTCAAGTCATCGACCTTTTGCTGTCACTGCACCGCGACTGTGGGACAACGCTTGTACTCGTCACGCATGATTTAGCCTTGGCCAACTCCATGGAGAGGGTTGTCTCCATGCGCGATGGGCATCTCGAGTCGGATTCCATACCCTCATTTTCAACTTCACCGAGAGACTCTGCCGGCGAGCATCCACGTCCAAACAAGATCCCGTCTTCGATCTCTCAACCCATGGATTCCACTGATACATCACGCCTATGACGTCGTTCGTGCTTAAGATGGCCTGGCGCGAGACGCGGGCAGCCTGGCGGCACTTTCTGTATTTTCTGGTCTGTATCGCTGTGGGTGTCGGCGCGTTGGTAGCGGTCTCCCTCTTTGGTGCCAACGTAGATCGCGCCGTTACGAGGGAGGCGCGAAGCCTATTAGGTGGGGATCTGGAAATTCGATTGTCTCGCCCCCCCAGTTCCCAAGGCCAAACCGTCTTGGATTCATTGAAGGAACGGGATATTGCCATCACGCACGTCAGCGAGTTGGTGGCCATGGCAGCCAAGATCGAGCGGTATCCTCAAGGCGGCCAGCCAACACAGATCGTCGAGCTCAAGGCTGTTGAGTCAGCCTATCCTTTGTACGGCACGGTGAAGATCGAGCCACACCTGCCGTTACAGGAGTTATTGTCTCATTCAGCCTGTAACCAATCTCGAGCAGCATCGGGGGTCTCTCCCACAACGCCTGACGCATCGTGTCACGGTGCTGTGGTGCAAGAGTCCTTGCTCATCCGCATGCGACTAGCCGTAGGGGACCGGCTCAAGATCGGACAAGGCTTGTTCGTCATCACAGGTGTCGTGCGTACCGAGCCGGACCGGACGGCGAATGCATTCAGCCTTGGTCCCCGTGTTTTGATATCACAGGAAGGTCTCCGCGATGCGGCGCTCGTCCAACCCGGCAGCAGACTACGCGAGCGGTACCTCCTCAAAATCCCTACAGCCACCCCACTGGATCCGTTGGTCTACGAGCTGCGGGAGCGACTGGCTTCCGATTCTGCCAGCGTCTCTAGTTACCGGGATGCACAGCCACAACTGAAGCATTTCCTTGACCAACTCACCCGCTACCTAGGCCTCATCGGACTGACGGCGCTGTTTGTTGGAGGCCTTGGCGTCGCCACGTCCATCCACGCGTTTGTTCAGGAGAAACTCAACACTATCGCGATCCTGAAAACAGTGGGAGCCGATTCCAAGACAGTGATTGGAACCTATCTGTTGCAGGCATTGATGCTTGGACTGGCTGGAAGCCTGATGGGTCTGGCCATCGGCATTGTGCTCCAGCTGGGGCTTCCCTGGGTCGTCGCCGAACTCTTGGCATCAGACCTTTTCGATCAGTTAGGATTCACGGCGGATTTGACTAGTGACTCGTTCCTTCCGCTGGGAAAAGGCATGGCCTTGGGGCTCCTGTCCACCTTGCTTTTTACGCTGTGGCCGCTACTCACAATCCGCGACATTAAACCAGCCATGATCTTTCGCCGAGACGTGCTTCCGTTCGAATCAGCTGCAACCGTCAATCGGGCAAGGTGGTGGAAGCGGCTTGAGATGGATCGTATCAAGGGAGGTAGTTCTGTCGCCATTGGGCTGGGATTGGCTCTCTTGTCCATCTGGCAAGCTGGATCATGGAAGGTGGGACTATCGTTCATCGGAGCCTTCTTGGCGGCGGTGTTGGTGTTGGGCGCATCGACATGGCTGTCGCTCCGCTTTTTGAGAAGTTGGCCTCGTCCCGGCAATCTCGTTTTGCGACAAGCCATTGGAAATATTGTGAGACCTGGGAGCCGTGCGGTCAGCATCACCATCGGTATCGGTATCGGAGTGATGGTCGTGGTCACCGTCTCGCTGGTGGAACGGTCGCTGATCCGACAGGTGGGCGACAATCGGCCGTTGGACTCCCCCACGTTTTTCTTTATCGACATTCAACCGGACCAGGCGGAAGGGTTCGTCGGCCTTTTGCGCAAGCAACCTGGCGACCTCGTTCCTCAGTTGACTCCCTTGGTTCGATCACGCCTCTCTGCGCTCAATGGCCGGCCGATCAAACTCGACGCGACTTCGGCGGATGAAGAGCAGAAAGAGAACCGCGCGGATAAAGAGGAACGGCGAAAGAACTGGTACATATCTCGCGAATACGCTCTTACTTTTCTTAGAGATCTTCCCAAAGACAACGAGGTGATCAAGGGCCAGTGGTGGAAGCCTGGGCAAGTCTTCACGAAGCCGCTGGTTTCTATCGAGGAAGATGCCGCCAAACATCTCGGCCTGACCATAGGCGATACCCTGGAGCTGGATGTCCAAGGCGCAGGGATTATAGGCGAGGTGAGTAGTATACGGAAGGTGGAATGGGGCAACTTTTCCACTAACTTTTACATGATTTTTTCCCCGGGTGCGCTCGACGGAGCGCCGATGACCTATGTCGCGACGGTCCGGGCGCCAGAATCTGAGGAAGTGGCGCTACAAGAGGCCGTTGTTGAGGCATTTCCAAACGTGACGGCCATCAATATCGGGGACGTACTCGACACGTTTTCAAGAGTGCTCGATCGCCTTTCTCTGGCCATTCAGGCTGTGGCGCTTTTCTGCGTTCTATCGGGCTGCCTCGTCATGGCGGCCGCATTGGCTGCCACACGATATCGCCGTCTTTACGAATCGGTCATTCTCAAGGCCGTGGGGGCGACGCGCAGCATGCTCGCACGCACCTTTGCCATGGAATACGCCATCCTCGGCACCATCGGTGGACTTCTCGGCACAGGCCTGGCCAGCGCCTTGTCCTGGGCGGTTCTTGCCACCGTATTCGACCTTTCCTGGAGCCTTCAGCCGAGAGTTCTGGCTACAAGCAGCCTGGCAACTATTGGACTCACCATGTTGGTGGGATTTCTGAGCACCTACCGAATTCTCGGACAGCCTCCCCTATCAGTGCTCCGACACGAGTAAGCAGACTTTGGCATATGTGAAGTGGCGCGGCCTCTGTTCCTCCAGGGGAGGTATGTGAGGGGTCGAATCGTCTGGCCCTAGAAGCCACGCGTCCGCGAGAGAATTTCTGCCTGGCAACCTCGGTGGAGAGAAGAGATACTCCGGCAGGTGAGCAGCACGTAACATAATGAAATACCAAAGATTAATGGTCAACATTTTGCATGGGTTGTTATGTTAGGCTAAACCAGCCCTGAGAGATGAGCATGGGAACAATGGCTGGAATCGTCAAGGAAAAGAGAACGCTATTGCGAATTCCCGGCAGAGTCGTGCTTCCCTTCGGCTATCGGATTTCTGTGAGACAGCTGACGGACGCGGAAATGGACAAGCGGGATGAGAATGCCGATGGAATCTGGGACGACGGCACGAAAACCATATATATTCGCAAACGCCTCCCGGTGACACGGCAGCGGTATATTCTTGCTCACGAACTCGGACATGCCTGGTTGGATTGGCAGCATCGTTACATGGACGATGGGAAAGCCAGCACGTAGTCTACTCTTTTTACCGCTTGCCCGGGTTTTCTAATCCAATGAAAGAATGTGTTCCCATTCCTTGGGACTGACCGGTTGAACCGAGAGGCGAGACCCTTTCCGCAAAAGAACCATCTTTTTCAGCTTGGTTTCTCTCCTTAATTGATCCAGCGTCAGAGGGCGGGAAAATCTCCTGACATGCCTGATGTCCACCATGTCCCATCGGGGACTTGATCGTTCGCTTTGTGGATCGTAGTGTGTATCCTTTTTGTCGAACTGTGTGGGATCGGGGTAGGCGGTCTTGACGATTTCCGCGATTCCGACGACTGCAGGGGGATCGGCATTACTGTGATAGAAGAGTACCTGGTCGCCGATAGCCATATCCCGCATAAAATTGCGAGCCTGATAATTACGCACCCCGTCCCAGCAGGTTGTTCGAGCGGGGGCATTCATCAAATCGTCGATGGAAAACGCCGAGGGCTCCGATTTCATCAGCCAGTATTTTCTCGTTTGCGTCACCTCAGTCTGTCCTTTCTTGTGTGGTCGTCGCGATGTTATTTCAGAGCGTATTCCGTTAAGAAGTGGATCACCGCTTCCCGGCAAACAGAGCGGTATCAAGGGCCAGATCGAGGCTGCGCGATTGGATAGATACCCCCGCCATGGTCAAGTACATTGAGCTCGTCTGCTTCATCCTCTCCGAAGGAAGAGATGCGGAACGACGTCTTTCCGACGACCTGAGGTTCGCGGCTTGTCTTGCCCGCGTGCATGTTCGGCAAAGCGAAGATCTTTTCGCTGCTGCGTCGAAATTCCGGATGAAAAGCCAGTCCCAAAAGTCCACGCTCTCTGCCGGCTAGGATCCGATCGGTAACGTCAAGAAATAGGCTGAACAGAAGAAACGCCCTGTTCCACTGTGCGAACGCGACCGGCCTGCTCGACTACAAGAAGTCGTGCCGAACCATTGCTTGCATGGGTGAGAAAAACTACCTTTTCAAGGTCTTCCGTAACAAGGGGCGACAATGTGATCGCCTCCTCCTGGTTTCCTGGCGATGTTGGAGCACCCAACGTCCCGCCATCGGATCACGCAACAACTTGGATCAGGAGGGTCCCGCCGAACCAAAGCAACCATAAGTACAGCCGACAGTCCCTACGTCACACTCTTCCGTGT
>DKBD01000120.1 GCA_002451055.1 Nitrospira sp. UBA6909 | reverse complement strand
ACGGCCCTGCTAGACTCTTGAATCTAGCCGCCCAATCGGCGGAGTGTCAAGAAAGGGTCACGCTAAGAGGGTAAGAGACTGAGCGGAAAGTCACAGAATGGGAACAATTTCGGTTTGAAGCGGTTCGCCGTACACCAGTGCCTCTTGATCCGATACATAGACATCGAGTTCGCTCCGAATTCCGAATTCCCCAGGAAGGTAGATGCCCGGCTCGATGGAAAAACAGGTCCGCGGCATGAGCCGTCGGCTGTCTTGTGTTTCCAAATTATCGATATTGGCACCATTGCCATGAACTTCTTCACCGATGGAATGGCCGGTCCGATGGACGAAGAAGTCGCCGTAACCGGCTTCCCGGATCACATTGCGGCAAACCTCGTCGACCTCCCATCCAAACGGGAAGCGGCCGAGTGTCACCCGTTCGCGCACGAACGACAGTGCCGCGTCGCGCCCGCGCCGGACAAGGTCAAAGATCAGGCGCTGTTTCGCAGGCACCCGATTTTCCGTATAGGCGGTCCAGGTGATGTCGCCATAGACAGAGCCGGGCTCCGTCCTTTTGGCCCAAAGATCGATCAACAAGAGACTGCCGCGAGAGATCGGGGAAGATCCCAATTCAGCCGGCTCATAATGGGGATCGGCGCTGTGGGCATCGACCGCCGCGATGGGAGCGCTGGACGTCGTCATTCCGGCATCGTGAATGCGAGACAGTATGAATTGCTGGAGGTCGTACTCCGTCAGTTCTCGTTCCTTGACGATCGACGAACGGACATGGGTAAAGGTGTCGTCCACGATTCTCCGGAGCGTCGTGGTAGCGTACTGATGAGACTCCAGCTGCTCGTCGGTCCAGACCGCTTCAAATCGCTGAACGAGATCAGCCGATGTGACGACGTCGATCCCAAAGCTCCGAATCAAATCGATGGTGCCAGCGTCGACGCGAGACACATAGGGAATGGCATTGAGGGGAGAGTATTGCATGGCAATGCGATGTCGGCCCTTCAGTAATGATGACAGCAACGCGCGTTGTTGCTCCCACGACACATACTGCTGGTCATGGCCGGGCAATTCATCCAGGACATGCGGCTCGATCCGATGGAGCAGTTTGACTGGTTCTCCCCTAGCAGGAATCCAATAGTACCACCGTCGCGTGACATGCCGTTCTGGATCGAGGAGCAAAACCCGATAGGCTAATGGATCACTTCCACGAAAATCGTAGAAGAGCCACCCGTCAAGCCCACCCGTTTCTCGGAGTGCATTCTGGATCGACGCAATCCGTCCGCCATGCAAGGTCGTACTCATACGAACCGCATCTTATCGTCGAGGCCGAAAGGCGTCAATGGAATGCTGGGTTCTCTGTGCGCGTCGTGCTAGAATGACCGCTCTATGACTCCAGAATCATTTCATGCAGTGCAAGGCCCATCATCCTATCGCATCACGTTGTTCTTCGGACCGGAGCCGGTGGAAGGGGTCTCCAACGTCCAGGCCTGCGTGTTCAATGTCAAGAAGCGAAGCTGGAAAGCTGGCACTCAAGTGTCCGTGGAAGTCACTCTTGAGCAACTGGAGCGCCTTCGTCACAAGATGCGACTCAGGAATCGGATTGAGGAGATCTTGACAGCGCTGGCGCCGGAAGAACGTCAGGCCTATGAGGAACGCGTGGGAGATCTTTTTGCACAGGCAGTGGCTTGGTGTAAGCTCGATCTGCGCTTGCAGGCCGGTCTGACCCAAGAAAACCAGCGAATCCCGGCCGGCGACTTCGTGCCGGAGTTGGACCAGTGCGTCGTCAGTCGGACCGAGCATGTGGCAGCCTACATCTTATCGGAGCTAGACCTGGTTCCCGATCGCTCATCGCTCTAATCTTTTTGGCATCTTTTGTGAGCAGGGGGTATGCATTCGTATGCGAATTTGCTATAAGTCTTGAGTTGTCGCTACTGCGATGTGTCCGTCATCGTCCGAATCGTGGCTTTGAAGAGGAAGGAGGCCCCTAACGTGAGACTCCCGATCGTGATCGTTATCGTAGCTATCACTTGCTTTTCGATGGTAGCTACTCCGGCATTCAGTCAGTCTTCGTCCGCCGATACCCAGCAAGGGACGGCTTACGGTGCGGGCATGGGAGCCGCTTCTGCTGTCGCCACCATTCTGTACTTCCCGTTTAAAGGGGCCTTTGCCATTGGAGGGGGAATTGTCGGTGGCCTCGCCTATGTTTTTTCAGGTTTCAGCGAGCAAACCGCTAAGAATATTTGGGTACCAAGTATGTATGGGACCTATGTCATCACGCCGGAACATCTCAGCGGTGATCGTCCCGTACGGTTCCTCGGTGTCGCCGCCGAGAGTGAGGCAGAAGCGGCGCCATATGAATATGAGCCATTAAGTAGCCCTGCTCCCTGACATGAAACCTGTCATCGGCGTGACGCCGGACTTCAACGCTGGTGACAGGAAGGATATGGGCGGGCGGGAGCCGACATACTTCCTGCGGGCGCGATACATTCGGGCCATCGAAGAGCTCGGTGGCATTCCCCTTATTCTTCCCCTCGTTGCTTCGCCAGCAGCGAGGCGGAGGCTTCTCGACGGTATCGACGGGCTTCTCATCACAGGGAGCGGTCCAGATCTTCCTCCTCGTCTCTATGGTGAGCGCCAGCAGTATCATTTTCCGCTCGTGAGCAAGCGGCGCGCCGACTTTGAACTCGATCTGGTCCATCAAGCGAGAACCCGTGATCTCCCGCTCTTAGGTATTTGTGGAGGGATGCAGACGGTCAACGTCGCGTGCGGTGGCACCCTCTTCCAGGACATTCCGTCTCAGGTTCATCATGCCTTGAACCACCGTCAAAAGACGAAAGCGATTCATCTGTCTCATCCCGTGACGGTAATGCCAAAGAGCCTGCTCAGGAAAGTCGTCGGTAGTCGGGCCCTTATGGTGAACAGTTCCCATCATCAATCCGTCAAGAAGGTAGCGCCGTCGCTGGCCGCAAGCGCTGTCGCTCCTGACGGAATCGTGGAGGCGATCGAATCTCCCGCGCAACGCTTCCTCCTGGCCGTTCAATGGCACCCGGAATTCCTCTTCGAGCGACACGCGGCGCATAAGCGGCTGTTCGAGGCCCTGTTGAAAGCCGCAAGAAGGACGCGAGCATGATCCCCACCAGCAGCCCAGCGACGGGATCTGCTGCACGTATCTCTTGCTATACTTGACCGCATATGAAATCTCAGCCGACTGATTCCGTCTCAGCCGATACGACCGCAAAGGACCCGGTGGGCTCCGTGACCAACCGTTTCCTTAGAACGAAATCTATCAGCCAAATTCTTGCGGACGCAGACCACCCGGCGCATCGTCTCAAGAAGACCTTGACGGCCTGGGATCTGACCGCACTGGGAGTCGGCGCAATCATCGGGACCGGCATCTTCGTACTGGTCGGCACCGCGATCGTGGGAGACGCGCATCGGCTGGGGGCCGGTCCTGGCATCATGCTCTCATTTATCCTCTCGGGGCTCACCTGCGCATTGGCCGCTCTCTGCTATGCCGAATTTTCGGCGATGATTCCCGTAGCCGGTTCCGCCTACACATTTTCTTACGCCACGCTGGGGGAATTTCTCGCGTGGCTTACGGGGTGGAATCTGATTTTGGAATATGGCGTGGCCTGCGTCGCCGTCGCGATCGGTTGGTCAGGCTATTTCAACAAACTCCTCATGCTCGCAGGTTTGGAGTTGCCGTATTGGGCCACGAATCCGCCTCATTGGGCCGGAGGGCCTGAAGGGAGCATTGCCAATTTCCCGGCCGCGATTATCGTGCTGTTGGTCACGAGCGTCCTGGTCATCGGGATCAAAGAAAGCGCGCGCGCTGCTGGACTGATCGTCATCCTGAAACTCTCGGTCATTCTCTTTTTCATTGCCGTCGGGACTCCCGCAGTGAGCATCGACAACTGGCGGCCGTTCATGCCGAACGGGTTCGAAGGAGTCCGGACAGCCGCCGCCATTATTTTCTTCGCCTATATCGGGTTTGATGCCGTCTCGACTGCCGCGGAAGAGGCCCGCAATCCCCAACGAGATGTTCCATTGGGCATCCTCGGCTCCTTGGCCGTCTGTACGGTGCTGTACATTTCCGTGGCTGCGGTGCTGACCGGTCTGGTCCCCATGAGCCAAATAGACATCCATGCTCCGGTGGCCGAGGCGCTGAGTGTGGCGGGATACAAATGGGGCGCGGCACTCGTTGCGATCGGCGCGGTTGCCGGAATCACCAGCGTGTTGGTCGTGATGATGCTTGGGCAAATTCGCGTCTTCTTTGCCATGTCGCGCGACCGGCTGTTGAGCCCAGGGCTCGCCACCGTTCATCCGACGTTCGGCACCCCACATCGTGCCACGATCCTCACCGGCCTGGCCATAGCGCTCATGGCTGCGTTCGTTCGGCTCGGGGATGCAGCCGACATGACCAACATCGGAACCTTCTTTGCGTTTGTGTTGGTCTGCTTTGGCGTCATGATCCTGCGATATACAAAGCCGGATCAGCCTCGTCCTTTCCGTCTTCCCTTCATGCCGTTCGTTCCGCTCTTGGGTATCGCGGCCTGTCTCTACCTCATGGCAGGGTTGCCTTTGGCGACCTGGATTCGATTCGTGGTCTGGACCGTGGTCGGCATCATCGTCTACATGGGTTACGGGTTGAAGCACAGCAAGCT
>DKBD01000076.1 GCA_002451055.1 Nitrospira sp. UBA6909 | reverse complement strand
GTTGGCGGCGATGCCGCCAAATAGGACCAACAAGAGGATGGTCATGCCGTACTGGACCATCCATACCCACCGTATGGCCCGCATTTTTGACAGGACACGACTGACGCGAGAATCGGTCCGGCCCAGCACGAGATTGGCAACATTTGCCGCTCGATTGCGGAGGCCATACCAATCAATGCGCGACACCGTATTGCGGTATACCCACACCACCGCATGCCCGATGCGTTGTCCATAGGACATGAGTGTGTTCAACACCCGTCGCCACACCGCCGGCCGCTCACCGTCGCCCCGAGCGCTTGCCAAGATCCATCCCTTGCACACCCCCATCGCATCACAGACAAATCGTCCGGTTGCGGTAGAGGCGGCGGCGATAGAATGGAGGAGTTGCTGAGTCGTTGCTCTGGCAGAATGTGCGGCCGAGGTTGCGTGTCGGGACAAGGAGGTTCTCACATTCACGAGTTTCAAATACAGGGCCAGTGCCAACTCGTGGCACCGGCTGCGGAAGGTCGGAACGGGTGGAGCCTCCGCCTGGTGGCCTCCGTCCACGAGGTGAGCTGGCTGGTCAGCCGGTTTCTGCTGAGGTTTGGCATACACGGTTTCCGCCAGTTTGGCGAATTGGATCAACAGGTCTTCTTTCTGTGACTCCGGCAAGTTAAGGCAACTTAGATAGGCGTCGATGAAGCCGCGGGCGATAACGGGCACCGTCGGCATATGCAAGGAATCATTTTCTTCCAGCGCCTTGAGATATGAGAGGGAGATCCGCGTCTGCTCTGCAATGTGTTCCAGCGAGAGGCCCTGCTGTTCGCGGCACGTACGCAGCGAGTCGCCTAACGTATGATGCACCGTATCAATTGGCGGGAGCGTGGAAAAGTCGTTCGCTTCGAGCGCGCGGAGATATTTCAGCGGGATTCGGGTTTTAAGCGCGACATATTCCAGCGGCAGCCTTTTCTGGAGCCGCCAGAGTTTGAGGGATTCTCCCAGCGAATGGGTCTCGTCGGTCGTCATGAGGCTTCGTCTCGTCGGATTATATTGCAGTATGCCTCAACTGTTCCGAGAAGATCAAAGAACTTTCAATTCGCTCCATGGAATACGGTGCGTGAAGCGGACTAGGTTTCCCTCTTCCGCTCCGGTATAATCGCGCATTCCTTCGGGCAAATGAGATGCGTGTCGCCATATTAAGCGAGGAGTCCACTGATGGCGGAAAAAGACGAGAAGAAGCGGGCGTTGGATCTGGCCCTGTCCCAAATCGAAAAGCAGTACGGGAAAGGGGCCATTATGAAACTCGGCGCGGAAGAAAAACAGGCTGATGTACCGGCCATTTCGACCGGGTCGCTGGGACTCGATATCGCCCTCGGTGTCGGCGGGCTTCCGCGCGGGCGAGTGGTCGAGATTTTCGGTCCCGAGGCCTCCGGCAAGACCACGCTGACGCTCCATTGTATTGCCGAAGCCCAAAAAATGGGGGGAGTGGCCGCGTTCATCGACGCGGAACACGCGCTGGACCTGACATATGCGAAAAAGTTGGGAGTGCAGGCCGACGATCTGCTGGTCTCACAGCCGGATACGGGCGAACAGGCGTTGGAAATCGCTGAAACACTCGTGCGCAGCGGGGCGATCGATCTGATTGTGGTGGACTCAGTGGCGGCGCTGACGCCGCGGGCCGAGATCGAAGGGGAAATGGGCGACGCGCATATGGGCTTGCAGGCGAGGCTCATGTCGCAGGCCCTGCGGAAGCTCACGGCGGCGATCGCCAAGTCGCTCACCACGGTGGTTTTCATCAATCAGATCCGCATGAAGCTCGGCGTGATGTTCGGCAATCCGNNGGCGGCAACGCGCTCAAGTTCTATTCGTCGGTCCGGCTGGACATCCGCCGCATCGAATCCATTAAAGAGGGTCAAGATGTGATGGGCAGCCGTGTGCGCGTCAAGGTGGTGAAGAACAAGATGGCGCCTCCTTTTCGGCAGGCCGAGTTCGATATTATGTTTGCCGAGGGCATCTCGAAGATTGGCGAGCTGATCGACCTCGGAGTGGAGAAGCGTGTCATCGAGAAGTCCGGAGCCTGGTACTCCTACAAAGGTGAGCGGATCGGGCAGGGACGGGAGGCGGCGCGAGATTTTCTTAAGAATAACGCCGGAGCCGCGCGGGACATTGAGGCGAAGCTCAGGGAATTGGCCGGTGTGCCTGGGCGGGGCGAGAAAAAGTCGGATGGAAAGGATGAGAAGCCGGCTGGAAAAGACGAGAAACCGGCAGGAAAAGACGAGAAACCCGCGACTCGGGCGGATGAGAAGCGGGCATCTCGATAAAGAACCTGATCCGGTAACGCCGGATCAGTGGATGCGACTCGCGGTTCGCTATCTCGCCGTTCGTGATCGGACCAGCGCCCAAGTTCGGCAATGGCTCCTTCGGAAAGGAGCCCCATCGGACCAGATCGAGCACACCGTCGTCCGACTGTCCGATCTCCGTTATCTCAATGACCGGGCCTACGCGGAGCGCTGGATCGCGAGTCGGGTTGCCGGTCGGCCGATCGGCTATAAACGGCTCAGAGCCGAGTTGCATGCCAAAGGAGTGGATGATTCAATAGCCGAGGAGACGATTCGCGAGGCGTTCCGAGCGACCAACGAGGATATGTTGGCCCGCTTGGCGCTTGACTCGGTTCAGCGGAGAGGTCGCCGGTTGACGGCGATCCAATCGGTGCGTTTTCTTCGTCAGCGGGGTTTCGGCGAAGAGACAATCAGTCGTATGATAGGGGATCGCATCGGCAACGAAGGGTCTGTTCATGACACAGAGCACGCAGGAACTTAGGCAGTCGTTCATCCGGTACTTCGAGCAGCAGGGCCATCAGGCGGTGCCCAGCTCGGCCTTGATTCCCCAGGCCGATCCCACGCTGTTGTTCACCAACGCCGGCATGAATCAATTCAAACGGGTCTTCCTGGGAGAAGAGTCACGCCCCTACAAGCGGGCCGTATCCGTGCAAAAATGCCTGCGCGCCGGCGGCAAACATAACGATCTTGAAAACGTGGGGTACACCAGGCGTCACCACACCTTCTTCGAGATGCTNNATGCTCGGCAATTTTTCCTTCGGCGATTACTTCAAATCGGACGCGATCGCATTCGGATGGGAGTTTCTGACGCAGACGGTTGGACTGTCGAAAGACCGGATGTGGATCACGGTCTTCCGCGAAGACGACGAAGCCGACCGGCTGTGGAAAAAGATCGGCGTCTCGCCGTCGAGAATCGTCCGTTGCGGTGAAAAGGACAACTTCTGGCAGATGGCGGACACCGGTCCCTGCGGCCCCTGTTCGGAAATCCATTTCGACCAGGGGCCGTCCGTACCAGGCGACGATCACCCGAACGGCGAGGGCGACCGGGTCATCGAGATCTGGAATCTCGTGTTCATGCAGTTCAATCGCGACGCTTCCGGGACGCTCCACCCGCTGCCGAAGCCGAGCATCGACACCGGGATGGGACTCGAGCGGCTGACCGCGGTGGCGCAGGGCGTCTACAGCAATTATGACAGCGATCTGTTCGCGCCGCTGTTGGGGGCTATCGCCATGCGGGCCGGCACCCAGTACGGCATGAAGGACACGGCGGACCGGTCGATGCGCGTCATTGCGGATCATCTCCGGGCGATCACCTTTCTGATGGCCGACGGCGTGCTGCCGTCGAATGAAGGTCGGGGGTACGTGTTGCGGCGGATTCTGAGGCGCGCGGCGCGCCACGGCCGATTGCTCGGCATCGTTGAGCCCTTTCTACACGAACTCAGCGCAGCGGTGGTTGAGCAGATGGCCGGCGCCTATTCGGAAGTGCGCGCGGCGGCGGACACCATCGCCGAAGCGACCAAGGGCGAAGAAGAGCGGTTTATCGCCACACTCGACCAAGGCTTGCCCATTTTGAACGAGATGATAGAGAAGACGAGGGCCGGTGGGAGTATGGTTTTGGCGGGCGGCGACCTGTTCAAGCTCTATGACACCTACGGCTTTCCTATGGACTTGATTACCGAGGCCTGCCGGGAACAGGGCATGACGGTCGATGAACCGGGGTTCGACGCGGCCATCGACGAGCAGCGGACTCGCGCACGGAAGACGGGCGGATTCGAACAGGAAACGGCCAGACCGGCCGTCGCGGAGTTGGCCGAACGGGTCGGAGCCGTCCAGTTCGTCGGATATGACCGGTTGGAGAGCGACAGCCTCCTTCTTGCCATCCTCAAGGGCGATCAGTTGGTGAAGGAAGCGGTGGAAGGGGACGAGGTCGAAGTTGTGTTGGATGTCACGCCGTTCTATGCCGAAGGAGGCGGGCAGGTCGGAGACCAGGGAACGTTGGCGGGCTCCGATGGGCTGGTCGACATCATCAATACGACAAGACCTGCACCGGCCGTCATTCTTCATACAGGCAAGGTCCGAAAAGGGCGTATCCGCCAGGGGGAACAGCTGCGTGTGACGGTGAATCGTTCCATGAGGCAAGACGCCGCCCGCAATCATACGGCGACGCATTTGGTCCATGCAACGCTGCGCGATCTCCTCGGCCCGCACGTGAAGCAATACGGCTCGCTGGTGGGACCGAACCGCCTCCGGTTCGACTTCGCCCATTTCAGACCTCTGTCTTCCCGCGATATCGATGACATTGAGACGGCGGTCAACGAGGAAGTTCGGAAGAACGAAGCGGTACGCACCGAAGTGATGAGCATTCAGGATGCCGTAGCGAAGGGGGCCCTGGCCTTTTTCGGTGACAAGTACGGCGAACAGGTGCGTGTGGTGACCGTCGAATCCTTCAGCAAGGAACTCTGCGGCGGAACCCATTGCCGGCACACCGGCGAGATCGGCCTCTTTCGCATCCTATCCGAAACGGGTGTGGCAGCGGGGGTCCGCCGGATCGAAGCACAGACCGGAAGCGGCGCGGTGGCGCATGTCAAGAAACTCGAAGCCGAGTTCCGTGAGCTGTCGGAGTTGCTCAAAGTCGGTCCCTCGGAGTTGGTCGCCAAAACTCGCAAGGTCATGGGGCAACTGAAGGACAAGGAGCGCGAGTTGGACGAGCTCAAGCTCAAGATGGCGAGCGGATCAGCAGTTGCCTCGACGGCCCGCACCGTCGCAGGCGTGCCGGTGCATGTGCAGCGAACGGATGGTCTCGACGCGAACGGCATGCGGGCGCTGGCGGATCAGCTGCGGGACAAACTCAAGAGCGGGGTCATCGCGCTGGGCGCCGCGACAGGAGAGGGCAAGGTCTCGTTATTGGTCGTGGTGACCAAGGATTTGATCGGCCCCCTCAAAGCCGGCGAGCTCATTAAAGTGATGGCTGCCGAGGTGGGCGGCACCGGCGGCGGCCGGCCGGAAATGGCGCAAGCCGGCGGCAAGGATCCCTCCAAGCTCGACGTCGCGTTGGAAAAAGTTTTTGGTCTGGTCGAAAACGCCCTCCGGCGGTAGAATCATGCCTAGCCGAATTCTCGCACTCGATTACGGCACCAAACGGATCGGCGTCGCGCTCAGCGACGAACTGGGATGGACGGCGCAGCCGCTTGAAACCTTTGAGCGGCGAACATTGGATCGGGACGTCGCGCATGTCGCAACCTTGGTCGCCTCGCACGACGTGAAGCAGGTGATCTTGGGGCTCCCGCTTCAACTGGACGGACGAGAAGGGCCAGCCGTTCAAGCGATGCGAGAATTTGCGGTGAAACTGGAGTCCGGCTTATCCGTGCCGCTCGTTCTGTGGGACGAACGGATGACGACGAAAGCGGCGGAGGATCTGTTGATCGCTGCCGACGTCAGCCGGAAGAAACGCAAAGGGGCGGTCGACCGGGTGGCTGCCGCGCTGTTGCTCCAGAGTTATTTGGCGGCGCAGTCGCCGCCGTCTCATCAAGATTCGATTGTCGACGCCGAAGCCGTGCGCGAGGACGATTCGGAATTTCTAGGCGAACCTTCGTATGAAGCTGCGTGTCATAGCGATGCTGTTCCTTCTCGTCGTCGTGGTCGGCGGTCTGGCCGCGCATCAGATCATTCGATGGACTGAAGCCCCCGTTTATTCCAAATCCGACCAAGCGCCTTCCACAATCGTCGTGATTCCCGCCGGATCAACGTTCAACCAGGTGGCAAGCCTCCTTGAGGGGGAAGGGCTGATCAGGAGCCGATCCGCATTCGTGTGGTTGGGACGAGCCCAAGAGGCGGACCGAAAAATTAAACCAGGCGAATACGAGCTGAATGGCGCCATGCCTCCCGCCGAGATTCTTTCGAAATTGATGGCGGGCCGTGTCGTGCTTCATGGTGTGACGATTCCCGAAGGCTATACCATCAGCCAAATTGCGGATGTTCTCGCCGAACAGCGCATTACGGATCGAGAAGAGTTTGTCCGGGTGGCCCATGATACAACCTTCATCAAGACGTTGGGGATTTCCGCTGAAAGCGTTGAGGGGTACCTGTATCCGGACACCTATCGCTTCTCTCGTCCGACCGCTGCACAGGACATCATCAAGACGATGGTCAATCAGCTCGAGCACGTGCTGTCGGCGGAGTGGCAGGATCGGGCCAAGGAACTCCGTCTGACGATGCATGAGGTGCTCACATTGGCGTCGGTCATTGAAAAAGAAACCGGCGCAGCGGACGAACGCCCTCTGATCTCCTCTGTGTTTCACAATCGCCTGAAGAAGAGAATTCCCCTTCAAAGCGACCCGACTGTGATCTACGGCTTGCCAAATTTCGACGGCAATCTGCGCAAGAAGGATCTCTCTCATTCGAGCCCGTACAACACGTACCGCTGGGTCGGTTTGCCGCCCGGTCCGATTGCGAGTCCGGGAGCAGACTCGATTCATGCCGCGCTTTATCCGGCGCCGACGTCAAATTTATATTTTGTGTCGAAGAACGACGGGACCCATCATTTTTCCAACACGCTGACTCAACATAACAAGGCGGTGGAAAAGTACCAGAAACGCCCATTTCGACGCGGCAGCCGGTCTGAGACGTCACGTCACGTCCACAAGAATGGGGCTGTCGCCCATCACATGATAAGGAGCAACGTACGAGATGCCTGAGTGGAATTTGCCGAGCCTCATCGATCATACCGTGCTTCGGCCAGACGCAACCAAGACCGACGTACTGCGACTGTGCCGCGAGGCCAAAGAACACGGCTTCACGGTGATTTTCGTTCCTCCTTGCTACATAGACGAGGCAGTGGCGGCCGTCGCCGGCGCCGACATTCGAGTCGGCATTCCAATTGGATTCCCCTTAGGCGGCCATACGACAAAGGCGAAAGTGCTTGAAGCGGTTGATGCCGTCGCGCATGGGGCCACTGTCCTCGATATGGTCATCAATGTCAGCCGGCTGAAATCAGGGGATCATGATGCAGTGCGGCGCGACATCGCCGAGGTGGTGAAGGCCACGCCCAGCGCCGAACATAAAGTCATTCTTGAAACCTGCTATCTCACACAGCAGGAAAAACTGACGGCCTGCCGGCTCGCGGTCGAGGCAGGGGTGGACTATGTCAAGACATCCACAGGCTTTGCCACAGCAGGCGCAACGGTCGAGGATGTGCGGCTCATGAAGGCAGCCGTCGCTGGAAAGGCCAAGGTCAAGGCGTCCGGCGGCATCAGGGATTGGAAGACCACGCAGGCCATGCTGGAGGCGGGGGCTGATCGTATTGGAACCAGTGCGAGTCTGAAGATTGTGGAAGAATGGAAGGGGTCGGTGCACGCATGATCAATCGTGTTCTCTTGTTTGTGATCGATGGATTGGGAGTCGGACCACTACCGGACGCCGCCGAGTATGGAGATGCCGACGCCGATACGCTCGCCCACTTGGCAGATGCCGTCGGCGGCTTGAGCCTCCCGAATATGGAAGCGCTCGGGCTGGGACATATTGCGCAGATTCGAGGCGTGCTCTCGACGACGCAACCCCAGGGGTGTTTCGGGCGCCTTGGATTTACGTCGCAGGGGAAAGACTCGGTCGCAGGGTATTGGGAAACCAATGGGGTCGTCGTTCGCGAAAGCGCAGGCCATTATTCGACGGGAATTCCGCCACACGTCGTGGACGCCCTCGAACAAGCGTTGGGGCGGAAGGTGATCGGGAAACGCATCGCCTCCATGGAAACGATGCTGTCTGAATATGGAGCGGACCACATCGCGAGCGGGTCTCCTATGGTATGGACCGATGGTGGGAATACCTGCTATGTGGCCGCGCATGAATCGGTGATGCCGCTTGCCGTTTTGTATCAGCAGTGCCGCGAGGCATGGAAGACGGTGAAGAAGATCGACACACTGATCCGTATGGTCATCCAACCGGTTGCCGGCGAGCCAGGATCCCTCCGCCCCCATGTGGGCCGGAGGGATATCGTGGCTGAACCGCCGAGCGTCACGATGTTGGATACGCTGAATCGATCCGGCCAGATCGTCATGGGGATTGGGAAAGTCCATGATTTGTTCAGCGGCCGAGGCCTGACGAGAACCTTTCCCGCTGTGTCTGCAGCAGAAGCGTTCGACAACACGGTCGGAATGCTGAAGAAAGTGCCCCGTGGCTTGCTCTATGCGAGTCTGGATCTATTGCCGGAGGATAGTGCTCAAGCTGCGTCGGGGCTCGAAGAATTCGACCGCCGCTTGCCGGATTTGTTCGATACACTGCGCGCAGGGGATGTCTTCATCCTGACGGGCGATCATGGACGCGACCTCTCGAAGCCGGCAAAAACGCCGACGCGCGAATATATTCCTCTTCTCATCACCGGTCCGAAACTGACGAGAGGGGTGGATTTGGGAACGCGTGCGACCGCGGCCGACTTGGGGCAAACGATTGTGGAAGCGCTCCAAGCCGAACGACTGCCGATCGGGGACAGCTTCTGGCCGGCCATCAAACCGTGATTGGAATGGGTGAAGAGTGAGGCGTGAGACGTCAAAGGTACACAGCAGGAAGTACAGAGGGAGGGTGGAAGGATCAGGATGTCATACGAAGAGAAACTGAACGAACTAGGGTTGATCTTGCCGGCGGCGCCGAAACCGGTGGCGAATTATGTCCCCGTGGTCAAGGTCGGCGACCTGCTGTTTCTGTCAGGTGTCCTGCCATCGCGAGACGGACAGCTCACCATGACCGGAAAACTCGGAGCAGGTCTTTCAATCGAACAGGGGAGAGAAGCGGCACAGACGGCGGTGCTGAACGCCCTCGCGATCGTGAAAGCGGAGATGGGTTCGCTGGATCGAGTGCAACGTATCGTGAAGATGGTCGGACATATCGCCTCGGCC
Source organism: Nitrospira sp. UBA6909 (assembly GCA_002451055.1). Classification (GTDB taxonomy): domain Bacteria; phylum Nitrospirota; class Nitrospiria; order Nitrospirales; family Nitrospiraceae; genus Nitrospira_D. Next base: position 11,326 of record DKBD01000076.1, on the reverse strand, counting down.
GACGGGTTCACTGATCAGCCCCAGGTCTTGAATGGCGCATCGGATCTCCTGGTGTCGATCTTCGGGGAACCAGGGCGGCATGCCCGTGTGGCGGTCGGCGCCGCCGAACTTCCCCGCCAGGCTCCGGTAGAAATCGAGCTGATCGTTCAGGTGTCGTAGCGCCAATACTATAGGGTTTTTTTGATCTCTCCGCGCGTTTCAGCACCTTCCTCGCAGGACTTGAGCGAGCAATCGAAGCGAAGATTGCCTTCTTGACTCCCGAAAAAATCGATTGCTATAGTCTGATCACGCCGTCCGCATGGGTTTGCGACAGGACGAGCAGTCTTTCGTCGCCCAGCCTATGACTTCCGTCGATAGAAAGGATGTTATGAGAACAGCAGTGGTGTTGGTTTCGTTCGCCATCTTCTGGGGCGGCCTTGCTCTTTCGGCTCAGGCAGCAACCTCTTCCATCGAATTGTCTTCCCAATCGGTTCCTCCTGGCGCCACGTTGGTGCTCAGCGGTCAAGGTTTCGGGGCGTTTCAATCGGTCCAGATTAACCAAGTGATGATCAGCGGCGTTTCCGCATTGATCCAACGATGGGAACCGGATGTGATCGAGGTCAAGGTGCCCTTGAAAGCCACAAGCGGTCCGGTTGAGATCGTTGCGGGCAAGAAGAAGCTGCAAGCGGGAACCTTGACCGTGGTGATGCCGCAGATCGACGCGATCACCCCGACGGAGGCGGAACGCGGCTCGTTGCTCCAGATTACCGGTCGTCATTTCGGTGTGACAGCAGGGGGCCGTGATCCGAACACCATGTTCGGCGTGAACGATGTGACGGTCGGCGGCGTGGCCGTTCGTCCCAGACGGTGGAAAGACGATCGGATTGAATTGGTAATTCCCGCTAATGCAGCCGATGGAGATGTCGTCGTCCGGTTGGCCTCTTCCGATCGGCTGCCGGATGGATCGTGCTGTGCGCCGGTCGAGTATGTGGTCAGCAACGCGGTCCCTCTCTCGCTGATTCCGTCGGTCCGTGTCGATCCCGACAGCGGCCCCGTCGGCACAAAAGTGGTCTTATTCGGAGGTGGCTTCAGAGCCGTGAAAGGCCCTGATGATGCCGTATTGATCGGGAAGCAGCCCGCGACGATCGCTCAGTGGAAGGATGACGCGATCGTGGCTCATGTTCCGCTGGGAGCCGAGTCTGGGCCGGTGATTCTGCAAAGCCGTGGGCGCAGCCGTACGGTTGGCCAATTTACGGTCCATGTCCCCAAGGTGACCGCAATCAGTCCCGCCAGCGCGCCGATCGGGACGCTCCTCCGCATCGACGGGGAGCATTTTGGGTTCTATTCTGAAAGTGGCGCAACACCGTACAACTTCATGGACTTCAATAAGGGCGAGAACCGTGTAGAGATCGGAGGCGTACCGGCGGTCGTCTACCGGTGGAACGACGATCGGATCGACGTCTGGGTACCCTTCAGCGCCAAGAGCGGGAACGTGGTGATCTATCGCGGTGCGACCAAGCCGACTCCGGACGGCCTCTGTTGCGCCGAGCAGGGAGTGGTAGAAACGCAGGCGGGAACATTTACGGTGGTGACTCCTGTCATAGAATCGTATGAGCCGAAATCGGCTGGATTGGATGAAACGGTCACCATTAAAGGGCGGGGGTTCGGCACATTTTTGAAGACCGCTGAACATACAGAACTGGGATTGAGCCGAAAAGCGTACAAGCGGCGTCTCGATGTCGAAATCAACGAACCGGACAGCGGAGATAATGTAGTCAGCAATGTGTCGCGGACGGAAGTCTTGTTCAACGGGACCGCCGCCTTGGTGGAATCCTGGACCGATTCGGAGATCGTGGTGAAAGTTCCCCATCGAAACCTGTTCGGCATCGGCAGGAAGGGGGCGTTTTTCCATGATTTGGCGACAGGCCCGCTGGTCGTTCGACGAGGATCCTGGGATCTCCTGCCTGACGGCGGCTGCTGCTCACCCAAGGAATGGGTGACGGTTGAGGCCGGACCCTTCACGATCGAAGCCAAGGGGCTTCCCGACATGGGTTATTGGAACGCAAATCGGCCCGACGCGAATACGAATCAATAATGTCTTGTTGTCGAACAACGCAGGTCGGTGAAGCATGGGTAGCGGTTTGTTTACTGTTCATGTCGTTCACCGTGTTTCTGTCGGTTATCCCTGCGCAGAGTGAACCTTCGCCGCTGCTTGTGCAGCCTCAAAAAAGCCACACGGAAGCGACCGTGATGAGCATCCAATTTCTCACGCCCAAAACCGGGTGGGCTGCGGGTTCCGGAGGGACGATCCTTAAGACAACGGACAGCGGCAAAACCTGGCGGAAGGTGCCGAGCGGAACAACCGTCCTGCTGACGTCGGTCTTCTTTGCCGATGGAAAGACCGGCTGGATAAGCGGATCCGGTGGAACGCTGCGCCGTACCATTGACGGAGGAGACACCTGGCTGACAAAACCGCTGGATACGCAGCAGCCGCTGTATCATGTGTCGTTCATTTCTCCCACCAGCGGATGGGTCGTCGGGGGAGGGGGAACCATATTGCATACGACCGACGGCGGTGAGCATTGGATGGAGCAGCGAAGCGGGACCAATGCGGCGCTCTATGCTGCGCACTTTTTCAATGAACGCCAAGGCACGATCGTCGGCGCGTTGGGAACCGTCCTGACGACGGATGATGGAGGAGCCACATGGGTGTCTCGTGAGACACAGGGAGCGGTGACTCTCTTTGACGTCGTGTTTGCCGATGAGATGAATGGGTGGGCGGTCGGCAATGCCGGTGCTCTCTTTCAAACCACTGACGGTGGCGCTCGATGGATTGACCGCTCACTGCCGTGCGGCAAGACCTGCACAAAGCTTGTGGATCTCTTGAAGGTGCGGTTCACAAGCCCTCAATCCGGATGGATTGTCGGCGAACGCGGCATGCTGTACAGAACTACCGATGCAGGCTTCAACTGGAGCGAGGAGAAGCCGATCGCCTCTTCTTCGTTATTTGGTCTCAGTTTTCCCGATGCCGCACATGGCTGGGCGAGCGGAGAAAACGGAACCATCGTTCATCTACAATCAGGCCGTTGATATCCTAGTTGCCGTGGATAACTGATGAGCCGGTCCCTGCTAGAGTTGAGGCGAGACCGGCAGAGCAGTGGCGCCTGGTGCGGACGGCCGCTTCTGCCTATCTAAGGATGTCATTGCCAGAAATGCCTCGATCATGGCGAACTTACCTTTTGCGCCGTCGTACTCGGCGGTGAATTCGATTGCCGGCACGTGGGGCGTACTCACTGCCTGCAGGGTCACGCGCGCCTTGGCCCCCGTCAGCTGTATGCCGCCGTAATGGCAGGTGATGCCGGAAGGCCGTATTCCGAATACCTCAGCCTTTTTCCGGTCGACGGGATGGCTGAGGAGGTATTCGGAGACATACCAGCCGTTAGGGCAGCTCGACTCCTTGAGCACAACTGCGGCGACGGCACTCCGCTTGCCCAATTGTACCGTGACTCGTTCTCCTGCCACCTCTTTGGGCACGACGATCCAGAGGTGTTCGTTTCGGCAGGTGAAGCGGATCGATCCCTTTTCCGAAACGGCGATGGCCGGCAGGAGCTCCTCCAGCACTGGGCGGGCGGCGCGGATCGCAGCCTGGGTGACCGCTTTGAACTCCAGCGGAACGGCCCGTTCGCGGGCTACGGTCAACAGCTCATCCGGCGGTGGCGATGGCAACCGCTCCTGGGTGAGGCCCAGTCGGTAGCCGATCAACGCCTGTGCGAACGCGACGCTTCTACCGGTGCCTCCACCGGACTCCGCACGAACCCGCTTCAAGGCGGCAAGGGCCTGTTCACCCCCGACCCGACCAAGCGCCTCCGACGCCCGCCGGACAATCACTGGCTCGGTCGTGGCGAGGGCTTCGATCAACGACTGTTCACTCTCTGGATCGCGTCTTGCGCCAAGCGCCATTGCCGCCGCTCCCCGTAACTCGGCAGGGGCCGCGCGGTCCACGACCAGGTCGCGCAACACGGGACCGATTCTTGGCGAACGGCGGCGAAGGAATTCCTTGAGGGCGAGGGAGCGGTCCTGTTGAGGGCGGCGGCCTGCGACGATTGCGACCAGTTCCTCTTCGGAAACCGTGGTGACGAGGCCCTCTTCATCCAATCCACAGATCATTGTTCTTCCTCCTGCAAATCCATCAGATGGCATTCAGGACCGAACAGTGGCCGCGCATTGTCGTTCCCTGGTTGCCGGTCAAGAGGACCGCGGTCCGCACGCCGCCGCCGCATGAATTCGCACAGCGGGTTTGCGCCATCAAGTTGTTGCAGCCGTTGGTCGTGTTCGGACAATCCGGGCTCCCGCCATGATTGTGGGACAATCCCAGGTGATGTCCGATCTCGTGCGCGAAGGTGCGGGCGAAAGCATCGCCCGTTCGACTGGCCTCCCCGGCGATGACCCCGTCGTCCTTTGACTCCTTGTCGCAGTCGCCGGGGATATCGGCTGCCTTGCCGACAAAGTCGGAGTCGCTGATGTTGCGTACGACGAATGCATCGATCCCGTTGTTGGGAACCGACCAGCCGGCAATCAGATCATCAGCCTCGCCCTCGCTGCCGAGGTCGTCGAAGCCGTCCGCATCGGCCGCCGTAATGAACCAGTGCAGGACCCTGCCGACGCCGAGGTTGACCGCAGAGTAGATGATACGGGTCCGATAGATGGCGTAGTCGATCGTCTGCAGAGCCTGATCCTGAGCCGTCGCGCCGGAGATCGCATCGAAGCCGACGCGGATGACGTTCAAGTGCACGTGTCTCTGCTGCACGTTGCGGATCTGTCCCAATACCGAAACCGATGCGGTCGTTGTCACCGGATCCGGGGGGACACGGGCTCGAATGAAGCCGAAGAAATTAAACAGAAGTGAGCCCCCGGGAGTGATTCCAAGCGCGCTCATCGTCGCCTTGACGCTGGCCATGTCCGTCCCCCGTCTATTGTAGGGTGATGAGAATATCTACCAGTCCTGTGCCATCAGCGAGGGGTGTCAGCGCCTTGCCGATCACCGCACCGAACGCCCGTTCCCGGTCGGTGGCTTTCATCGCGCGCCCTGGGGTGGCTGAGCTCGTTAGCAGATCGCCGACGACGATCGCACCAAACGATGCGTCGGCGCGGCAGGCTACTTTGCCCATCATCGAAATCGCAACGCGAGGGGCGACGGGCTTATCCCGGTGGTCGAGAACGATACCAGGACGGTACCCGCCGGCACCGGCGACGACACCGACCACCTTGCTGTCGTATGGGGCGGAAGACGGTTTCAGGCATCCGTCTTCGTCGAGGACCATGACTGTTCCCGGAAGCGCCTCAGCCGCAGCGGCCAGTTCGAATTGTTCGGCTGCGTCGCCGTTCGAAAGGATAATGTCGCCAGTGTCGCCGTTTAGCTTGATCGTCTCGGCACCGGCGTTGTCGCGGACAATGATGTCGCCCTCGTTACCGGCGGCGCCAACGTAGAGGGCCGCTCGGTTGGCGTCGAAGTGGAACACTTCCCGGTTCGAGCCGTCGCGGATGATCAAATCGCCTTCGTTACCGGTTGCGCCGAGATAGAGGGCCGCTCGGTTGGCATCGAAGTGGAACACCTCCCGGTTCGAGCCGTCACGGATGATCAGGTCGCCTTCGTTACCGGTTGCGCCGAGATAGAGGGCCGCTCGGTTGGCATCGAAGTGGAACACGTCTCGGTTCGAGCCGTCACGGATGATCAAATCGCCTTCGTTACCGGTCGCGCCAATATAGAGGGCAGCCGATGTCGAGTCGAACCGCAGGACCTGTCTATTCGATGCGTCCCTCACGGTCAGTTCGCCGGCGTTGTCAGTCGTCCCCAGGTTGAGGGCTGCCGAGCTGCCGTTGACCTGGAAGATGTTCCGGTTGTTGCCATCGCGGATGTAGAGATCGCCGGCGTTTCCGGTTGTCCCGATCGTCAACTGGGCGGTGCCTGAGCTGATGGTAAACACCTGGCGGTCGGCCGAATCGCGGACGAAGATCTCGCCGCTGCTCCCGGTGGTGCCTATGGAGAGAGAGGCCGTGGACCCGATGAAGCGCAACACCTCCCGGTCGGAAGAGTCGCGAATGCTGAGGTCGCCGGTCGCCTCTGGTCCGCCGATGCGGACGTCCCCGTTGGTTCCGTTCAGCTGGATCGTAACCGTTTCCGCCGTGTTGGTAATGTCGACGGTTCCTGAAAACGTTTCCGACATGGTTGGCCCTCCTCCGATTTATTTCGCTTGATCCTGCGTCGACGTACCGACGGAGAGGATCTCCACAATCCAGTTCTTTCCCTCTGCTGCTGAGCTTTGCCATCTGGCGAGCAGCACACCGCTCGCTTGTAATTCGCCCGTGTTCGCAGGAAGCCATGGCTCTTCGTCCTCCGCAGTCGTCTGCTACGGAGGATAGATGACGTCTTAGGTTCCACTTCGCGCCGAACTTCTGTTCTGCAGCGCAGTCAGACCCCTCAGCCTATGTTCCGGCTATATAATCTCTTGAGTTTGCAGCGGAGGGTGTACTCTAGCAAACCTAGGTCCTGCATTGAACTAGGAACTCTCCTAGGCCCCCTGTTACTTATCCCTAGGGATTCATGATTTATTCTTCACTCGCGATGTGTTAAGGGTAGCGCCGCACCGATGAGGAGGCCCACTCTACCCAGCAACGGACGTTTGCAGAGGTTCCGTGTGAACGGCATCGCCGGCCCACCAGCTGGGAGCGGTTTGTCGAGGAAATGAACCTCGTCGTGCCGTGGGGGCCACGATGGCGGGTGCGTGTCGGCGGTGATGCTCCTGGACAATCTTGTTCCGATACGGAGCACTCCCGCTGACCAACCCATGAATAGCGTTCTCATAGCAAGCGTGATCTAATCAACCTTCTCCTGGCGACATTGAGGTCTCGTGACGCGTTGGAGTTGGGATGTTCGGCAGATATGTGGAGGGGATATGAAAGAGAAGAAGAAGGGGAAAGAAAAGGGAGAGGATATAAACAAGATGCTTGAGGTCCGCGGAGGAGGCGATCCCTTTCAACGTCTGCTCGGACTAATGTTCAAAGCGCATCCGTGGCACGGGGTGTCCATCGGAGAGGAAGCTCCTGACGTAGTCACGGCCTACATCGAAATCGTCCCGACCGATACCGTCAAATACGAAGTGGACAAAAGCAGCGGCTTCCTCAAGGTGGATCGGCCGCAGCGTTTTTCTAACTTCTGTCCGGTCTACTATGGACTTATTCCCCAGACGTACTCCGGCGAGCAGGTTGCCGGCATCTTCGCCAGACGCGCCCGCCGCAAAGGCATGGTGGGGGACGGCGATCCGCTCGACATCTGTGTCTTATCGGAAAAGAGCATTCCCCACAGCGACATCCTCCTGACCGCATTGCCGATCGGTGGACTGAGCCTCGCCGACGGTGGTGAGGCTGACGACAAGATCATCGCCGTGATGCGGGACGACGCCGTCTACGGCACCTTCACGGACATTGCGCAATGTCCGGCGGCGCTCCTTGACCGCCTCAAACATTATTTTCTGACCTATAAGAGCGCGCCCGGTACAACTCAGCATAATAAAGTGGAAATCACCGGCCTGTACGGACGGAGCGAGGCACTGAAAGTCATTCGTGCCGGCCACGCCGATTACCGCGCGAAGTATCCAGAACTGCGTTCTTTGTGGCCGCAGAATGTGTAACGGGTTCGAGTGGAAAAACGGAGCCTCCCATCATCCTTTCCAGCATCTTCTGTAAGATAAGTTGTCCTGCCTGACATGAACCACCGGCCTTCCGCCTCGCCTGAGGTAAGGGACAAGGTCAAATTTAGCAGATGTGATCGGGCTTGACCGTACGGGCCTTGGGGGATAGAGTACGCACATGCGACGCAATCTATTCGTGGCTGTGTTCTTTCTTTGTATGACCTCTCTGGCCTGGGCAGGGGAGCCTGAATCGTTCAATCCTGAACAGCCGTTCCAGGAGGCACTCTCGAAAAACCTGCTTCGCTCACTTTTCAACGAGGCGCTGGATCGGTTGGAGAACCATCTGGAAATTTCCGGCAATCTCGTTTCCGAAGAATCAACCAGCGACCGACGCGGGCATCTCCGGTTCAAATTCTATCCGGAGGGCAAGGCGAAATCTGATCAGCCTCTCACGGCTGAAGGATGGTTCCGCTGGGATCCCGATGACACCATCCGGAATTTCTCCTTCCGCTTCGGGAATCCGGAGAAGCCTACCGAGAATTCCCCCCCGCAATCCGACGACGTCCTATAAAGTTGGATTATTCAAAACTGTGGGGCTCTACTGATTGTGGTGCGAACTCCGTCCGTTGCCTCAATTGGGAAATCCTAAATCCCTGCGTGGTCAATTCATCACCTAAGGATTCCATGACCTCGGCAAGGTTGAGCGTTAATTGCACCTCTTTTTTCTTATCACGGCGGGTTTCTTGTTCAATCTCATTCAGAGCGTGTCTGAGTTGGCGGGCCTCGTCCTCCGGCGACAGGGACCTTTCAACCGTTTGCATCGTCGAGAGCGTGGTAATTTCAAGATCGAAGCCGAAAGGTAAAATCGCCACAAATGGGCGATCGTTAAACCGCTCCAGGCGTGATTGCTAGACAGGCTCGAATGCTACGCAATCGGTCAACCAGATGCCAAATCCCCACACGGCGAAAAGAAGGAAATGGATACGTCTTACCTCGACTTTCATTCAAGGAACCACATAGGAGTCAAACGAGCCGGCACAAACGCCGACACAGCTGCGACGAGGATGGCACCCAGCGCAAACTATTCGACAACCCAAATGGCAAACCCTTGTCCTTTCTGAACGAGTTCTTCTCCGATATGAGAGGAGCCAATTTCCCTGATCCATGAACGGATGTGTCGGCCGACTACAAGCGTCCCACAGTTCCAAGTCTTTGCCGCCTCAAGGATTTCCCGCGCTACATCAGGGCGGTGAATGGGTAGAGAAAAGCTAGTGCTGACTCCGTCTGGGGAGAGGCCGCCCTCTCGAAGGATAGCCAGAGCTTTGTCGAGGGATGATTGGGCATTTTGCTTCGCCGTTTCAATCCAACGCGCTTGGTTCTGACGAAGTTCGCCGCTCAGACGCTGTTCTATCTGAGGAAGTTCTGCTCCTCCGAATTCGAGGAGGTCTGGGGGAATGGGAGGAAGAACATGGTGGAGACGAACTTGGACGTCCGTGCGTCCCCGGAGAACCCGGCTGACATAGGTCACTGCTTTGAGCGAGGCCGCAGACTCCTCCACCGCAATCAGAAATTTATCTGTCCGGTTCATGAGGGGTTCCAGTTCTTGCTGTGTCATCCCCTCGATGATCCACTCTTTGGCGGCGGGCACCTCCTCTAGGCGAAAGACCTGTGCCGCACAGGGAATCACAAAACTGAAAGCTTTGAACGTATGCCGAATCCACTCCACATCAGTTACTACTGCAATCCGGTCCCAGCGAAACAAGTGCTCCATCCCCACTTTGAAGTCGTCCCACATGGCGCCCGGCTCTATCCCAGAAAAGCCGGTGTTGATCTGATAATACAGGCGGATTTTCTCGTGCTGTGTGAGGGCGTATTCGACGGCGGGGAGCAGAACGGTTTCGTAATCCTGTCTCGTCACTTGACCGTTGCATGCAAAGGACAAGACTGTCGGGGGAAATCCACCCAGGACTTCAATCATAGGTTCCTCCTCTCAGTTCGCAACGTTGATCTTGTACATTCCGGCACGAGCACCTGCTCTAGCCGTAGAGGTATCAGGAGCCAGACGAGCCAAGGGGTATTGGAAATGTAATGGTCTGGCGAGAGACTTTGGCAGGTGTGCCACATGGTGAGAGCCATGTAAACCTCGCGGGAAAGCCCATTGAGCGTATTGTAGGAGGGACGCAGAACAGCTGCAAGCGTGGGTCGGGTGAGCGCCATGCGAACTCCGGCGACTGGGGCAGGCGGAGCATAATAGGTACAGAACAGGGTGGATACGCAGTCATCTTTCGCGTAAACTCAAACCGCAGCAAGCGTCAGACTGGCCCTGTCAGCCTCTACAGTAGAAGCGGCAGATGTTCTGGGGTTGGCAACTGGATTTGATAGGCGCAACGTCGCAAAAGGAGATAGGAGATGAACGATCAAGACACCGTACGCGCGGTAGCGATTCTTAACACCATCATGGAGCATGAATTGGCCGGTGTGGTCCGCTATATGCACTACTCTCTAATGATCTATGGCTACAACCGGATTCCTATCGTGTCGTGGTTGAAGAAAAATGCCGATGAGAGCCTCGCCCATGCGCATAAGGCGGGCGAGCTGGTTACCATGTTCGGAGGCCACCCGTCGCTGAAAATTGGGCCGCTGTTGGAAACGGAGAAGCATGATGTCGGGGATATTCTAAGGGAAAGCTTGGAGCATGAGAAGGCCGCCATCGCCTCCTATTACGAGTTGCTAAAAATCTCGGAAGGAAAGTCTATCCTTCTGGAAGAATTTGCGCGCGAGATGATTGTCGACGAAGAATTGCACCTTGATGAGGTGAACAAGATGCTACGGAAGGCGGGCGACGTGCAGCCATTTCGTGCCTAGCCTTTTTTCACACAGGGTGGCGCGATAACAACACGAAGCAGGGCAGGCATCTCACAGACGCAGTTGTCGGGGGATGGGCTACTCGGGGATTGCTATAGCCGTTCTCCGTATTTTTGGTAGTGTTGTTCTTTGGCATCAGCAATCCAATTGTCCCGCTTAATGCGTTCAGGATCGGTTTCGAGCTTCTTTGCGATCTTTTCGATATCTTCCGGTTTCCAACGAGCGATTTGGATAAAGGTACGGGTGCCAATCTGGTTGAGGGTCTGCGCAAAGACGGGCCCGATCCCGTTGATCTTTTTGAGATCGTCTTCCTGCTTGTTCTTGCCGCTTTTGATCAGTCGTGCGTGGGAGTTCTGTCCAGCTCCATTCTGGCGGCTCTGACGAGAGGCTGCCTGTGCCGCTGGAGCCGCCTTTTCGCTTAGGGTCCCTCGCATCTCTTTGAGACGTTTTCGCAGGCGTTGAATGTGCTCATCTTTCTCTCGAAGACGCTGGACCTCTTGTAGCAAGTCCTCACGTGCTGCCTGCAACTCATCCAGTTGCCGGTGGAGTTTCGCAATCAGTTCGTCTCGTTCGTGCAGACGTTGCTCGTCGAGTCGATGTTGCTTACGGAGTTGTTCTTGTGCCGCACATTGTTCTTGGAGCTTGGCCACCTCTCCCTCGTGTTCTTGGGCGGTGCGCGTGTATTTTCTTTCCCATTCTGTGATCTCTGATTCTTTCTCACGAAGAAGGTTGGTAGCAGCTCCAATCTTTTCAACTTGCCGGTCGCGCTCTGTGAGGGAGCGTTCGAGCTGCTG
>DKBD01000021.1:22836-27310 GCA_002451055.1 Nitrospira sp. UBA6909 | reverse complement strand
TTGACCAATGTTTCGGTCAGGTCGATAATGTCCGCCATGTGTTCCGTGGCCTTTGGTTCAGCCGAGGCCGGACGCACACCAAGCTTGCTCATATCTTCGTGATAGGCGTCGATGTACCTCGCGGTGACACTCTCGCAGGTAACTCCTTGCTCAATGGCCCGCTTGATGATCTTGTCGTCGACGTCGGTGAAGTTTTTCACAAACTCAACGCGATATCCGGAGTATTCGAGATATCGGCGAATCACATCGAAAACCAATGCGCTCCTGGCATGGCCGATATGGCAATAATCGTAAACCGTCACGCCGCAGACATACATCCGCACCGTCTTCTCCGTCAGCGGTTCAAACGGTTCCTTCTTACCGGTAAGGGTATTGTAGATCCTGAGCATCGGAGCAACCGTTATTGAGGCGTGGGGCTACGTCTGGGCCAATGTGACCAGAGAAAGTATCCGAGAGCGATGGCAAGGAACACGCCGATGACAATATCGAATTGATGGAAGTAATCCCTGAGATGCTCCCACTGCTCACCCATGACGACACCGATGTAGGCCAGCAACCAGCACCACGGGAGAGCCCCGACGAAGGTAAAGAGCACAAAGCGGGGGAAATTCATCCTGGCGATACCGGCTGGCAATGAAATGAACGTCCGCACCACCGGAAGCATTCGGCTGAAAAACACGGCGGCTTCGCCGTATTTCGCAAACCATCGATCGGCGATATCCAAGTCATGATGCGATACCAAGAAATAGCGCCCATACCGTTCGACGAATGGACGCCCCCCCCAGACTCCCGCATAGTACGCGACGATTGATCCAAGCACATTTCCGACAGCGCCGGCCAACGTGACGCCGAGCATGGTGAACTGCCCAGTCGTCACGAGATAGCCGGAGAATGGCATGATGATCTCGCTCGGCAGTGGAATGCAGGCACTCTCGATCGCCATCGTCAGCATGATTCCGCTATAGCCGAACAAGGAGATCGTCGCGATCACAAACTTGCTGAGCTCGGTAATGATCCATTCAATCGCGTTTCCGATCATGTTCGCCCCCGCCCCTTCGATCGACTCGGTGGCGAATCGCCGCCTGCCGTTCGGCGAGCGCGCAGCTTAGGTTCCCAGGCTCTGAAACGGTCCAATGCACCATAATTCGTACTGTCGAGCCTGATGGGAGTCAAGGACGCTGCGCCTTCGGCGATGGCTTCATGGTCGGAATCCTTGCTCCGGCTCCAAGAGATGCGAGTGCCGGCGATCCAGTAGTAATTACGTCCGTGCGGGTCTACTTTCTCGATGATCGGATTGTCGAATCGCCTGCGGCTGAGGCAGGTTACACGAACCCCAGTGGTGTTCCCAAGTGGGCGGTCAGGCGTATTGAGATTCACCAACGTTTCTTCGGGCAATCCCTGTTGCAGAATTATCCGCGCCACTCGCACCGCATAGTGCGCCCCGACCTCGAAGCGAAATCGTCCCACTCCCTCCTGTGATACAGCCATTGAGGGCACACCAAGGATCGTCCCTTCCACGGCCGCCGAAACAGTTCCGGAATAGAGAACATCATCGCCCAAATTGACCCCTCTATTGATCCCGGAGACGACCAGTTGAGGTTGCTTCGGCATAATCTTCAGGAGTGCCAGGTTGACGCAATCGACCGGCGTCCCGTTGACGGAGTAAGTCCGCCTCCCCGCGTTGTGGACCCGCAAAGGTTTGTGCAGTGTGACAGCATGCGCCACGGCCGTTCGCTCCCGATCCGGTGCGACAATCCATACCTCCCCGAGCGGTGACAGCGCGGCGGCCAGGGCCGTCAGGCCCGTCGATTGGATGCCGTCGTCATTGGTCACCAAAATGCGTATGCGGTCGGTCGGCATAAAAAAAGCTGCGCGGCGCAGCTCCTCCTTTTCATAGCACGGGGCGGAGCACTGAGCGCCAAACCTCTGTGTGAGGCTCAGCACTCGACACTCAGCACCTTCTATTTTGGTCGGGGCGGCGGGATTTGAACCCACGACCACTCGCACCCCAAGCGAGTACGCTACCGGGCTGCGCCACGCCCCGACTCCGTCCTCATTTCAATACCGGTGATATTGTCCCTTGCGGTGCCATGGAAAGGCAACGGGAGAACTCATATTTTCTCTCATCGCGCATGCGACTCGAGGATTTTCACAATGGCTTGCAGATCTCCCCTGAGTTTCTTGGCCATTTCCTTTGGAGCCAAGGGACGCGAGGCAGCCCGGCCCCGCCTGATCCAGTATCGCTTCACGCCTTCCAATGTGTGCCCCTCGTCATAGAGCATCCGCTTGATTTCCAGGACAGTCTCGATGTCTCGCTGCACATACAGCCGCTGATTCCCTCTGCTTTTCTTTGGTTTGAGAAAGCTAAACTGTGATTCCCAGAAGCGAAGCACGTATGTGGGGAGTTCAGCCAGTTGGCTCACTTCCCCAATCTTATAGAAGATCTTGCTCCCCAGCCTGGGTTCAACTCCCATGACCGGCCCTCATAGCGTATCTTGCGGTTTGGGGCGGAGCCGAGCAGGTTTGCCGAGCTGTCCCTGTGTTCTTTCAGGATGCTCAGAAAGACCGCCGACAAGGTCGCAGCGAGCGAGAAATCGAGTCGTACCCTCTACCGTATACGGTGAAGCGTTGAACGATGTGAAAACGAAGCGGGCCGCTTGCTTCAGCATCCTGCTACGAATTGACGTACTTTTTGAATACCTGACTGGGTCGGAACGTGACGACCCGACGTGGAGTGATGCCGATTTCCTCTCCGGTCCGAGGATTGCGTCCTTTACGGGCGCCCTTGCTCCGCACCACGAAATTTCCAAATCCCGCAATCTTGACCGAATCCCCCTTCTGCAACACGTCCTTCAAGAGATTCAGCACAAGTTCAACGATGTCGGCTGCCTCATTTTTCGAAATGCCGACCTGCTTGAAGATTTCGTTCGCGATATCAGCCTTTCTCATAGCCCCCCTCCAGCCGACCCCGCTTGAGCTCCACCTTCACTTTCAGGACCTTGGTCCTGATGCGTCAAGTTCGTCTGAATTTACGTGAGGTTATGAGGACTGTCAAGAAAAATTTGGAGAGGACCTCTCCTGACGGGCTACTCCTTGGCCAGCAGCTTATACTCAATGCTGTCGGCTAAGGCCTGCCAACTTGCCTCGATAATATTTTCGGACACGCCGACAGTTCCCCACTTATCTTTGTGGTCTCCAGATTCGATGAGGACGCGGACCTTAGACTCGGTTCCCTTATTGGCTGCCAAAACCCGCACTTTATAGTCGAGCAGCTTGACCTCCTTGAGTTGAGGATAGAATTTATCCAAGGCCTTGCGGAGCGCATGGTCCAGCGCATCCACTGGTCCGGCCCCCACTGCAGCCGTATGTTCAATCTCGCTGCCGACCTTGATCATCACAGTTGCTTCAGAAAGAGGAGCCCCATCGTCTTGTTTCTTTTCAACAATCACCCGAAACCCCAGCAGTTGGAATGACGGCTTATGGCTCCCCATCGCCTTCCGCATGAGCAGTTCGAACGATCCCTCTGCCCCTTCGAATTGATAGCCCTGGCTCTCACGCTCTTTGAGCGTATTGACCAATTCGTCGACTTTTGAGTGGTCCTTCGAGAGCTTAATGCCGTAATCCTCTATCTTGTCCAAGAGTCCGCTGCGGCCGGCGTAATCAGACACCAACACACGCTGCCGATTGCCGACTTGAGCCGGATCGACATGTTCGTAGGTCGCCGGGTTCTTCAGCACGGCATGGATGTGAACGCCACCTTTGTGCGCAAACGCCGAATCGCCCACGTACGGCTGATGCTTGTTCGGCATGAGATTAGCGATCTCGGTCACAAAACCGGACACATCTTTGAGATGGCTGAGGCGATCCGTCAGCGCCGGCCGCTTCATCTTCAATTCCAAGTTAGGAATAATCGAGCAGAGATTGGCGTTCCCACACCGTTCTCCAATCCCATTGATCGTTCCCTGGACCTGCACGATGCCCGTCTCGATCGCGACCAGCGAATTCGCCACCGCCATGTCGCAATCGTTATGGGCATGGATGCCCAGCGGAACCTGGCACTCGCGCCGAACAATTTCGCAGATCTCGCGGATCTCCCACGGCATAGTCCCACCGTTGGTATCGCAGAGAATCACCCGCTCGGCTCCGGCTTCCACCGCTTTCCGGATGGTGTTGAGCGCATAGTCGGGATTCGTCTTATAGCCGTCGAAGAAATGCTCGGCGTCGTAAAACACCCGCCGTCCCTCGCTCCGTAGATAGGCGATGGAATCTCCGATCAATTCAAGATTGGTGGCCAAGGAAATACCCAGGGCATCAGTCACGTGCAACGACCAGGTCTTTCCAAAGAGCGTGATCGTCGTGGTTTCGGCGGCGAGCAACGCCTGGAGATTGGGATCCTTGTGGACGGGATTACTGGCTTTTCTTGTCGATCCGAACGCAATGACCTCGGCATGCTTCAGCGGGATCGTCTTGATCA
>DKBD01000021.1:0-22823 GCA_002451055.1 Nitrospira sp. UBA6909 | reverse complement strand
CGGGTGCTGCTCATGAGCGGCGCGGGAACCACGCGATGATTCGTCGTTTTGAGCCATAGCAGTAAAGGGTACCAGGTTCAAGGGCTATCTGTCGATGGTCCAAGACGACACATTCGTTGTCAGGAGAGGTAGCTCCGCTTGGTTGGACAAGAGAAGAGAGGCCACTGACAACGGTATCCCCTAAGTGGGCGGTGGCAAGGGTATCTGCCTCCTCGGATGTGGTGCACGCAGGTACCTCAGCAAGAAGGTTCTACCACGCGANNACCCTGCCAGGACGCTGTGACAGGGAAGGTCACAGAGGGGAGTCGAGAATATTGTCCTTCTCCAGTAGGTCGTGGTGATCAAATCCGTTCGTTTGGTCTACCCATCTGTCCGGTTCATCTGGTCCGAGGCGCTAGACAGACCAAATCAACCGGATAGACAAGAGAGACCAGCTACTCTCCCTCTCCCCGCTTCTCTTGCCATTCCCGCCCCTCGCGTGGCTTATCCGGCCAGTCTGGCTCGCCGTAGCGGAGCAGATCTTTGAGCGGCTGGCCGGGGTATTTCTGGTCGAACTGCTGGCGGTCGTAGGTGGTGCAGGAATACCAGCGGTCGCTGCAGAGCGTGTCGTCCTTGCCGGTCACACCCAGCTCGTCCATGGGGCGGTTCATGGGATCCAGAGGTTTCGGTGGTTTCCTCTGTTTGTCGTGACCGCTCTGACTTTCCGCCTGAGCCGTCGCAAGCGGCAGTAGGATCAGTATCAGCAGACAGATGGTCTTCCCAAACATAGCAGGCTCCTTATCCTCCCGTTCACTACGCTGTCACGATGCTTCCATTCGGATTCAGCGACACTCCCCACAGTGGAGTCTCATACCGAGAGACACCAGCTCGGCACGCAGGAGATCCGCTTGAGAGCCTACTTTCCGCACGGATTGATCCGCTGCTGCCGCGCCATCTCCTCTGCCGCACGCCGCGTAGCCGCTTGATCAATGAAGAGCTGCCGCTGACGGAAGTAGTCGAACTGCTGGACGCTGCCGCGAGGCGCAGCCGGTTGGCCTTTGGAATCGTAGAAGGTGCCGGCCAGCGCAATTCCGCCGGTGACCAGACTGCCGAGTATCGTGCCCAGGATGAACTGTTTCATAGGACCCTCCCGTCTCATTGATATTCGCCGGCACTCCTTCACTATACGGGTAGTTACTGGCCAGACCCTCTCCGACCACCTTTCGACGGACCCTGCGGATCCGACGGCTTCTTCTCCCAGAAGGAACTGTGATCGGTGTGCTTCCGACGGCGGTAGCTCGACGTGCTTTCCGACAGTGTCTTGAAGGTGCTACCGACTTCCTCCTTTTTGAAGGCAATCCGATTCTGTTCCATCACACCAAGCGATTCGCCTGCCGCCCAGACATCGTGGTCGGCACCCAGGTAGAGAAAGGCCCACCCCTCCTTCTCGAATTCCTTGATCAAGGCAAAGACGTTTGAACGCGTATATTCCCGGGAAGCATTTTCCTCGCCATCCGTCAGGATGACGCAGAGTTTTCTTGCCTCGGACACCGTGTGTTGCCTAGCGGAAGAGAGGGTGCATCCGATCGCGTCATAGAGCGGCGTACCCTTGTCCGGTCGATAAGTTTCGACATCGAGGTCCGTGATGGCTGAGACTGCCGCATCATGGTAGCGGACCTCCATTTTCTCCGAGTTGAACAACGTAAGGGTGAACCTGGTCTCAGCCGGATACTTCCGGAGGGTGCCGACATATTCATTGAAGCCGGCGATTGCCGCGCCCTTGCAGGATTGCATGGACCCGCTTTCATCAAGAAGCAACGTGACATAGAGTGACCGGGACTGCGGTTCGATCTGTTCATTCAACCTGTCGATCATACTGCCATCTCCTTTGAAAACATTTGTGATGGCCTATGCTACTGGAGTGCTGTGACAAGCAAGGTCACATCACAAGAACATGATCTGCGTGTGGATTTCTGAGTGATGACTGGGAAGAGGAAGGGATCTGTCTGTGATATTCGCTGCTTACACTACTGACTCATAGTTCGGAGCGTTGAACGGTGACATCCGGGGTCACGACTGGGCGATGAGCTTCCTCGCCTCGTTTTGTATGGCGTTTCGCAGATGGTCTGGCTTGAGGACTTGCACAGCGCTGCCGAAGCTCAAGATCCATCCGACCAATTCGCGACTGTCGGCGACCTGGAGACGCATCGTCATGCGGCCGTCCTTGCGGAGGGCGACCTCCTGACTCGGATGCCAGGTGCGGTCTTTGGCCCACACAGCGGTGGCTTTGTCAAACAGTAGTTCCACGTTGATGCGGGGGCCGCGCATGACGGTCAGCGCATCCTGCACAAAGGCCTCGAGGTTAAAACCGAGCGGCAGTTGGTAGGGATGATCGGTCGGCGTGACGGATGTGATACGCTCGACGGCGAACATCCTTGGTTCTTTGCGAAGGTGGCAGTAGGCAACAAGATACAGCCCGCCCGCGGCATACCACAGCCGATAGGGATCGACTTCGCGCCGGGTCGTTCGCAGGCGCGTGCCGGAGAAGTACCGCATCTGCACGGTGCGGTGCTTGTCGATCGCCTGCGTCAGGAGATCGATAGTCTGCCGGTGTTCCCGATACTGTTTATGCGGGCCGAGGCCGACGGCAAAGACGCTGTTGATCTGTTGCAGATAGCCGTGCGATGCGGGAGGCAGCACGGACGCTGCTTTTTGCAAGGCTGAATCGAGCGCGGC
This sequence comes from Nitrospira sp. UBA6909, assembly GCA_002451055.1. Taxonomy (GTDB): domain Bacteria; phylum Nitrospirota; class Nitrospiria; order Nitrospirales; family Nitrospiraceae; genus Nitrospira_D. The sequence goes on along the minus strand of DKBD01000021.1, from coordinate 20,108 downwards.
TTGCACCTGGGTGCCTTCCAACGGTTTCAGCAGCGACCGGCTCAAGACGAGCGCCATGAGCTCGGTCGGCGAGAAACTCATGGCCGGGATCTTGCGAAAGCCGTCCATCAGACGCCAGCGGACCTGGCCGTCAACCCGGTCGTTGACCAGGGGAAACCCTACCGCTTCCAAGGCTTCGATATCCCGCCGCACAGTGCGGTGGTGCCGAAGATAATCGGCCGGCAACCGGTCTGCCATTTCCTGCATGGTGATGCCGTTGGATGACTCGAGGAGCCTGAGCAGGTGCCACTGGCGGATGATCTGGTCGTTACGCGGCATCGGTTCCTGTTCGATTCGTTTGCCATACGATGCCACACATGGAGGAAATCGAGAAGCGTTCTTGAGGTTGGCGCACTCGGGAGGGCTGACAACAGGCGGGATAGGCGGACTTTGGGCCAAGCCTTGGTCTGACGGCTTCAGGACTAGGCTCGATCAAGCCCGAAGGCGGTATGGAGCGCGCGCATGGCCAACTCCACGTATTTTTCCTCGATGACGCAGGAAATCTTGATCTCCGAGGTGCTGATCATCATGATGTTGATGCCCTCGCGCGAGAGCACCTCGAACATTTTTGCCGCGACACCCGAATGGGATCGCATGCCCACCCCGATGAGCGAAACCTTGGCAATGGCTTCGGTCACCGACACGGAATTGGCGTCGATGTCCTTCGCCACGGATTCAATGAGCGGCACGGCCTTCTTGAGGTCGGCCCGCGGCACCGTGAATGACAAATCCGTCGTGCCAGCCTGGCTGATATTCTGAATGATCATGTCGACGTTGATATGGGCGTCCGCCACGGCGATGAAAATCCGCGCGGCGACTCCCGGCCTGTCTGGCACGCCGATAATCGTGATCTTCGCCTGATTGCGGTCCCCGGTGACCCCCGCCACCGCCACTGCTTCCATGTCCACATCTTCCTTGGTCACGAGGGTCCCCTTTCCTTCCTTGAAGCTCGAATTCACTTCCACCGGCACGCTGAACTTAGCCGCAAATTCGACCGACCTCGTCTGGAGGACTTTAGCCCCGAGACTGGCCATTTCGAGCATCTCTTCGTAGGAGATCTTCTCAATTCGTTTGGCCGCCGGCACGATGTTGGGATCCGCCGTGTAGACTCCGTCGACGTCGGTGAAAATAATGCAGCGATCGGCCTTGAGCGCGGCCGCCAGCGCGACGGCTGACAGGTCCGACCCTCCGCGACCTAGTGTGGTCACATCAGACCGCTCGTTGATACCTTGGAACCCAGCCACGACGGGAATTTCACCCGCCTCCAGCGCTTCGCGGATCCGATCCGCCGTGACCCGCGCGATGCGTGCCTTGGTGTGGGCACTGTCGGTCACAATGCCGACTTGCCTGCCCGTGTAGGATCGCGCATTGATCCCTCTTCCGCGGAGTTCCATCGCCAGAAGCGCGATGGTAACCCGCTCCCCGGTGGAGAGCAGCATGTCCAGTTCGCGCTCGTCCGGGGCCGGAGTCGCCTCCTGCGCCAGCTTGAGGAGACGGTCCGTTTCGCCGCTCATGGCCGAGAGTACAACGACGACTCGATGGCCCTCCCCCTGAGTCCTGGCCACTCGATCGGCAACACGGTGAATCCGCTCGATCGATCCGACCGAGGTGCCTCCATACTTTTGGATGATCAATGCCACCGGCTTTACCCGTTTGCAAAGAGCCGGTTGACGAACTTGGTAGCATCGCGGGCAGGCATATTCGTGGCCTGAGCCTCAGGCTCCGTGAATCGCCGATCATTCGATGCGGCGCCCCCCTTGCCCCCCTCTCCAAACGCGTAGAGGGCAATCCCTTCCGCCTTGCCATGATCGCAGACCACGAGATACCGATAAGGCCCTTGCTTGTCCAATCCCTCGATCAAAGGCCCGACGAAATTCTGATCGAAGGCTTCGATGCCGCGCACCTTCGCATTTATGTCGGCGCTGTGCACGATTTCGTCCGTCAAACTTGCATGCACATAGACAAAATCTTTCTTGACGCATTCTTCCAAGGCTGCGGCAGCCTTTTCACGAAGACCTCCGCCCGCAAGTCGATCGGGATCCACCGCATCAAGTCCCGCGCAGATTCCTATGCCGCGGTGCACATCGCTCGTGGCCACGACCGAACCTTTGACGCCGTATGTCTCCGGCAGGCTTGGCCACATGACGGCACGCCCTTCGCCCCATAGCCAAACGCAATTCGCGGGCTTCTTGCCCGCAGCAATCCGCTCATCATTGACCGGATGATCGCGCAGGATGAAATACGAGGCATCCATGAGCTTCCGGAGAATATCCGCGCCGTCCCCCGTGGGCAAGGCATCCGTAATGGATCGGCCGAGGATCGTGTGCGGATCGACACAGACCGCCCGCGGTTTTCCGTTCACCCAGACCATGAGATGACGATGGCCCGTTCCCGGATAGAATTGGATGGTCTCGGACCCAAGTTGCTCATTGATCGCCTCGATCAATTCGCGGGCTTCTTCCGTTTCAATCAACCCTCCCGTCGCATCGTCCATGATGACCTGGGAGCCCAATTTCTTGATGTCACCGCCTGGCTTTCCGCCTTCCGGTCTCAATGTCACCATCGTGCAACGGTACACGACGTCGTGTTCCGTCACCGACACTCCCAAGCTGGCTGCTTCTACGGGGCCGGGACCTTGATAGAACTTCTTCGGATCATACCCAAGAATCGCCGCACCGCTTACTCCGCTTCCGTGAGGCACTCCATTGGCGGGAATGACGAGCTGGCCGAGCTCTCCACTCTGCGCCAGACGATCGAGATAAGGGGTTGCCGAAGCCTGAAGCGGCGTGCGCCCACCCAGTTCTTGGTGAGGCTGATCGGCCATTCCACCGGCATGCACAATCACATATTTCATCTGATCCACACGATTTTCACATTTGCAAAAGACGGGCGACGTCCTCCCGTGTCGCCTTGACGGTCACCGGTTGCTTCGAAACACTGATCGCGGTGTCGGCATCCTTCAACCCATGTCCGGTCAATGTGCACACGACCGTATCCCCTTCACGTAATGCCCCCGCCCGGTGCAATTTCGCCACACCCGCGACCGAGGCGGCGGAGGCCGGCTCGCAAAAGACGCCTTCGGTCCGAGCCACGGTCGTATAGGCCTGAAGAATTTCTTCGTCTGTGACCATGTCGATGGCGCCTGCGGATTGCTCGACTGCTTGCAACGCCGACGACCAGCTGGCCGGATTGCCGATCCGGATCGCCGTGGCGACGGTCTGCGGATGCTCGACGACCCGGCCCAGCACGATCGGGGCCGCCCCGGCGGCCTGAAACCCCATCATGCGGGGGAGCTTCGTGATTTGATTCGCCAGCCGATATTCGCGATATCCTTTCCAGTAGGCGGTAATATTCCCCGCGTTCCCGACCGGCAGCACGTGGAGAGCCGGCGCATCACCAAGCTGATCGCACACTTCGAATGCAGCGGTTTTCTGCCCTTCGATTCGGAAGGGATTGAGGGAGTTCACCAACTCGATGTGATGCGCAGCTGAGAGGTCTTTTACGAGGGTAAGAGCCTGGTCGAAGTTGCCNNTAGACGGCAAGCCCGGCACGAGCTCCATAGGCGGCTGCTGAAGCGGAGGTGTTACCGGTTGAAGCGCACATCACGGCACGGATGCCGTTTTCGACTGCTTTTGAGATCGCCAGAGTCATACCACGATCTTTGAACGAGCCGGTCGGGTTGATACCTTCGAACTTGAGATGCAAATCGATGCCCGGGGCAATCACTTTCGCCAGTCGCGCCGCGCGAATGAGCGGTGTGTTGCCCTCTGCCAGGGTGACGATCGGCGTGTTCTCCGATACGGGAAGGAACTTGCGATATTCCTCAATGATGCCGCGCCAACGATTCATCTGATCACTCGTCTCGGCCTTCCACCCGAATAAGCGTCGCGGGTTCAGACACGAAGGTATTGCGGTTGATCTCACGGAGCGCCTTTTGTATGTCCCGCTCCCTGGCCATATGGGTCTTGATAACCACCGGCACCGTCTGGCCCGCCCGACGGCCCTGCTGCAGCATCGACGAGATGCTGATCCCGCAGCGGCCCAATTCCCCGGCGATCTGCGCCAACACCCCAGGACGGTCCACCACCATGAACCGCAGGTAATAGAGTGAGCTGATTTCTTCCATCGGCTTCATGCGCACCGGCCGGCGCTGGTCTTGCTGAAACGACGCAGCCGGAACCCGTCCGACCGCACCTTTGAGCACATTCCGTCCGATGGCAATCACGTCGCTCACCACGGCACTTCCGGTCGGCATCGAACCAGCCCCTCGACCGTACAAGACGACGTCGCCGACGGCGTCACCAACCAACTGGATGGCGTTGTACACATCCTCAACCTGCGCGATAGGAGACGCCGACGGCAACATCGTGGGATGGACTCGAGCCTCGATCTCCCCGTCCACGAGCTTCGCGATGCCCAGCAGTTTGATCGTGAACCCAAACTCCTTCGCATAGTTGATGTCGGTCGGGGTGATGTGCATGATCCCTTCCGTGTAGATATCCTTGAAATTGACCGGAGTGCCGTAGGCGAGACTCACGAGAATGGCGAGTTTGTGCGCCGAGTCGATGCCTGCCACATCGAAGGTGGGATCTGCCTCGGCATACCCGGCTTGCTGTGCGTCCTTCAGCACGGTGTCAAAACCGTGTCCCTCACGTGTCATCCTCGTCAAAATATAATTGGATGTTCCATTGATGATGCCGTAGATGGAGTGGATCGTATTCCCCGCAAGGCCTTCCATCAATGCCCGAACCACGGGGATCCCNNGCCAACAGCGCCTTGTTCGCCGTGACGACTTGCTTACCGGCGAGGATCGCATCCATGATGACTCGCTTGGCGGTCTCGTATCCTCCGATCAACTCGATGACAATGTCCACGGCCGGATCGGTGAGGACTTGGCTCGCGTCGGTGGTCAGAAGACCGGGTGGGAGCCGGACCCCACGATCTCTCGAAATATCGAGATCCGCGATGCGAACCAACTCAACCGGCACACCGACACGGCGTCGAATGAGCGCGGCGTTGTCGAGCAGAATCTTCGCTACACCAGTGCCGACCGTGCCGAACCCTATGATACCGACCCCTATGCGGGACTTCATTCTTCGGCCCCATCCAGCTTGAGCGCTTTTCGAATGCCTCTCACTGCCTGGCGCGTGCGATGCTCGTTTTCCACGAGGCCAAACCGGACGTATTCGTCGCCGCCTTCGCCAAACCCGATCCCGGGTGACACCGCCACTTTGGCCTCTTTGAGCAGGAGCTTTGAAAACTCCAACGACCCCATATGGCGATAGGGAAGCGGGATACGGGCCCACACAAACATCGTCGCCATTGGCTTCGCCACCCGCCATCCGATCCGGTTCAGCCCATCGACCAGCGCATCTCGCCGTTTCTGATAGCGCAACACCGTTTCCTTCACGCAATCCTGAGGACCGTTCAGCGCGATCACGCTGGCGATTTGAATCGGCTGAAAAATGCCGTAGTCGAGATAGCTTTTGATCTTCGCCAGCGCGCCCACGACCTCCCGATTGCCCACACAAAATCCCACCCGCCATCCTGGCATGTTGTACGCCTTGGAGAGCGTGTAGAACTCCACCCCGATGTCTTTGGCCCCGGCGACCTGNNACCACCGCAGTCGTGGGGTTGTGGGGAAAATTGATGACGAGAATTTTTGGTCGAGGGAACGTCTGGCGGTAGACACGTGTCAGGTCCTCAAAAAAATCGCTGTCCTGCCGTAGCTCGATCCCACGGACTTCTCCACCCGCGATAATGAAACTGTACATGTGGATGGGATAGGTGGGTGTCGGGGTCAATACCACGTCGCCTGGACCGATCATGGCTAAGGCCAAGTGAGCGAGTCCCTCCTTGGAACCGATCGTAACAATGGCTTCCGTTTCCGGATCCAGATCGACATCGTAGTTGCGTTTGTACCATCCGCAGATCGCATGCCGCAGCTTGGTGATCCCGCGTGAAGCAGAATACCGATGGTTCTTTCCCTTGCGCGTCGCCTCGATCATCTTCTCGACGATGTGTGGCGGCGTCGGCTGGTCGGGATTCCCCATACCAAAATCGATGATGTCCTCGCCTCGCTGCCGAGCTTCAAGCTTGAGCGATTGCACTTGTGCGAACACATACGGAGGCAGTCGCTTGATTCGATAAAACCCGTCACCCAACCCCATGAATCTTCTCCGGGTCTTCTACGTCGCGTAATAATTACGTAAATATGGCTCGACTACTCTTCTCTCGTCACAGAATTCTATGAACTGCCGGAAGTGCCTATTCTAAATGGAGCCCCATGGTTGAGTCAATTTACTCGTGATTCTGTGGGGTTCCGGTTTCTTGCCCGGCATGCTCCCGCAATAGACTCAAAGAGACGCGTCCCATTGCGTTCTTGCCCCTTCTCAGTTCTTTCTGCTACTAATATGCTGTTTCCCCGCGTCATCTTGTTGTCCCGCTATTCCCGGTACCCAATAGATTGGATGGAGCACACATGGCCCGACTGGGTGTCAATGTCGATCACGTTGCAACATTGCGTCAGGCACGGGGAGGAAACGACCCTGATCCACTGGCTGCGGCCATGCTCGTTGAACTTGCCGGCGCAGATGGACTGGTGGTGCATCTTCGCGAAGATCGCCGCCACATTCAAGATCGTGACCTTCACCTTCTGCGAGAAATCGTCCGCACCAAGCTCGATCTGGAAATGGCGGCAGACGACGACATGGCGAAGATCGCGCTCACGGTCAAACCTGACTTAGTCACGCTTGTTCCGGAGAAACGGCAGGAACTGACGACAGAGGGCGGGTTGGATGTCACGGGGCAGCGCGATCGGATTGAACGAATTATTTCGTTACTGCATAACGGCGGAATTCCCGTCAGCCTGTTCGTCGAGCCGGACCTGAATCAGATCAAAGCGGCGCACAGGGTTTCTGCGGACTTCGTCGAGCTGCACACGGGCCGCTATGCGAATGCCACGCGGTCCAAGGAAGCCGATGCTGAATTCGAGGCGATCGCCCAGGCGGCGAAGCTGGCGTATAAGCTGGGCATTGGCGTGAACGCGGGACACGGTTTACACTATCGAAACGTCAAACGGCTGACTCACATTCCGGAAATCGTCGAGTACAACATCGGGCATAGCATCATTGCACGGGCCGTTCTTGTCGGCCTCCAGCAAGCCGTGAAGGAAATGAAGGCCTTGCTCTTGTGACCACGTGCTCGACCGGCGGAGCCTGAGGGACTTTCCGCGCACTACGGCCGCATCATGATGGCCTTCCTCTTTCATCGCAGCAGCCGGGAGCGAAAAGTCTAGACCGATCATGCACTGCTCTCCATCGCGCTTCTGATTGTGACCCCGATACGGATCTCCAATGATTAAGATCGTCACCGCCGCACAGATGCAGGAGCTCGATCGCCGAACGATCCATGAAGCCGGGATTCCAGGAAGAACGTTGATGGATCGAGCCGGATCGGGCGTCGTGCATTACATCGAACAAATCCTGGGCCCTCCGCGCGGCAAGAGCATTACTATCCTGTGCGGGAAAGGGAACAACGGCGGTGATGGGTTTGTTGTTGCCAGGCTGTTGCATCGCGGTCACGCGAACGTCAGAGTTCTTGCGATGACACCCCCCTCCGAGTTAAGCCGGGATGCCGCAACGATGTATCGGCAATTCGTCCGTGCTGCGGGCAAGTCTCACATCCATCTCTTTTCCTCGAAGAGTCAAGCTCAGTCTCTCCTCCGAGACAGTGATATCCTGATCGATGCTCTCCTGGGAACAGGCTTGTCCTCCGATGTCACAGGGCGCTATGCCGACGCCATCGACAGCATCAATGAGGCAGGTCGCCCGGTTGTCGCCGTCGATCTCCCATCGGGTCTTCACGCCGATACTGGCGCCATACTAGGCAGGGCCGTCAGGGCTCTGTTGACGGTGACCTTCGGACTTCCAAAATTCGGATTATTCCAAGGACACGGAATCGACCTTGCCGGATCGGTCAGGATCGTCGATATCGGCATCCCTCCGGCCTATATCGAATCGGTCCAGACGAGGACATGCGTGATGACGTCCGAATTTGTGAGAGCCTCTTTGCCGGCTAGAAAGCCATCAAGCCACAAGGGAACATTCGGTCACGCTGGAATCATTGCCGGATCCGTCGGCAAGACAGGAGCCGCGGCCATGGCTGCGCAATCAGCCCTACGGGTTGGGGCTGGCCTTGTCACTGTCGCGGTTCCTTCCAGCGTCAACGATATCTTGGAGTCGAAATTGTTGGAGGCGATGACGATCCCGATGCCGGAGACAAAGGCGAGGACCTTTGCTCGCACTGCGTTTGATCGCTTGTCGGCGTTCATCGCCGCCCGAACCGCAGTGGCGATCGGCCCTGGGTTGTCAACCCACCCGGAAACCGTGGAACTCGTCCAAGCCCTGATCGAACGGCTCGATCGGCCTGCTGTCCTCGACGCTGATGCGCTCAATGCACTCGCCGGCCGGGCCTCGGTCCTCACAACCTGTAAGGTCCCTCCGATCCTGACACCCCATCCCGGAGAGATGGCTCGATTGGAGACTGATGCCACGTCACAGTCTGTCAATGCGGATCGGATCGGCACCGCTTTTAGGTTCGCTCGGGAACGTGGAGTGTTGGTGGTCTTGAAAGGCGCCCGCACGGTCGTGGCGAGACCTGATGGAGCGGCGGCGATTTGTCCGACTGGCAATCCCGGCATGGCAACGGCGGGAACCGGGGATGTGTTGACCGGCATGATCGTGGGACTATTGGCGCAGGGTCTGGCTTCATGGGATGCCGCCTGCGCTGCCACCTATCTGCACGGTTTAGCCGGAGACTTCGCTGCGGCCGAGAAGGGAGAAGCGGGACTGATTGCGGGGGACGTGATCGAACGGATCCCGCACGCTGTTATGAATACCTATGAGTCCTAGGCCCGGCATATTGAAAAAGAGACCGAACGACCAGGCCCTGGAGCGATCGGTAGGGTCGCCTATGGATTGCCTCGACCTTATCCTTTCTTCCCGCGCGGACACAGATCTCCTCGGGCAAGCCATCGGACAGGCTCTCAAAGGAGGGGAGGTGCTTGCTTTGATCGGGGATCTGGGCGCCGGCAAGACCACCTTGGTTCGAGGGATAGCTGTCGGCCTTGGCGTGCCTGCTCGTTCCGTCAGCAGCCCGACGTTTGTGTTAGCCCATGAATACCAAGGTCGCCTACCCCTGACTCACATCGACCTGTATCGTCTCACAGATGGAAGGGAAACTGACTCAATGGGCTTGGCTGAATTGTTCACGGACCACAGCGTGGCCGCGATCGAGTGGGCCGACCGGTTTCCCGCCTGTCTTCCAGAAGACCTGCTGGAGATAAGACTGGCACATCGCAGTCCATCCACCAGGAACGTGTCATTCAGGGCACTGGGCCCTGAATCTTCGGCGCTCCTCACCCGCATTGCAGAACTTCTACGGAAACGTACGTCTCACAGGCCAAGGGGAAAGATCACCGGTCAAGGGAAGGCCTCCACGCGATGATACGATTGATTCTCGTTGGGTTTCTGTTGCTGCTTTCCCTGGCTTTTTTTCTCCAGAACCAGGAACAAGAGGTCACCCTCAGGTACTTTTTTGGCTTACTCGAGGCATCGACGCCTGTTTACAAGCCCATCATGGCGGGTTTTGTCGTCGGCCTGTTGGTCGCCGGGATATTGCTTTTCCCCCCGTGGGTTCGTGGCCGCATCGAGTTGCGGCGGAAGACCAAAGCATTGCAGAACGCCGAGGTCGATTTGGAACGGCTTCGCCAATCTTTTGAAAAACTGTCCGGTCGCATCCCCGCCCCTGTATCCATGGAGTCCTCCAAGGACCTCACCGATGATTGATCACGACCTGAGCCCACTCATGCGCCAATATCGTGAGATCAAGCGGGGCTATCCGCAGGCCATCCTGTTCTTTCGTGTGGGAGATTTTTATGAGATGTTCTTTGAGGATGCACACATCGCCTCCCGGCTCCTTTCCATCGCACTCACTTCTCGCGATAAGCAGAGTCCCGACGCGATTCCCCTCTGCGGAGTCCCTCATCACGCCGCCACAGGTTATATCGCCAAACTGCTCAAAGCCGGCAAGACGGTCGCCCTCTGCGAGCAAGTGGAAGACCCTAAGCTCACCAAAGGCCTGGTGCGCCGTGAAGTCGTCCGTCTCTATACACCTGGCACTCTCGTGGACACGGAATTTCTTTCGCCTAGCGAATCGAATTACCTATGCGCCCTCTCATTTCGATCAGCCTCCTCTCCGCCGACGTCGATCGGGTTGGCAGTACTTGAAGCTTCGACGGGCGAGTTTTGGGTGACTGAATTTGAGGGTCCTCAGGCAACCGGTTTGGTACTAGACGAATTGGCGAGAATCGAAGTCCGCGAGCTCCTGTTTCCCGCCGGATTGGGCCGCGAATCATCGACCTGGCTCGATCAGATCAAGGGTGCGCGTTTATGTGAGCGGCCGGTATATTCGTTTGACCGACAGGACAGCATCCGAGCACTGCTCGACCAATTTCACGTGCAGTCCCTTGACGGCTTTGGATGCCAGAGCCTGACGGTCGGCCTGGAAGCGGCCGGCGCTGTACTCCATTATGTTCGTGAAACCCAACCTTCCGCATCGCTCAACCACATCCGTCGAATCAGTGTGCGCCGAAACGCTGAGACGATGCATCTGGATGGCGCCACCATCCGCAATCTGGAGCTGCTGAAGTCGATGGTGTCGCAGGAAGCTGGGTCTGATGCGTACAATCTTGCTCTGGCGTCCGTGCTGGATCGCACAGTCACCGCTATGGGTGCCCGTCTCCTTCGTCAATGGGTGGTTAGGCCTCTGATTCAATGCCAACCGATCTGCGCGAGGCTGGATGCGGTTGGAGAATTGAAGGACAGGTATCAAGACCGTGTCGCATTGCGAACGGCCTTGCGGGAGGTTCAAGATATCGCTCGCCTCGGTAGCCGGATCGTGTTGGGGTATAGCGGTCCCCGTGACTTGCTCGCCCTACGGCAGTCACTCGCCGTATTGCCTGAAATCTCGACTCTCCTCGACTCATTCAGAACTTCCTTGCTCGTCGAGGTTCGCGCGTCCTGGGACAACGGAAGCAATCTCCAGGATCTGCTTACTCGAGCCATCCAGCCGGAAGCCCCATCGTCAGTGCGCGACGGGAATGTCATCAGAGACGGNNCGCGGACCGGAATAGATTCGTTGAAGGTGCGATACAACCATGTTTTTGGGTACTACATCGAAGTGACGAAGGCCAATCTTGGCCGTGTCCCATCGGATTACATTCGTAAGCAAACTCTCGTCAATGCCGAACGATTTATGACTCCTGAGTTGAAAACCCTGGAGGAACGGGTGAGCGGCGCCGAGGTGAGGCTCCAGGGCCTTGAGCAGGAGATCTTCGGCGAGATTCGTGGACGTGTGGCCCAGGAGGTTCATCGCCTGGAGGCCATGGCCACCAGGCTTTCTCTTCTCGATGTTCTTGCAGGACTCGCCGAGACAGCTTCGCTGAACCGCTATACGAGACCGACGGTTGACGACGGCGGAGACATCAAGGTCCGCGACGGTCGCCACCCCGTCGTTGAACAGCTTCGCGACGACCGTGCCTTTGTCCCCAACGATACGGTGCTGGATCTCGCAAATAACCGTATGCTGATCCTCACTGGTCCTAATATGGCCGGTAAGAGCACGTATCTACGGCAGGTGGCATTGATCGTATTAATGGCACAGCTGGGGAGTTTTGTTCCCGCGGCGGAGGCGCATATTGGAGTTGTGGATCGAATTTTTACCCGCGTCGGCGCCTCAGATAACTTGGCCGGGGGTCTCAGCACGTTTATGGTCGAGATGGTCGAAACCGCGAACATCCTCAACAGCGCCTCACAGCGGAGCCTTATTTTATTGGATGAGATCGGTCGCGGCACAAGCACATATGACGGACTCAGCATTGCGTGGGCGGTGGCGGAGTATATTCACGACCGTACTCGGCTTGGCGCCCGGACACTATTTGCAACGCATTATCATGAGATGGTGCAGCTCGAACGTCATCGTGAGGGCATCAGGAATTTTCGAGTCGCGGTTCAGGAACGTAATGGAGAAGTCGTTTTCTTGAGGAAAATCGTCGCGGGTGGAGCGGACCGAAGTTATGGCATTCATGTCGCCAAGCTCGCGGGATTGCCTGGTTGCGTGATTGAAAGGGCGAACACAGTGCTGGGCCAGTTGGAACAACCAGAATCGGCATTGACGGCACCAATCGTTGAAGAACCGAGACAACCTCCACAAGCTCTGCCTCGGCCTCATCCCTTGATCGAGGAAGTCAGACAGATCGATCTATTTTCGATGACCCCGCTTGATGCGCTCAACCGCTTGGCCGAACTCCAACGTCTGGTGGTACCGGATAATAGCGACACTGAGAGTCCATAGTGTGGATTGCTTGGGAGAATACAAAAAAANNGTCTTAGCCTTGGCACAGGTAGATTCGAACTCATTTTTCCCTGCGCATTCTTTCAAGGTAAGGGCCATAATGCTGAGGGTCTTCCCCGGGGCACCTGATACCTCAGGGAGTTTCTTGACCGATGAAATGACTCGATGGTTCTGTTCCGTTTCCGTGGCCACNNCCCATTTTCTTCAATTGTTCCCAGGCGGCCTTATCGGCGTAGAACTTGAGGGTCTTGCCCGGATGTGATTTCTGCCACCAGAGACCGCTTTCGGCATTGCCGCCGTAGACTGCTACGTTAATCCACACGGCTTCATCGTATGGATCAAGCACAATCACTCGACCTTGGATCGTGGTCGGCTTGCTCATATCGCCCCACTCAAATCGCTCTTGAAATGATTCGATCGCGAATGCTGTGGAGGCCATACCGGCTACCAGCGCTATAGCCGCCATTGCGGCCCCACCCTTTTTTTTCAGCATCATCATTACGTCCTCCTTCAACAACCAACAACGTGCAAATATCCAGGTAGGTGCGTCTAATCTTCCTTGAGGACCTTGAAACCGGTGATCGTCCTGCCGTCCAATGTGACTTCCATGGCCACAAGTTCCTGCGAGGCCTTGATGATTTTATCCATCAGAGCCTTATCCTTTACCGCCAACCGCACGGTGGTCGCGGCATGATACCAACCAGCGTACGCATTATTCTTTTCCGTGCCGCCGGCAAATCCCCATGCGCAACAGGTGAGGAGTGGATCGGGAGGTTTCACGTCCAGCATGGTTGATGACCGACCAGCCGGTGTGCCGGACGCTGGTTCTCCGGTATTCCAATATTGAATGCCGAACAGAAGTTCCCCATCAGGATTATCGGCCCATTGGGACCAAACACGGCCCTGAAGGGTTTTAACAGCCTCTCCCTTGAGTGGCTTTCCACCTACAACGGCATCGGCGATGCCAGTTTCATAAGTAGAGCCGTCAGCCGACGCAAGTCCGGCCTGGAATAGGCCGGAAACCAAGAACGCGGCAACGGCGGCTAGAACGAGTGTCCTCTTCATTTTTCGTCCCTCCTTACATACGTCAGTGAGACAAATCGTACGTCCTCATGAACTGCTGTGTTTGTTCGAGTATCTTGAATAACATGGAGTCGGATACGGCTGTACTAATTTGTGTGAAGGTGTATCGGCTCCGAACATTTCATTTTCTCGTCACACACCCCAACTTTCCGAGATGAATACGACGAGGTTTGACGGCGGTGAAACGGTACTGAAACAGCCCCTTGAAGTCAAGGAAATGTTTCTTGACCAATAGGGGGTGTAATATACCGTGATGGAATCTGAAAAATCAATCAGTTGTGAGAGCGCGTGCGAATGAGCTGTTTGCAGTCGGGTTTTGCGCGCAGAGACTCGCCTATTTCAGAGCCGCGATTTGGCGGGACGACAGGGGTCCCAAGCCGGTGATGGCCAGTGTTCCCGTATCAAAAAGCTCGCGTGCCACACGAGCGACTTGCTCCTCCGTAATGGCATCGATTTCCAACAACATCTCCTCCAGGCTCGTATGGCGCCCGGCGATCAACTCGTCTTTGGCCAGCTTGTTCATACGGCTATGCGAACTCTCCAGGCTCAGCATCAAGCTGCCTTTCATCTGGTCCTTGGTGCGGCTGAGTTCAGCCCGTTCAACGCCATGAGTTTCCATTCTCCTGATTTCACGCCGGATCAATTCGAGAACTCGCTCGACTTCGCGCACACGAGTTCCAGCGTATATCGTGATCGTGCCTCCATCAGAATAGCCGGACATGAAAGAATAGATTGAGTAGGCCAACCCCCTCTTTTCACGAATCTCTTGAAAAAGTCGTGAGCTGACGCTTCCACCCAGTATGCTGTTCAGCACATAGGCGGCATAGCGGTCTTTGTGTCCCGCGGGAATTCCCTTGAGCCCGACACAAAGATGGACCTGTTCCAGAGATTTCCGCTTCATGATCACCCCTCCGCAGATCTCCGGTGGCCAACGTTTGCGTGGCCCACCGGTCGCGGACGGGCCAGATGTCCCGAACATACGGGCCATGGTCTTTTCAAGCCATCCCTGATCAAAATTCCCGGCGACGGCGATCACCATTTCCTGCGGTCGGTAGTGGGTATCGATGTAGTCGCGCAGATCCTGCCGCCGTAACCGGGCGATGGTGGCTTCCTGTCCCAGAATCGGGCGGCTCAGGGGATGGCGTCCCATCACGAGTCCTGTATGAATTTCTTGAACCAGGTCTTCGGGGTCGTCTTGGACCATGCGGATTTCTTCGAGGACCACTTGCTTCTCTCTGGTAATTTCTCTCGTCCCGAAACGGGATCGATGAAAGAGATCGGAAAGGAGTTCGAGTGCGTTGGGCAGATGCTGATCGAGCACTTTGACGTAGAACGTGGTGGTTTCTCGCGTAGTGAAGGCGTTCATTTCGCCTCCGAGCGCGTCAATCTCTCGGGAGATGTCGGTAGCGGATCGGGTCTCCGTCCCCTTGAAAAACATGTGTTCGATGAAGTGCGAATACCCGGCCTGCGCCGGGGTCTCGTCGCGTGAACCGGCATTCACCCACATGCCGACCGTCACGGATCTGAGAGTTGGGATCCGCTCGGTAACCAAGCGGATCCCGTTGTCGAGAATGAGTTTTCGGTACAAGGCGATTACCCGCCCGCTTGTTCCTTTGCGCCGCTCTCGGCCGGTACCGGCATGGCTTCTTTCCGGCTGAGCCTGATCTTGCCTTGCTTGTCGATTTCGAGCACCTTCACGAGAATTTGATCGCCTTCCGCGACTTCGTCGGAGACGGCCTTCACCCGATGGTGCGCCAATTGCGAAATGTGGACCAATCCGTCGGTCCCTGGTAGCACTTCGACGAACGCGCCGAAATCCATGATCTTTCTGACCGTTCCCATGTAGACCTTTCCGACTTCTACTTCCTCGGTCAGACGGGCGATGATGTCTCGAGCTTTTTGGAGAGACGCCTCGTCTGCGGAGGCAATGGTGACGACTCCTGAATCCTCGACGTTAATTTTGACGGCGCAATCGGCCTGGATGCTGCGAATGGTTTTCCCGCCCTGGCCGATGATATCGCGGATCTTGTCCTGCTTGATCTTCATCGTAAAGATGCGCGGTGCAAACGGTGAAAGGTCGGTGCGAACACCGGCGAGCGCGTTCGCCATGCGCTCAAGTATGTGTAGCCGCCCGGCACGCGCCTGCTCCAACGCCTGCTGCATGAGCGCAGTGGTTATTCCGCCGATCTTGATGTCCATCTGCAACGCCGTGACGCCGTTCTTGGTCCCGCAGACCTTGAAATCCATATCGCCGAGGTGGTCTTCCAGTCCGAGGATGTCGGACAGGATCATCACGCTGTTCCCTTCCTTGATCAGTCCCATTGCAATGCCGGCGACCGGCTCTTTGATCGGCACTCCCGCATCCATCATCGCCAGCGTTCCACCGCAGACCGTAGCCATAGAGGACGACCCATTGGACTCGAGGATCTCGGAGACGACGCGGAGGGTATACGGAAACTCGTCTTTCCCTGGAATGACTGGTTTCAAGGCCCGTTCTGCCAAGGCGCCATGTCCGACTTCCCGCCGGCCAGGAGACCTGAGCGGGCGTGCCTCGCCGACGCTGAACGGAGGAAAATTGTAATGGAGCATGAAGGTTCTGGTGTATTCCCCTTCCAGCGCATCGATACGCTGTTCATCGTCGGTGGTTCCTAACGTGACGACGGCGAGGCTCTGCGTTTCTCCGCGTGTGAACAGCGCGGACCCGTGTGTACGCGGCAATACGCCGACTTCACAGGTAATCGGCCGGATGTCCGCGGGGCCCCGTCCGTCGGCTCGAGAACCTTTTTCGAGGATCATGTTTCGAACTTCCGTGTACTCCAACCCATGGAATACGATTTTGATATGACGCTCGCTGTCTGGAACATCTGAACTTTTGAGCTTTTCGATTGTCTGCGCCAATACCTGATCCAACCGTTCCTGGCGGGCCGTCTTGTTCGGGATCATAATGGCATCGCGGATGGGCTGTGCGACCATCGCCTTCACCTGTGCCGCCAGCGCTGGATCAATCGCATCCACTTGGACCTCGCGCTTCGTATTTCCGACTTTTGCAGCCAACTCCGCAATCTTTGCGACGATCTTTTTGATCTCGGCATGTGCCAATTCGAGCGCCTGAAGCATCGTGGTCTCCGGCAGCTCATTGGCTCCGGCCTCGACCATCATGACCGCGTCCGCCGTCCCCGCGACGACTAGATGCAATTCGCTTTTCTCCATGGTTTCAAGATCGGGGTTCACGACGAACTGTCCGTTCACCCGGCCGATCTTGACGCCGGCAACGGGCCCTTGGAAGGGGATGTTCGAGATGGACAGCGCTGCCGACGCAGCCGTGATACCGATCACGTCGGACGAACCGGTTTTGTCGGCGGAGAGCACCGAGGCGATCACCTGCGTTTCAAAATAGTACCCTTCGGGAAACAAGGGCCGCAGAGGACGGTCGATCAGTCGGCTCGTGAGAACCTCCTTCTCCGACGGCCGGCCTTCCCGCTTGAAGTAGCCGCCAGGAATTTTCCCGGCGGCATAGGTTTTCTCCTGATAGTCGACGGTCAGNNTCACCTTTCACCATCATGTTCAATGTGAAATGACATCCTCGGCTGGATTCATCACTCAACATTGAACAGCGAGCGTTGGCGTGAAGCCCATGTCCGTGTTCACCTGTGCGACGTTGTATCTATGCGGCTGCACGGCAGCGGGGTGCCGTGCAGCTAATTGGTCTACTTTCGGATACCGAGCCTGTCGATGACGGCCCGATAGCGCGCTTCTTCGATTCCCCGAAGGTAATCCAACAGCCGCCGCCTTCTTCCCACGAGTTGCAGCAAGCCCCTCCGAGAGTGGTGGTCTTTCTTGTGCGTCTTGAAATGTTCGGTGAGATACGTGATGCGGTTAGTTAACACCGCAATCTGGACTTCCGGCGATCCGGAGTCCGTATCATGCCGCCGATGCTGTGAGATCAAATCCGCTTTGGCTTCCTTGAGTAAGGCCATCGGTGTTGCTCCTCTTGTTGATTCAATACGATAATTCGTTCTCTGCTATGACTTTCTGGGTCTTGATTGGACCCGCACTTCGCGGATCATAGATGCCGATCGCGAGCAGACGTCCTCTCTTATCCTGCAGACGAATACAAACCGGCTCGGCCGAGAATGGCAGTCGTCCGCTCTCGATAAGAGAAACTGAGCCGCCGTGCAGCACACACCTGGCTTGTTCGTCGGTGATCGCAATCGCCGGCAGCCGATCTAACGCCTGATTCAACGTCACCAGCTGCTCCTGCAGTGCTCCGATTGCCACTTGCACAGCAACCTGTCCGACCGTCAGGGACTGCTCGATCGACAGAGGACCGACACGACGGCGTTCGAGGGCAAGGAGATGGCCGCCAACCCCCAGCACGTGACCGATATCTGCACACAACGTTCGGATGTAGGTTCCTTTCGAACACACGACATTCAATGTCACATCCCGACCGTCGACGGCAAGGATGTCCAGGGCGTGAACGACGATCATCCTCTCCGCTCGTTCAACCGTTTCTCCTGCCCTGGCGGCTTTGTAGAGCGGTCTCCCTCCCACCTTCACGGCTGAGTACATCGGAGGCAATTGCCGTTGCGGACCGCGGAAGCGTGCGACGGCTTCGCGAATGGCCGCATCCGTAATCGCGCCGGTATCGGCTCGGGAGAGAATCCTGCCGGTAGCATCCTGCGTATCTGTGGTTTCCCCAAGTCGCAACACCGCGCGATATTCCTTATCCCAATCGATCAGGTATTCCGCTATTCGCGTGCCGCGCCCAACCAAGACTGGCAAGACACCAGTCGCAGCCGGATCTAGCGTTCCCGCATGGCCGACTTTGGCTCCTCCTAAGAGCCCACGCACCTTGGCAACGACATCGTGGGAGGTCCATCCGCCTTCCTTGTTGACGACAAGTACTCCATCGATGGTGGCGGATTGCCGGCTCATGTGTGTCGAGAAACCCATAGGCCTATGATCCCAACCCCGTTTCATCCGAACTGTCCGGCAGCGTTGCTGCAGCGTTTCTGTCAGCGTCTTCGTGCAAGGCGTCCAATAATCGCAAGACACGATCGGCACGCTGCCCGCTGACATCTTTCTTGAAAATCACTTCCGGAAGATACCGCAGAGTGAGGCGTCGCCCCAATTCGGCGCGCACGAAGCCGCTGGCCTTCGAGAGGCCGGCAAAGACTTCCCGCTCGGCCTGGTCGGTTTCCATCGTCGTGACAAAGACATGCGCGATACGCAGGTCCGCGGTCAACTCGACTCCGGTTACCGTGACCGAATGCACGCGTGGATCTTTGGTTTTTCGCATCAGAATGTCCGCGACTTCCATCCGGATCTGATCCGCTACCCGATCGGCCCGCTTGTAGGCTGTCTTGGACATCGCGTGAGAACCTGCTGCCTCGATGAAGTGTTTACGAATATCACGCCGCCGCTACAGCATTTCCAGCTGGGTTCGGACGACTTCGATCGCTGGCACACCCTTGATCACGTTCAAGGCCTGTTCAAGCACCTGATTCACATGCCCGCCTTCATTCGCCACGCAGGCCATTGCCAGAACTGCCTTTTGCCAGAGATCCTGACCGTCCACTTCGGCGATGGACAGATTGAATTTCCCGTGCAGCCGGTCTTTCAAACTATGCAGCACCTGCCGTTTGTCCTTGAGCGACCGACTTTCTGCGATGAAGAGCTCGACGGTGCATAGGCCGACGACCATGTACGTTCCTGCATTCGCTCAGAGCTTTGCGGCGATCTTATCGATCGCGTAGGCCTCGATGATGTCGCCGACCTTCACGTCGTTGAAGTTTTCGATACTCAGTCCGCATTCATAACCTTGCTGGACATCTCGCACATCGTCCTTGAATCGCCGCAACGAGGCCAGCTTACCCTGGTACACGACGACATTGTCTCGAATCACGCGTACGCCGGCACTACCCCGGGAGATGGTCCCGTCGAGGACATAGGATCCGGCCACAACCCCGGCTTTGGGAATCGTGAACACCTGGCGGACTTCCGCTCGTCCTAACGTGCGCTCCTTGAGCGTCGGCTCGAGCAGACCCTCCATCGCGGCTTTGATGTCGGCAATGGCATCGTAAATCACCGTGTACAGGCGAATGTCCACGCCTTGTTGTTCCGCCAACGCAGCAGCTTTCGGCTCCGGCCTGATATTGAAACCGATGATAATGGCGCGAGAAGCGGCGGCCAGGAGCACATCGGACTCCATGATACCTCCCACGCCGTTATGGATGACACGNNTCGTCCGAAACCACTTGGAACACATCCCCTGCAGATGGAACTCCAGACAATCCGATCACTTCCACGGGGATGGACGGACCGGCCTGTTGCATCTTCATGCCCTGATCGTTGATCAGCGCCCTGACACGTCCACTGAATGCTCCCACGACATATGCATCGCCCACTCTGAGCGTGCCGCTCTGAACCAGGACGGTCGCAACGGGACCCCGTCCTCGCTCGATTTTGGCTTCGATAACAGTCCCGTTGGCCTGCCGGTGGGGATCGGCCTTCAGTTCGAGCACCTCTGCCTGGAGAAGGATCATTTCCAGCAATGTATCGAGTCCGGT
>DKBD01000148.1 GCA_002451055.1 Nitrospira sp. UBA6909 | reverse complement strand
AGTATTTCCAGGCCGGACCTGACGCCGCCGCCGGCGCAAGTAGACAAGCTGGTTGAACGCGGGAAGCGGCTCTATGAAAACAAGTATGGCTGTAATGCCTGCCACAGTCTTGACGGTGAGGGTGGAAAGATCGGCCCGGCATTGGATCGGGCGGGATTTCGGCTGAATGCCACATGGGTCTATCGCTGGTTGAAAAATCCTCAGGCGATGGATTCCGCCACACGTATGCCGGCGTTAGGATTGAGCGATGAGGATGCCAAGGCCGTGACGCTCTATGTCGAGACGTTGAAGGCGCCCAAGGCCGAACCAGGGACGGAGACTGAGAAACCGGTCGAAAATCCATAACCCTGAGTCAGTTGTGATGAACGGTTCTACGGTGGGCTAGGCAAGGAGTCCTGCCAATAGCCCGGCAAGGACGGCTACGCCGACCCAGACGTGGGCGCGGAACATCGCGAACGCCTGTGGAGGGTCGATGGGGCTTCGCAATTGTTTGGTCTGAAATACGAAAAAGAGCGCTAGGCCCAGCAACGTCACATAGTAGGGCCAGCTGATCCGCACCAACCACCCTGCTGCGCTCAGCAACAGCAGCATCATGCAGTAGGCTGTTCCGACTCCCACGTGGATGAAGGGTCCGAAGAACAGGGCTGATGACTTGACTCCAATGCGTCGATCGTCGTCGCGATCCTGGAGCGCGTAAATTGTATCGTACGCAACAGCCCAAGCGGCCGTGGCCCCGAACAGACACCAAACAGGCGCATCGAGCTGTCCACGCACTGCGGCCCAGGCCATGATCGATCCCCAACCGAAGGCGAGTCCCAGCACGGCTTGGGGGATCTGAATCCACCGTTTACAAAAGGGATAGAGGGCTGCGAGCAGGACCGCCATCGGTGCCAGCCACACGACTATTGGATCAAGCATCAGCAGCAGACTTCCTGCAAGGAGCAGCAGCACCGCCAGTAAGGCGAAAGCCTGGCCGCGCGGCAGTTCTCCTGATGCAAGGGGGCGGGTCTTGGTTCTGGCTACCTTCCGATCGAACGATTGGTCGGCCAGGTCGTTGAGAATGACACCGGCGCTTCGCATGAGAAATGATCCCATGATGAAGACGGCCAGGAGAGAAGGCTGTGGGAGACCTCGCGCGGCCAACACAAGCGCCCACAGCGTCGGCAGAAGTAAGAGGTACGTGCCGGTCTGGTTAGGCAGGCGGATCAGGCGGGCGAGTGCGGACCATGGGATGCCGGATGTCGCTGGGGAAGGTGACGATGTCTGCATGGCACAGAAATTAGCGTAGGATGTGAGTGTTGTCAATTTCCGGCCGGTGGCTCGGCGATTGTGCAGCGTCGGCAATTTCGGTATAACAAATCGTCGAGAGGGTGACAGCGCGTGCGACTTGGACGTCCATCATTTTATCAGCAGGCCTCCATCGGTGTGATTGTGGGGCTCGCGTTGTTGAGCACAGGCTGCTTTTGGTCCAAGCGCCATGAGAAGTCGGCCAGCGGGAGCGCCCCAGAGGTGATTTCGCTTACACCGTCGCTGTGGCTCTCGCCGAGCGTCACCGCTGCGGTCTTGTCCTACACCAACGCCTGTGGAGAGCCCGGCCAGATCGCGATCGGGGACAGGCTCGCGGAGGCCGTACCCAAGAAACTCAGCCAGGTGTTTACCGGAATCACTCCCCAACATGGGCTCGAGCAGACGGGGGCCTCCGACGGACTGATTGAAGTTGGGNNGGTCGTGGCGAAGTGGAGGCCGTGGATGGGTCCTGTGATGTGACAGGGTTGGAGGCCGTCGTCCAGCAGGCGACTGAAGCCGTGAGCGAAAACCTGATAAAGCAGGTCGGCGAATCGTCCCGTATACGAGAATATGCTCAACTGAAAGCCACCGCGCCATCGACGGCCGCCGTTACTTCGAGCCAACCGGCGACCTTGCCTGCTTCAGGAGCGTCGCCAGGAGGGATGCCTGCGCCCGGGATCGTTCCGTCAAGCGGACAGTTTGCTCCCACCGAGGAGCCACCACCATCCGTGGCCCTTGCGTTTCATGCCATCGTGCGGGATGAGAGCCAGGACCATATGCTCCAGCAGGGCGAATCCCTCACCATCGAGGTGGAGGTGAAAAATGTCGGGCAGGTGCTCGCCGAAGGTGTGGAAGTCGTAGTCGGTGGAGCGGGGACTTTGTCTGAACATTTTCCCCGTACGATCTCGATCGGGAGTCTGCTGCCAGGGGAAATCAAGCGTACGTCGATCACTAACCGGGTGACGGATCTCAAAGAGACGGATCGGGGGGAACTGATTCTGAGTGTACGCAGCGGCACGCCGCTCACGTCCTCTCCTCAGCCGAAACAATTCACGCTCCAGGTCAAGTCTGAACCATGGAATGCCGACGATGCGGCATCAGGTATCGATTCTCCGCCGAAGCCCCTTGTGTCGTCCCCGCAAACGAAGGCCGTCGTGATCGCGATCGGCGTCGGAACATTTCGCAATGAGCGCATGCCTCAGGTCAAGTATGCGGGGCGCGATGCGGAAGTCATGGCTTCGTATTTGCGCTCGATCGGGGGAGTTCCGGACGAACGAGTGCACGTGTTGGTGGATAACTTTGCGCTGAAAGAGGATATTGCGGAAACATTCGAAGAATGGCTTCCCAAACGAGTGGATGCCTCCACTGTCGTCTACGTATTTTTCGCCGGGCGGGCGATGGTGGATGGGAAGAACGGCGCGGTGTCGCTCGTGCCTTTCGATGGAACCACGACGGAGACAAAGCGGCTGTATCCCGTGCGCCGGATGCAGGAAGTTCTCTCGCGGTTGCCGGTTCAACGGGCCATCATGATGTTCGAAGTCTCGCTTGATCCGTCGCCCGGCGCGAACCCGGCCAAGACTCCCCACGCCGATTGGGGAATCGGGGCGGACGAGGAATCGGAGCGGGTGATGTGGATGGTGGGAAACAAAAAACTTCAGGAAGCACATGCCTATGAGCCGGGAAAGCACGGGCTCTTCACCTATCATTTATTGAGAGGCTTGCAGGGCTTGGCGGATATAGATCGGGATGGAACAGTCGTGGCCGGCGAACTCTGCACCTACGTGCGGGGTGAAGTCATCCATGCGGCCAGAGAGCAGTTCGGCAATGCGCAGCACCCCCTCTGTTCTCCGCCGCCAGGGCAGGGAGCGGTTGTCCGGATTCATCCGATGGCCAAAGGCAATAACCCGAAACCCACAGCCCTCGAGAAGAAGACAGAATTTGTGACGCCAGGCGCTTTTGAACAACCTAGTAGGCCGATGAATGTGGGACCTAAGAAATAGCACCACGGGTGCGTAATTCTCCTTCGTTGACAGTCCGCCCAGCGGTTAGTATCATGGCCAGCTCGATATAATGATCGGAATCACCAGAGCCGATCAATGCCCTCTCGTCGAGGATGCCGGCGTAGCTCAGTTGGTAGAGCAGCGGTTTCGTAAACCGCAGGTCGCCCGTTCAATCCGGGTCGCCGGCTCCAGCAATTCCCACCACTTCCGATGGAAACCGCTCCTCTCCCACCTGAGCGTCTGAAGACTGGTTGCGGATAGTTGCGGATTGGTCCTCCGTTTTCACCAAATCCAATACCGCGTCCAGTCGATCGACCGCTTGTTTGTTCGAGCCCTGCACGTAATGGTGATAGATATCCACCGTGACTTGAATTGAGCTATGCCCCATCTGGTCACGCACATAGGCCAACGATTCGCCATTGCCGATCAATCGAGTGGCAAAGGTATGTCGCAGGTCATGGAGGCGAATGTGGCGTAGCTCTGCTTTTTCCAGAGCCTTGCGGAAGGCCCGTTTCCTCAGATTGTCAGGATCGGCCATGGCAAACTCTTCGTTGGTGAAAACCCATTCGGGCTTGCCTTTGCCTGCCGCAAGGGCTTCTAACTCCCGCGCAACCAAATGTTCCTTCAGCACCTCAGCGAGTTTCAGCGACATATCCACGCGCCGGACCTTCCCGTTCTTGGGGGTGGTCAGTCTCCCGCGTGTCCAGTTTCGGCGGATCTGGATAAACCGGCCTCGGAAATCCAAATCCCCAGGCTGAAGCGCAATTGCTTCACCTAGCCGTAAGCCCGTTCGCAGGAGAAGCAGAAAGAAGGGATAGTGCTGAGAGAAATGCTCCTGCACTCCCTGAAGAAAAGCATGTTCTTCCTCCACGGTCAGTGGATTGACATCCTCATCCTTCCGCTTGACCCCTTTGAGAAATTTGCCGGGTCTTAAGGCCGGATTGTGTTGAACAAGTCCGTCCTCGTTGGCGGACGTGAAAATAGCCGATAACCCACAGAGAATATGCACAACAGTCCGAGGGGCTACCTTGGCCTTAATCCTGTCCAAGGCAAAGTCCTTCACGCGCTTTCGATCAATCTCCGACAGTGCCAATTCCCCGAACCCTGGCTTCAGGTGCTTCTCGACAATGAACTTATAGGCCTGATACGTGCTATGTTTGAGTCCCCGAGCCTCACAGGTATCAAGCCATTGTGTGGCGTAGTCTTTGAGGAGTGGTCCCTTGGGGACTGGCTCAACCGTGGCAGGGGCTTCCGGCTTCTCTAAGACCAGCGAACGAAGTGATACCGGGAACCCAGCCCGTTCATTGGCCTCTAGGAGTGCAAGCTTCTCCGTAATCTTAGCTGCTACCTGGTCGGCAGCCCGTTTTCCTTTTGGAATGAGCCGTGCGCTTCGC
>DKBD01000164.1 GCA_002451055.1 Nitrospira sp. UBA6909 | reverse complement strand
GATTCACGGCGGCATGGTCCATACCGAACTGGGTGAATTTCCCAATACAGTGGGGGACCCAGAGGGAACGCCGCTGGTCGTCATGATCCGCCCCGACGATATTCGCCTGACTCCGAATAACGCAGCGATGTCGAAGATTGTTGGCCGGCAATTCCGGGGGTCGGAAAATCTCTATAGCATTCAACTCGGTTCAGGCCAGATCGTACACAGCAGTGAGAGCTCAACCACCGTCTACCAGGAAGGCACGGCGGTTGAACTCCGCGTATCCGCCTCGCACACCGTGCTGTTCCGAAGCGACCAATTGCCGACCTGAGGGGGCTTAGGCCGGGGGGGNNACCAAACGACTCATCATCATTGGGACCGTCGCCGCCAATGCACCCTATATCGGTCTCCTGGGAACGGTCCTCGGTATCATGTTGACGTTTCACACGATGGGCACCTCGGGCACGATGGCCGTCAACACCATCATGATCGGCCTGAGCCTGGCGTTGAAGGCCACGGCCATGGGCTTACTGGTGGCAATTCCCTGCGTCGTCATGAACAACGTACTCCGCCGGCGTGTGTCCGAACTGTTGACCCAATATAGGGCCCTGCATGGAACAGGACATTGATCAGATCAACGTGATCCCGCTCGTGGATGTGATGTTGGTCCTGCTCGTGATCGTATTGACCACGGCCACGTTCATCAGCATAGGCCAGATCCCCGTGGATCTCGCGAAGGCCAAGGAGGTCGGCGACCGCAAGGATGTCCCGATCGTCATTACGCTGAACGCCGACGGGGATCTGTTCTTGAACGATACACCGCTGCGCGATAGCACGTTGAAAGACGCCTTGAGCCATGAATCACGAGAGGCCGCGGTGGTCGTTCGCGCGGATAAAACCACCTTGCTAGAGCGATTCGTCTCGCTCGTCGACGAAGTGCGCGGGCTGGGATTTCAGCAGGTGAGCCTGGAGGTCATTCGGTTGTGATGTGGACAGATCGGTCTATCCCCTCCACAACGACGGATGCGCACGCAGCCGGCTGGATTGTGTCGCTCATTCTGCATGGGACGATTGCCTTCGGAGCACTCCTCTTTCTCCAACACATCACATTGGCCCCTCAGCAAGCTCCCTTTCAGTGGAACGTCGCGCTGGTCGCACCGGCGCCTCAGGCGAACGTTGCGCCCTCTTCGACGGCGAAACAGTCTCCACCTCCTGCGCCGGCTGCAGAGTCGACAGCCCAGCCGGTCCCCACCAAGGTGGAACCGGCCGTGCGGCCTGCAGAGCCTCTCCCCCCGATTGTTAAGAAACAAATGCCGGATCCGGCGACTCCTCAGCCGATTGCAGAGCAGATTCCACATCCCATTGCAGAGCAGCCCCCTTTGCCCAAGACGACGGAGATGATGGACCAAATCGCCACCCATACGGAGCAGACCACGCCGTTGACGCCTCCTGCTCCTCACGCCTCAACCTCGTCCACGGTACAGTCCCCTGAACCTCCCCCGTCTTTGTTCCGCGATTCCACCCAAGCCGATCAGGCTCCAAATGCATCGACGCTGAGCACACCTTCTCAGCCGGCTTCTTCCGCACCGGATGAATCGGTCCTTGCCACTCAAGACGAACCTGAAGCCCGTCAGCCTCAACAAGTCGCCGCCCTCAATCGGGCCGGCCAGTCCAATTCCGTCAAGACCGATTATGGATGGCTCGCCGAGCTCATGGCGAAATGGATTGGTGATCTCGACAAACGCTATCCGGCTATGTTGCGGACAGAAGGCATCACGGGACGAGTCACTCTGACTGCGTTACTCCATCAGAACGGGACATTGACCAACGTCCGTGTGGTCAAGAGTTCCGGCAATGCCCAGCTCGATCAAGTCGCCGTTGAAGACATCACAAAAGGCCCGCCCGTAAGACTGTCCCGCCCGCTCGAACGGCCCCACATGCCGGTCAAATTCTCGATCGTGTACGATCTGACAACCACGCACTAGTTCTCACCGTAGCTCGCGCAACCGAGCACGAAGCCCGGAAGAAACCATCACACGCCCTTGATCATCGACGATCACCGCTTCAACCTCCGGCAAGCGTTCGACCAATGCCATCCCTCGTTCCGGGCCCAGGACGAAAATCCCGGTATCGAGCCCATCCACAAGGGTCCCTTCCTTTCCGATCACGCTGACACTTTGGCAGGTTCTGGCCGGCTGCAACGTCTTCGGGTCGAGAATATGATGGTACCGAATACCGTTCCGCTCAAAGAAGCGCTCATAATCTCCGGCCGTTGAAATGGCTTCGTCTCGGAGATCGATGACGGCGATCACGCGCCCTTCCTGGCGCGGATGTTTGATGCCGACCGGGAAGCCAGCCGCATGAGGGAGCACGCCGAACGTCTTGATATCGCCCGACAGGGCAACAACTCCTCCTTGCGCCCCCATCCGCTTCATTGCGGTCGCCGCCCGATCCGCGGCATAGCCTTTTCCGATACCGCCGACATCGATCCTCATTCCCCTGCGCGGGAGGAAAATGGTTTGCTCGTCCTGATCAAGCCGAATGTTCGTCCAATCGACCACATCTTTGAGCCGTTCCAATTCCTCATCGGCTGGAATATCTTGCCGTTCCGTGACGCTCCAGGCCTCGACCGCAGGTCCAACGGCAATATTGAACCCCCCGTCCGTCAGTCGAGCGATCTCGATGGATTTCGCCACAATCTCAAAGGTCTCAGGGCTGACTTTGACAGGATGGAGACCGGCCGCTGTGTTGACGTGGGACAGTTCGCTCGAGGCAATCCAGGTACTCAACAACCCTTCAAGCCGCTTGATCTCGTCGAATCCCGCTTGAATTGTCCTGTATCCTGACTCCTTGTCGGATGCGACCGCGGTAATGGAGACCACCGTCCCCATATGCATTTGGGCTCGTTTGACTACCATGGGGTGAGAAGAGGACGAGAACCCTGTGCAACCTGCAGCCGACAGGACGGCGCAGATCGGCAGGATCCGGACCAGGAATGAGCCCCATAGGCCGAGATCACCCCAACCTATTGGAACAATCAACGGTCGACTTGAGCGACGCAACATAAGGAAATTATAGAGCACTGAAGCCCCCCTTGCATGCCATTCAGCGCCATTTTCTTCCAGGCACACCTTGCTTGACAAAGTAGAGGCGATCGAGATATTAATAATCGTTCTCAATTTCATTTCATGAAAAGGATCGCGCCCATGGCGACACCAAAAACTCCCGCTGCGGAAAGACGCCAAGGCCGAGAAACTCGTTGCGAGTGTGGGCAACTGATCGCCAAAGTGGCCGAGGGGGGGCTTGAACTCAAGTGTAAGCGTTGTAAACGCATCATCGTCATCCCCTTCTCCGCAATTGGGGGGTGGAGCAATCTCGCAGCAGGAGCCGCTTCATGAAAGGAGGCCTTTCACAACTCATATCCGGGTCATTCATTCTGCTTGTGCATGCATCAACCACCGGCCAGAGACCATCGAGTCCCGAGTCAGACCATCACCTTACTCGCTATGGAGGATACCGATGATTATGCGGTCACTCCTCGGGGCTCTCATCATCGCCAGTTTGCCGGTCATGCCGGTGTGGGCGGAAAACATGACCCCGGAGGAAATCCAAAAGTTAGTCGATGAAGCCGTCGAAAGACGCCTGCAAGAGCATGAACGCCGAGAGGGCGCTCGCGAGCTGAAAGAAGGCCAGCAGGAAGAAGCCGCCCAGCCGGGGATCGGTTCCCTGCCGCAAGTCGGAAAGGAACGCCGAGCGGATAAGCAACCAGCCCTCTCATTCGGGTCGAGCGGTTCCGGCCGCTTGGTCTATGCGAAACCTTTCGTGTCATACCCCAAAGCGATCGTCGGCGGGTATATGGATCTTCAGTTTCGGACCCACCGTAACGCCGTACTCGAAACCGGTGCTGAAGGCAAAGGGACGACCAACGGATATGATCAGCAGCGGTTTGTCCCGTTTATCTACGCGGATATCACCGAGCATCTGAAGTTTGCCTCGGAGATTGAAATCGAGCATGGGATCAGAGGAAACACCGGTAACAACGAAATCAGCCTCGAATTCGCCCACGTCGATTACCTTGTCCATGAGCTCTTGAACGTTCGGGCGGGCGTCGTGCTCATCCCGCTCGGCAAGTTCAATTTGCTGCATGACTCGCCGTTGAACGATCTGACCGATCGACCGATCGTCAGCCGGTTGGTCATTCCCTCGACCATGTCAGAAACCGGNNCAGCGGAAATGCTGGTCCGATGACGGATTCGATATCAACAATGGGAAAGCCGTGTCCGGCCGTGTAGCCTACAGTCCGATGCTGGGCGTCGAAGTCGGAGGCTCTGGCTACTTCGGCAATCAGTCAGCGAGCAGCTATAATCCTCTCAGCATCTACGCGGTAGATTGGACGCTTCAACGGGGGCCGTTTGAACTCATCGGCGAAGCAGCCTGGGCCTATGCAAGAGGAAACTCGCGCGCGATTCCCGGGAGCTCGATCACCGGTTTTCCCCCTGGCTCCCTCCTCACCGGAATGAACACCCTCAACCCGCTGGCCGCCCCTCCACAGCGGCTCTGGGGCTTCTACATTCAAGGCAACTATCATTTCATGCCTTCTTTCTTGACGAAGCTCGCTCCCAAGCGATTCGGTGAAGGCTCGACGTTTACGGCCGTCATTCGATACGATCGGGTCAATTTGAATATGGATAATAAGGGCGAAAACCAAGGCGAATGGGAGCAGATTTCGTTCGGCTTGAACTACCGCCCGATTGAAGACGCGGTCATCAAAATGAGTTATCAATATTTACCGAAGGCATATAACCCTGTCGCTGGACAACGGATTCACGACAGCGCCTTTGTCATGTCAGTGGCGACCTACTTCTAGGAGGTTCGCGGAGGCTTCTCCAAGGAGAAGCCTCCGCACGATCATACCCATGAACAATAGGAAACGATTGCGACACCTGGCTTTTCTTCCATCACTCATCATGGTTACAGCCTGCGCCTCGCTGAGCGGCAGCCGAGACTCCTCCTTCGTCTGTTCGTACGACACCGTTTGGGACGTCGCAGCAGACACCATGAAAGGGTTTTCGATCGCATCGCAAAATAAAGACAACGGAACCATCGAAACCGCATGGCTCGAAATGGAAGGCCAAAAGCGATCCTATGGCATTTTCGCTCGAGAAGGGTTCGGCAATATCGAGCGCGCCCGCATGACGATTGCCATCAAGAAGGTCGACGACGTCACCTCTGTCAGCGTGTTGGAAACCCGNNGATCAGGAAATGGCCATCGCCGAAGCCTTCATGAGTGAGGAAGAGGGGGTCAAGATCATGCTCCCTAAATCAGAGCGGGTCCGCAAGGAAGTGATCACGCTCAGTCCGGAAAAGAAATCTCAGATTGAGGAACGCATCGGCTGGAAGTTTCCGGAACAATCCTTCGAGGTGTACATTGGTGAAACCGGCAACCAAGTGGACGGCTATGCGTTGGTCCAGAATACGATCGGCAAGCACAAACCGATGACCTACATGGTCGGCGTCGACAGCAAAGGGCGCGTGTCGGACGTCGAGCTGTTGATTTTCCGCGAATCGCGCGGAAGTGAAATCCGCCAGAAGCGATTCAATGCCCAATATGAGGGCAAAACGGTGAACGACCCCGTGCGCATCAACAGAGACATCATCAACATCAGCGGAGCCACGATGTCGGTGCGTTCTATGAGCGCCGGCATCAAACGTGTGCTGGTGCTGGTCGACGAGTTCTATCTGAAGCCGGCTGGGATCGGCAGCGATACGCTGGCGGCGAAGAAGGATAAGGGAATCCTCCCTTCGATATTTGGAAACTAGCGGAAGCGGACCGTGCGTCCCACATGCGAAACTTCAATCAGAAATTCAAACTGCGTGATTCAGATCGTCACACCCGGTTGCTCTATACGCTGTTCCTTGTGCTGATGTTGGCCGGGTTTACTTTTTCGTTCTTTTGGGCTCATAGCATGACCAGTTTGTCTCCACAGGGCATTGCCGATCACTACCGCGGGTCCGACGCAACCTTCGGCGAACCCATGTCATTTCGTGAGCTGGCCGAAATCACACACTTCCATCTCTTTACGATGCCGGTCGTGTTCATGATTCTGATCCATGTCATCTACCTCACCGACGCCAGCCATGGGTTGAAGGCTGCCGTGACATGGGCTGGTTTTGGCGGGGTCATTCTCGATCTTCTGTCGCCATGGCTGATCACCTATGTGTCTCCCCTTTTTGTCTTCACAATGCTGACCGGAGACACGTTGATGATGGTGAGCTTCCTGGTCATGTTCGCCGTGCCGCTCTACGAAATGTGGGTTATAGGCCACCCGTTAATAGCCAGGAGACGAGGTCACAAAACCTGACGGATTTCTTTATTGCCTGATTTCTCAGCGGCCAGAGGTTTGACGCCCAGAGCCCAGGATCATCGATACGATCCTGGGCTCTTTTTTTTCGTGGAGGATACAACATGCACCGAGACACCCTGGAACAGATCGAACCGGTAGTCTTGAAAATTCAAGCCTCGCTCCAAAAGATCGACCGCCTGAGGCTTCCGGAGTCCTCGCGCCGCGACATCGAGAGCATCCTGGTTCGCCAAGTCAGCCGGGAGATTGATAGAGCCCTTCCCTGGCAGGCCGGTCATGGCACGCGAACCGCCGTCATCGCAAACATGATCGGACAGGAGTTGGGCTTTGACGAAGCGGAATTGCACGGCCTCAAACTTGCCGCGCTGCTCCATGACATCGGACTTTTGATGCTGCCGGCTGAACTTCGACATGGTTGTGAAGCTCTCGATCCTGCATCCTACGTTGCCATCCAGAATCATTCCCGCCTCGGAGCCAATCTGCTTGAACCTTTCACCTTCTTGCGCGAGGCATCGATCCTCATCGCCCACCATCATGAATGGTGGGACGGCTCAGGCTATCCCTATGGCATCAGAGGAGAATTCATTCCGCTCGGCGCCAGAATCCTAGCCGTGGCGGATGCGTTTGAAGCAATTCAGGTTCCCGGCGTCTGGGATCAGGCCATGCGTAACCGAGTGGCACTCTGAATCCTGCGTGTGGCTTCGGGCACCCAATT
>DKBD01000192.1 GCA_002451055.1 Nitrospira sp. UBA6909 | reverse complement strand
GTCAAACATTCCCGGCGAGCCTTGATCGAAGACACCTGGAACGCCTTTGCCCGGCATTTGTTCTATCTGGATGGTGGAAACGACGACCCGCAAACCTATGTACGGCTCAAAGCCCGTGCGGAAGAACTTGAGCGGTCGTTCCAGTTGCCAGGAAATCGCATTTTTTACCTCAGCATTCCGCCCAGCTCGTTCACCCCCGTCTGTGAGGGGCTGGCCGTCGCGGGACTCGCCGGAATTCCCGCTGCCCGATCGCCTTACGCCAGAATCATCGTTGAAAAACCGGTCGGGCGCGATCTGGCATCGGCGCAGGCGATCAACGAAGTCACTGGACGGGTCTTCGACGAATCACAAATCTTCCGCATCGATCATTATCTGGGCAAGGAAACGGTTCAGAATCTGATGGTCGTGCGCTTCGCCAACAGCATTTTCGAGCCGATCTGGAATCACAAATACATCGACCACGTCCAGATCACCGTGAGCGAGGCCGAAGGCGTCGGGACCAGAGCGACCTACTACGAGGAGGCCGGCGCGTTGCGGGACATGGTGCAGAATCACCTGCTCCAACTGCTCTGCTTGGTCGCCATGGAACCGCCTTACTCCCTGGATCCCAATGTCGTGCGGAACTCCAAGATGGAAGTGCTGCGCTGCCTGAGACCCATCACCTCCAAGGATGCGGAAAAGTGCACGGTCCGGGCGCAATACACGGAAGGTAGGGCGCACGGCAAACCGGTGCCTGGCTATCGACGCGAAAAAGGAGTCACCCCCGATTCCATCACCGAAACGTATGTGGCCTTGAAATGCTTCGTCGAGAACTGGCGCTGGTCCGGCGTCCCCTTCTACCTTCGAACGGGCAAAGCTCTCCCGCTCCGAGCCAGCGAAGTCGCGGTACAATTCAAGGAGATCCCGCAGATTCTCTTCAACGCGAATCCGCAAATTCCACAAGCCCCGAACGTCCTGGCCTTGCGAATTCAGCCGGAAGAAGGACTATCCCTCCGTATCGTCTCGCGGGTGCCAGGCACCAGAGCGCAGACCCATCCGGTCGAAATGAATTTCAAATACGGAGAGGTCTTCGGCCGCCCATCGCCCGAAGCGTATGAACGCCTCTTGCTCGATGTCATGGCGGGAGACGCCTCCCGCTTCATGCGGCGCGATGCCGTGGAAGCTTCCTGGGCCTGGATCACCCAAATCCTCGAGGCCTGGGAGAAACTTGGACAGCGCTGGCTACCCGAATACCAAGCCGGCACCTGGGGGCCGGTCGAAGCCGACCGTCTCATCCAAAATGACGGCCGCTCCTGGCGAGTGCTATAGAGGGATCTTCGAGGGGGCCGGTCAGTGATCCAACGTCGTTCGGATATGTGTTGAAATCTCCTGCCGCCTCCCCAGCCCTCCGATAAACTGTACGAATTCGCCATTCTGATACAGAGCCAGTGCGGGAAGCGACGAGACTTCTAATTCAGCAGGAATCTGGTGGTTCTCTTCTACGTTCATCGTGAGAATGAGCAGATTGGAGCCCATATCGCGTTGGAGCAGTACGAGTTCCGTCATCAGAGCACGGCAATGGCCACAGCCGGGCTTCCAGAATTCCACCAGCACGGGAACAGGGCTGGCCTCGACCACTCGATCAAACTCCTGATCACTGATCGCTTGAAGCACAGCTCCTCACAACGGTACGGCGCCGGACAATACCGGCTTCATGCTTGGCCGTTCATTGTCGTTTCATCGTGAGACGGCACAACGAGTGTGCATGAAATCCTGTCGATGACAAAGACTGAAGTGGAGCCTCAGGCCTTAATCGCCGTGGCTTCCCTCGTCAGCGGGTGAATGCTTTTCTGTCTAGTCGGATTCGGTATCTGGACCTCCCCATAGGGATAATCCAAGTGCAACAACGAGATAGATGGCGAACCCGATAACCACCGGTAGGTCGAACTGCTCCGACACATGCAAATACACCCACTCGTTCAGAATGATGCCGAACGCCAACAGCCCCATTCCAACAAAATTGAACCAACGCATAATTGCCGGCTCCTTGTTTGGTTGGTTTGCTGACTCTCTTGGGTTTGAGCATATCTACATCTTCACACCGCGCGCGATTCTAGTGTGAGTCCTTTGGGAATGCCAGAAGAAAATTTTCCGTCGTCATGCTCACATTGCCTGACACAGCAAGAACTTCACAACGCGAGCCACCTCTTCTGCAAACAGCCGATAGCCGGCGGTGGAGAGATGAAGGCCGTCATTCGAATAGACCCGAGCCAGTTGACCACTGTCAGGGTCCGCAGTGGCCGAAAACAGATCGACGGAGGCGAGATTCTTTGAGGCGGCATAGTCCTGGATCAATGTGTTCAAACGGCTTCGCTGGCCAAGATGTCCGGCCACCCATTCCCGTCCTTCCGGGGTATCTTCGTACCCTTCTACTCGGATTGAAGGAACCGTGACCGGAATCGGAATGCCTCCGCCTGCGAGAATCTGCTCATACATATTGACCAGATTCGCCAAGATTTCTTCAGGCACTGCGTTCCATCCCAGATCGTTCGTCCCTCCCAAAATCGACACATAGTCTGGCTTGTGATCCAGCACGTCGCGCCTGAGCCGTATAGCCATTTCGCCGGTGAGTTCGCCGCACATCCCGCTGGTCTGAACCAGCGCCGTATCGCCAAGATGGTCCTGCAAAAAACGCCCGTACGGCGTTTCCGTCCCCATCGGATTCTCAGAAGTCGGCGATTGAAACCCCGCGGTGAGGCTGTCGCCGAAACAAATGACCAAGACTGGTCGAAGCATGTGTGCGGATAGAGTTTCGCTCATCTGCATGGCGTGACAAAATGACTGATCTTCCAACCGGCATTCTACCGATCGCTTCTGCCGCCGGCAACGCACTCCACGATTTCACTGCCCATGATGGAACTCCGTGACAAACATTGATTTTCTTGACGAATCCTTGGTCTCCCGGTAGGTGTAACTGCATGACGGATCTCAAGACGGCGCAAGAAATGCTGGCCGCGGCGGTAGCGGCGAAAGAAACCGAGGACCCGGAGATTGCCTCCGTCAAACGAATCCTCAAGTTGCTGGATAAAACAGCCAAATCGAACCGGACATATGGCTCGACCAATCCCGTCGCCAAAAAGTTTTCGCAGCAACTGTTTGAAGAATT
>DKBD01000061.1 GCA_002451055.1 Nitrospira sp. UBA6909 | reverse complement strand
CGTGTCAACGCATCTCGATGAAGTCAATCAATGCCCGATAGGTCAACTGCCTGATCCTTGCCTTGCCGACCGCCTGATGGTCTAGGTTACCTTCCAGCCAGACCTGGTCGGAGAGATGAGCAGAAGCTTCGTTACAGATGCTCCACAGGGAATGGATCACGTTTTCCGGCAGACCCACTTGGATTCCCTCAGACTCGATACGGTCGTCCAGCAAGGCAAGAAGATCGGAAATGGCTTGATCGGTGCGATAGGGTGTGGGGCTGAATCCAAATCGCTCGTTGGCCAGCACCTCCTGTTCAGCCTGTTCCACAAGATCACGCATGTATTCTTTGAGGAGACCAATGACGTGGCCGGAGAGTCTGATNNCAACGGAACGGTTTGACATCGCGATCAACACACCGGCTGGCCGATTGACGACAGCGGTGGATGTTCCCACTGGATTCGTTCCAGTGACCGCCATCGTTCCCTTGTTACGACGCTTGGGTGAAGAAGCCCAGACATTGGAGGAGATACAAGCATCTGAGGAAGGGAGGACTCGCTCGTGCGTCAAAGGGTGCTCCGCCTGTTGCCGGATGCTGGTCCCATTGTCACCTCCGGAAGCCTATGCCCTGATGGAGTTCATCAATTCGCGTCCCGTCGAGCAACGTGAACGCATTGCCACGAGATTGGCACACGTTAAGTCCATCCTGCTCTCGCATGGACTCTGGCATCGTCTCCTGGAATTGGGCAAGTCGTCTCAGCCCTTTGATGACGAAGCATTGGAGCCCATCAACCGGGATTATTACGCCCTGAGGATCCCCTGCCCCTTCCTTGAAGAGGACATGTGCTCGATTTACGAAGAACGGCCTGCAGCCTGCCGTGAATTACTCGTGACATCCCCGGCTGAGCTCTGTCAGGATATGGCGAAGAATGAGATCGAACCAATTAATGTTCCCCTGCGTGTTGGTCCGGTGCTCGGTTTGCTCTGGTCGGAATTGACCGATTCTGCGCCCCGACTGATTCCGCTGCCGATCGTCGCGGATTGGGAGAAATCGCATCAGCGTGAGAACCGGAAGACTTGGCAGGGCGCCCAGCTGCTCGATAGGGCTCTCGATAAGGTGTGGCGCTTCTTAAGCCAGACTTTTCACCCGTCGGGTGACAATTCGATCAGAAATCTGTGAAAGGTCCGGTCAAGTTTTCGGATCGTATTCATGGTGCAGGAGGATGCCGTTCATGCAGAAGCCAGTGATCGTCTGTTTGGATCTAGAGGGTGTGTTGGTTCCAGAGATTTGGATCAATGTCGCGTTGAAGACCGGCATTGACGATCTGAAAGTCACGACTCGCGAGATGCCGGATTACGACAAATTAATGAGGCAACGCTTGGCGATTCTGGATCGGAACAACCTGAACATTCGTGACATTCAAGAGGTCATCGAGAGGATGGGCCCTTTGGATGGTGCGGCTGATTTCCTGCAATGGCTTCGGCAGCGATGCCAGGTCATTATTTTGTCGGACACCTTCTATCAATTTGCATTACCGCTGATGCGGCAGTTGGGTTTTCCAACTCTGTTCTGCAATCAACTGGAGATCGACGCTTCCGGCCAGATCGTCAACTACCGCATGCGGATGGAGAATCAGAAGAAACATTCAGTTGCGGCCTTGAAGTCTCTCAATTTCTTCACTTTGGCAGCCGGCGATGCGTACAACGACACAGCCATGCTGGCCGAGGCCGATGCCGGATTCTTCTTCAGGCCACCGGATCACCTGCCGAAGGAATTTCCGCAATTTCCCGTCACCAGCACATACGGTGAGCTTCAGGAACGATTGGCGAAGGCGGGAAATTTTGGATGACCGCTCGGCCGCTGCCGAGCAGGACTATAGAAATCGGTCCTCTTCTGGGACACCGGCAGCCCGCCGATGTTTCAGAATAGGGGGCCATGCTCGTTTGCTAGAAATTTAACCAGAACTGCGCATAGGCCCATGTCTGGTTTTTGTTTGTCCCTAGATTTTCTCTGATATAGGGACCGGTGAACATATAGGCAAAAGACGTCTGAAAGGCCAACTTGCCATTCATAAAGAAGTGTGTCCAGGTGAAATCCAGCTCGTCTCCCACATGGTTCGTCGTATTCCCCACCTTAGAATAGACATAGACTCCCTGACTTGCACGATACCAATTGTCTTTGGCATTGGCGAGGTTCAGATTCGTGTACCAGACCTCTATGTGATCATTCCTGGTCGGGCGGGCTTGGAAATTAGCAGACCAGGTCAACGTGTTTTTCCATCCCATGACATCCATGTACCCCATGTGGATGTGGTTGGTGGGGTAGAGGTTTTCAAATGTGTTGGCGGTTGAGCAACTTCCATAGGCGGGGTTCAACGTACAGTTTGCACGGCCGTCTCCTGAAGCATAGTCGAAATTGAGCGCGAGACGCGGCTTCCAGGCCAAATCGTAAAACGTATAACCGACCCAGTTTCTGGTGGCCCAAGCGTTGATATGCAGACACTTATTTTGGGTCCCGGTGGCGCCGCATGGCTCAGCCGCCCCTCCTGTATCGCCCATCTGACCAAATTGATAGACGATTTCGTTGGACGCATCGAAGCCCCCTTTTCTGAGAGCGATGCGATTCCCAATGACGTGGCGGGTTTGGTTTCCGTGCTTTGGCGTGCCAAGACCTTGGGCGTTGTTGGTGTTTGCGTCGAGATTATTCTTGTAATAAATATAGAAGGGTTCGATCAAGGTCCAAGGAACAGCTTTTATCTGGTTATAAAAGACCAGCATGTCGACATCGCCGTGGGCATTCTTCGACTGCCCAGTTCCTGAGTAAACGTTGGGGCCTCCACTACCGAGAGGTGCACCCTGTAGGAGGTCGGTTTCAGCAAGTCTGAACCAGCCTAAGGACGAATCCATGAAGCTGGTGCTGTAATTGGTCATGATTCCATCAAAGGAGAAACCGGTGTTCGCCCAATCGAAGTGGCCCAGGAGGCTCTGATCGCCAAACACGAGGTATTGTCGACCAGCCTTGATACCGAGTCCCTGGATCCCGGCAAAGTTGCGAACGAGGATGTACCCTGCACGGATCCCGAGTGAACAGGTTGATTTCGATCCGCTGTTTGGTCCGCAAGTATGGGTGATAGGGTCTTGATTCCCCCCCCACGTCCGGGAGTCAATGAATTCTAGATAAAAATTGACGTCTGGAGAGAGGTCATATCCGATGCCCAAACGGGTCATCTGTTGAACAAATGAATCGTTCGCATTGCCGGGAAGCTTGTTGGCTAGTCCCGTAGGACGATTACAGCTTCCAAAAATCGAGGCGGGATCTCCGCTCCCACCTCCGATTCCACCACCGAAACAGAGGTTATTCCTGTATTCAGGCCGTACGCGGAGGTCTGCCCGTATCCACAGGTTTTTCAAATCGAAATTCTTGCCGATTTTTGGGTCGAATAACTCGTATTGCTCCTTGTCTGGAATACCTCTTCCAATGACGATGATGTTGGTGACTCTCTCTCCCTCCGGCACCTCGAGTGCCGCATAAACGGTATTCGTTTCGGAAAGTAGCAGGGCCGCAGCCAATAGGACGGCGGTGAGAAATACAGCCGGAGCAATCCGGACGGTTGGTAGCTGAGCGGCCTTCACGGAGTGCCAGGGCGCGCGCATTCTACCTATTGACGTGAATGGAATGGTCATATGAATCTCTTTTCTGAGGACTTTCGAGAGGGAGCCTGCAGTCTGTCAGACGATCTTATGAAGCCTGGCGTGTCTCGGTGGCGGATTTGTCCTCGGCATGTTCGCCTATTGAATTGATCTCCTCTTCCGTTTCCTTGATGGAAGCTTGAAAGTCTTGCTCCACCATTTTCATTTCTTGCTGAATGGTGTGGAGTTCAGGTTCGACGGACTTCCTCAGGTCATCGGTTACGTCCTTAAAACCTTTAACGGCCTTGCCTACTTGGCGACCGACTTCCGGCAGTTGTTTTGGCCCAAAGAGAAGGAACGCGATAACCAGAATGATGAGTATTTCGCCTGCTCCCAAGCCAAACATAAGTCACGGTTGAAGTCGCGTGATGGGTTCGGGGCTTGCTCGTGGATCGCGCCGTTCGCATCACACAGGTTGATCTATCCTTGTTTGTGCTGATCGGGTGAAGATCCCTGCGCTGCCGATGGTTGTTCCGACGGCGATTGTGCATTCGCCTGAGCAGATGTCGCTGTCTGCGCTTGTCGAGGTTGTTCTTCTGGTGTCACATCAATAGCATCCGCCTCATGGACGGTCTTTTTGAATCCCTTGATTGCCTTGCCGAGGCCTTCACCCAACTGTGGGAGTTTACCGGCTCCGAAAATGATCAAGACAATGAACAAGATCAGCAGTAATTCCATCCATCCGAATGAGCCGAACATGTATTACCTCAAATATTCGATTGGGAAAGGCGATGCCGAGGACAGGCCTGTTGGCAGGCTATACGATGCTTGCAGATGAAGTCAAGGAAAGCTTTTCCTAGCCACCAGACACGGATTTCAGTGATTGATCTCTAGGGCTTGGATGATCCCTCCTCCCAACACTTGGTCCCCCTGATAGAAAACGGCTGATTGTCCCGGGGACAAGGCTTTCTGGGGTTCTCGGAATTGCACACGGAGAATCGACGGACTTACGGGGTAGAGTGTGGCGGGAACGGACGGCGTCGCATAACGTACCTTGACGTCGACCTCGGTGGGCTGGTCGCTGAGGGTTGGCTGGAAGAGGTTGAGATCGCTCACCTGGCATTCCGTGCTATAGAGCGATTCTTCTGGGCCGAGGATGACCGTGTTCGTAGCGGGACGGACCTGCTGCACATACAGCCGGCTCCCCGTGGCGACCCCAAGTCCGCGGCGTTGTCCCGGTGTGTAAAAGGCGATGCCGTCATGTTGGCCGAGGTACCGCCCTGATCGATCGAGAAAGGGCCCAGGGTTTTTTGCTTCGGGAGCTTCGGCCTCAATAAAGGTTCTGTAATCGCCCTGGCTCACGAAGCAGATTTCCTGGCTTTCTTTGAGTTCGTCGGCTGGGAGGTCTAACGCCTCCGCCTCTTTCCACACCTCTGTTTTCTGCATTTCGCCCACAGGGAA